>NZ_CVTS01000046.1:30023-137721 GCF_900004755.1 Pseudomonas sp. 25 R 14 | reverse complement strand
CAGCGTGAGCGCCGGTGGGCTGCCGATCGACGACAGCATCGCGCAATGGACCTACGACCACGGCCACCCCGCCGGCCACGGCACCGACACCTTGTCGGCGGCCAAGGGCTGCTACTTGCCGCTCAAGGCGCCGATGCGCGTGCGCGGCGTGCTGGTGCTGGAGTTGGCCCAACGCGATCGCTTGCACGACCCGCAGGAACGCCGCCTGCTGGAAGCCTGCATGAGCCAACTGGCGATTGCCCTGGAGCGTGTGCATTTCGTCGAAGTGGCGCAAAGCACCCTGGTGCAGATGGAAGGCGAGAAAATGCGCAACACCCTGCTCGCGGCGATTTCCCATGACCTGCGCACCCCACTGACCACCTTGATTGGCGCCGCCGAGACCGCCCTGCCCCACGCCCCGCCGGGGCCACTGAACGAGCTGCTGCACGGCATCCATGAACAAGCCACTTCCATGCAGCGGCTGATCGAAAACCTGCTGGACATGGCGCGCATGCAAGAGCGCGGCGTGCGCCTGAACCGCCAATGGCACTTGCTGGAAGAAATCGTCGGCAGCGCCCTGCGCCAATTGCGCGAACCGTTGGCGCGACACCGCGTACACACCACGCTCGACGCAAACTTACCGCTGGTGGAAGTCGACGCGCTGCTGATCGAGCGGGTGCTGGTCAACCTGCTGGACAACGCCGCCAAATACACCCCGCCAGGCACCACCATCAGCGTGACCGCCAGCCAGGCCGGCGAGCACATTGTGCTGGAGGTCAGCGACACCGGCCCCGGTTGCGCGCCGGCCAATCTGTTTGAGCCCTTCACGCGCGGCCAGCAGGAATCGTCGGTGGCCGGCATCGGCCTGGGCCTGGCATTGGTCAAGCGCATCGTCGAGGCCCACGGCGGGCATATCGAAGCAAACCCCGGCCGCAAGGGCGGCATGCATTTCACCCTCACGCTACCCGCAGGCACCCCGCCTGCCATGGAACCCTAATGAGCACTGCACGCATTCTGATCGTTGAAGATGAGGCCAATATCCGCCGTTTTGTACGCATAGCCCTGCAAGATGAAGGCTTTCAGGTGTTCGAGGCCGACAGCGTCAAGCGTGCGCTGATCCATGCCGCCAGCCGTCAGCCGGACCTGGTGATTGTCGACCTTGGCTTGCCAGACAGCGATGGCAAGCAACTGATCAGCGAACTGCGTGGCTGGCTGGCGGTGCCGATCCTGGTGTTGTCGGCGCGTGACCGTGAAGAAGAGAAAGTCGCCGCCCTGGATGCGGGTGCCGATGATTACCTGACCAAGCCGTTCGGCGTGCCCGAGTTACTCGCACGCATCCGCGCCCAACTGCGCCGGCATGGGCATACCGGCACCGTGGTGGCCACCAGCAAGGTGGCGTTTGGCGAGATTGCAGTCGACCTGGCGACCCATCAAGTGTGGCGCTCAGGCCAACCGGTACACTTGACGCCCATTGAGTACCGCTTGCTCTGCGCAATGATTCGCGGCCAGAACCGCGTACTGACGCACCGGCAGTTGCTGCTGGAAGTGTGGGGGCTGGATTACGTCGACCGCGCACATTATCTACGGGTGCATATGGCGCATTTGCGGCAAAAGCTGGAGGTGGATCCGGCGCAGCCACAGTATTTCATTACCGAACTGCAGGTGGGTTACCGGCTGGTGGGGTTGTAGAACAGCAAACCCCAGGCACAAAAAAGCCCGCTCAGTGAGCGGGCTTTGCGTGGTGACCTGGCGTTCAGCGTTCCAGGTTACCGAATATGGCGCAGCGGACGGGACTCGAACCCGCGACCCCCGGCGTGACAGGCCGGTATTCTAACCGACTGAACTACCGCTGCGCGTAACACATCAAGCGAATGGTGGGTGATGACGGGATCGAACCGCCGACCCTCTGCTTGTAAGGCAGATGCTCTCCCAGCTGAGCTAATCACCCTTCACTTTCGGTGTGGGACGCATCATATACGAAAATTTCGCAATGTGTTGATTTAAATGCAATTTATTTGAAATATCTTTTCCACAACGGCATACACCCTTGAAAACCGGCGCTTATCGGCTTCTATAGCTGTGAACCGCGCAACTTCATGGTCACCACGCGCTGGAACTTCTAAACCTCCAATAAAAAACGCCCCCGGTCATCGGAAATGACCAAGGGCATTTTGTAGGAGCGAGCTTGCTCGCGAAAATCGTCAACGATGACGCGCGCATCCTGAAAAAACACAGCGCCCTCAGGTTCTTCGCGAGCAAGCTCGCTCCTACAAAAAGCAGGAAGGTAAACCCCAGACAGCAAAAAGCCCGCTCAATGAGCGGGCTTTCTGTGGTCACCTGGCGTTCAGCATTCCAGGTTACCGAATATGGCGCAGCGGACGGGACTCGAACCCGCGACCCCCGGCGTGACAGGCCGGTATTCTAACCGACTGAACTACCGCTGCGCGTAACACATGAAGCGAATGGTGGGTGATGACGGGATCGAACCGCCGACCCTCTGCTTGTAAGGCAGATGCTCTCCCAGCTGAGCTAATCACCCTTCGTTTCGGTGTGGCGCGCATTCTACGGAGCGACCCCAAGTCTGGCAAGCACTTTCTTAAATCTTTTTTTTCAGCCCTTCCAATGGCTTAGGCAGGGTTGGCCTCAGACGCTATCAAGAGAATAATGCCCCACTTTGTATAAAGGAGAGACTCACCCCATGTGGTTCAAGAACCTGCTTATCTATCGCCTGACCCAAGATCTGCCTGTTGATGCCGAGGCGTTGGAAACTGCAATGGCCACCAAACCGGCGCGCCCTTGTGCAAGCCAGGAGTTGACCACTTACGGTTTCGTCGCGCCTTTTGGTAAAGGTGAAGACGCGCCCCTGGTGCACGTCAGCGGTGACTTCCTGCTGATCGCTGCGCGCAAGGAAGAACGTATCCTGCCGGGTAGCGTGGTGCGTGATGCGGTGAAGGAAAAGGTCGAAGAGATCGAAGCCGAGCAAATGCGCAAGGTCTACAAAAAGGAACGCGACCAGATCAAGGATGAAATCATCCAGGCGTTCCTGCCACGTGCCTTTATCCGTCGCTCGTCGACCTTCGCCGCCATCGCGCCGAAACAGGGGCTGATCCTGGTGAATTCGGCCAGCCCCAAGCGCGCCGAAGACCTGCTGTCGACCCTGCGTGAAGTGATCGGCACCCTGCCGGTACGCCCACTGACCGTGAAAACCGCGCCAACCGCCGTCATGACCGACTGGGTCACCACCCAGAAACCGGCCGATGACTTCTTCGTCCTCGACGAGTGCGAACTGCGCGACACCCACGAAGACGGCGGTATCGTGCGCTGCAAGCGCCAGGACCTGACTGGCGAAGAAATCCAGCTGCACCTGAGCACCGGCAAAGTCGTGACCCAACTGTCCCTGGCCTGGCAGGACAAATTGTCCTTCATGCTCGACGACAAGATGACGGTCAAGCGCCTGAAGTTCGAAGACCTGCTGCAAGACCAGGCTGAACAGGACGGCGGTGACGAAGCCCTGGGCCAACTGGATGCCAGCTTTACCTTGATGATGCTGACCTTTGGCGACTTCCTGCCGGCGCTGGTAGAAGCACTCGGCGGTGAAGAGACCCCGCAAGGTATCTAAGCCGTGTGAAGATCAAAATGTGGGAGCGGGCTTGCTCGCGAATGCAGTGTGTCAGTCGCGCAATGAGTTAACTGATCCACCGTATTCGCGAGCAAGCCCGCTCCCACATTTGATCCGGTTTCCACCCTGGTTACTTTTCTAATAATAAGGACATCCCCATGCGTGCACTCGCCGCCCTGAGCCGCTTCGTCGGCAATACCTTCGCCTACTGGGTGCTGATCTTTGCCGTGGTTGCGTTCCTGCAGCCCACTTGGTTTATCGGCCTCAAAGGCGCCATCGTGCCGCTGCTGGGCCTGGTGATGTTTGGCATGGGGTTGACCCTCAAACTTGAAGATTTCGCCGAGGTCGCTCGTCACCCGTGGCGTGTGGCACTGGGTGTGGCCGCACAGTTTGTGATCATGCCCAGCGTGGCCTGGTTGCTGTGCCAGGTTTTCCAACTGCCGCCGGAAATCGCCGTCGGTGTGATCCTGGTCGGTTGTTGCCCAAGCGGCACCTCCTCCAATGTCATGACCTGGCTGGCCCGTGGCGACCTCGCGCTGTCGGTGGCCATCTCCTCCATCACCACCCTCCTCGCCCCGCTGCTGACGCCAGCGCTGATCTGGCTGCTGGCTTCGGCCTGGCTGCCGGTGTCGTTCATGGAGTTGTTCTGGTCGATCCTGCAAGTGGTGGTGCTGCCTATCGTCCTTGGCGTAGCAGCCCAACGCCTGCTGGGGGCTCGTGTGCGGCACGCCGTTGAGGTATTGCCACTGGTATCGGTGGTCAGCATCGTGCTGATCGTCGCAGCCGTAGTCGCAGCGAGCCAGGCGAAGATCGCCGAATCGGGCCTGCTGATCATGGCGGTGGTGATGCTGCACAACAGCTTCGGCTACTTGCTCGGTTACTTCACCGGCCATGTGTTCAAACTGCCGCTGGCGCAACGCAAGTCGTTGGCGCTGGAAGTGGGCATGCAGAACTCGGGGTTGGGAGCCGCGCTGGCCAGCGTGCACTTTTCGCCGCTGGCGGCGGTACCCAGCGCCTTGTTCAGCGTCTGGCACAATATTTCCGGGGCGTTATTGTCGACGTATTTCCGCCGGATGAGCGAAAAAGAAGACCGCAAGGCCCTCGCCGAAACTTGATCGGACGCGGGCTTTTCGGCACTCTACGCACCTTCGCGGGGACGACCCCGCGACTCGTTTGAGCATTCAATCCGGGGACGGCCCCACTTCTAAAAGGAAGGTCTTTATGTCCTGGGTCATTCTGTTTTTCGCCGGGCTGTTTGAAGTTGGCTGGGCCGTCGGCCTGAAATACACCGATGGTTTCAGCAAACCGCTGCCCACCGCCCTGACGATTGCCGCCATGGCCGTCAGCCTTGGCCTGTTGGGGCTGGCCATGAAGGAGTTGCCGCTGGGCACCGCCTATGCCATCTGGACCGGTGTCGGCGCCGTGGGCACGGTGATCGCCGGGATTATCCTGTTTGGCGAGTCCATGGCGCTGTTCCGGTTGGCCAGTGTGGCGTTGATCATTGCCGGGTTGATTGGTCTCAAGATCAGCGCCTGATGCTGTTGTAGGAGCCGGCTTGCCGGCGATGAGGCCCTTGAATCCCGTAATGGATTTGCGGACGCCATCGCCGGCAAGCCGGGCACCTACAGGGTGGTGCCACGCAATGCCAGCACTTGTTCCTGTAATGCCTCTGGCGTCGCCTGCTCCACCGTCAACGACGGCCCCGCCACCAACGTCACCCGCGACCAGATCCGGTGAAAGATCCCCTTGTTCGGATCGCGGCTGAAAAAGCTCCCCCATAACCCTTGCAACGCCATGGGAATCACCGGCACCGGGGTTTCCTCAAGAATCCGCGTCACCCCACTCTTGAACTCGTTCATCTCACCGTCGGCGGTCAATTTGCCTTCCGGGAAGATACACACCAGCTCACCGTCCTTCAGGTATTGGCTGATACGCTGGAAAGCCTTTTCGTAGATCTCCAGGTCTTCATGGCGCCCGGCAATCGGAATCGTCCCGGCCGTGCGGAAGATAAAGTTGAGCACCGGCAAACGGTAGATCTTGTAATACATCACAAAACGAATCGGCCGACGCACCGCACCGCCAATCAGCAATGCATCGACAAACGACACATGGTTGCACACCAGCAACGCCGCGCCTTCGTCCGGGATATGTTCCAGGTTGCGATGCTGCACGCGGTACATGGAGTGGCCGAGCAGCCAGATCATGAAGCGCATGGTGAACTCGGGGACAATCCTGAAGATGTAGGTATTGACCGCAATGTTAAGCAGCGACACCACCAGGAACAGCTCGGGGATCGACAGCTTGGCCACGCTCAGCAGCAGGATCGTGACAATCGCCGAAACCACCATGAACAGCGCATTGAGGATGTTATTAGCGGCAATCACCCGCGCCCGCTCGTTCTCGGCGGTGCGCGACTGGATCAGGGCGTACAGCGGCACGATGTAGAAACCGCCAAACACCCCAAGGCCAAGGATATCGGCCAATACCCACCAGGCCTGGCCATAGCTCAAGACCGTCAGCCAGTCATTGGCCTGGACGTTCTGCGGGAAGCCGCCAGAGTGCCACCACAGCAACAGGCCAAATACCGTCAGGCCGAACGAGCCAAAAGGCACCAGGCCGATTTCCACCTTACGCCCGGAGAGTTTTTCGCAGAGCATCGAGCCCAGGGCGATACCGACCGAGAATACGGTGAGGATCAGGGTGACCACGGTCTCATCGCCATACAGCCACTCTTTGGCGTAGGCCGGGATTTGCGTGAGGTAGATCGCCCCGACAAACCAGAACCACGAGTTGCCGACAATCGAGCGCGACACGGCGGGCGTTTGCCCCAGGCCCAGGCGCAAGGTGGCCCAGGATTGACTGAAGATATTCCAGTCCAGGCGCATCTCGGGGCTCGATGCCGCCGCGCGAGGGATGCCACGGCTGGCCAGGTAACCCAGCACGGCAATGGCGACAATCGCGGTGGACACCACCGGCGCGTAGTGGGTTGAGGACATCATGACCCCGGCACCGATGGTCCCGGCGAGGATCGCCAGGAACGTGCCCATTTCCACCAGGCCGTTGCCGCCCACCAGCTCTTCTTCACGCAGGGCCTGGGGCATGATCGAGTACTTCACCGGACCAAACAGCGCCGAATGGGTACCCATGGCAAACAGGGCCAGCAGCATCAGTTCCAGGTGGTTGGTCATGAAACCCACGGCGCCGACGGCCATGATCACGATCTCGCCGATCTTGATCGCGCGGATCAGCGCATCCTTGTTGAATTTCTCGCCAAACTGCCCGGCCAGGGCCGAGAACAGGAAAAACGGCAAGATAAACAGCAAGGCGCAGAGGTTGACCCAGATCGAGCGGTCGCCCTCGATGGCCAGCTTGTAGAGAATGGCGAGGATCAACGACTGCTTGAAGATATTGTCGTTGAACGCCCCCAGGGACTGGGTGATGAAGAACGGCAAAAAGCGCCGTTTGCGCAGCAAAGTGAATTGCGAGGGGTGACTCATCGTCCGTGTTCCTGCGTGGCCTGAAGGCTTTATTGGTTTTCAGGCCACGACTTTACCTAATCCTGCTTACTTATTCCCCAATCCTGCAATGCACGGTGAAACAAACAGCTCACCTTTATAGGCACCCTGCACCGTGCGCTTGCTGACAACCAGCCACATCAGGGCCAGGGCGGCGACCAGCACGCTGCCGGTCACGCTGAAAAATGCCAGGTGCAAGGTACTGCCCAGTTTCAGCGTGGTCAGGGCATACACCCCCAACGGGAAGGTAAAGCCCCACCAGCCCAGGTTGAACGGAATACCGGCGCGCAGGTAACGCAGGGTGATCAGCACTGCGATCAACATCCACCACAGGCCAAGGCCCCACAGGGTGATGCCGGCAACCAACCCCAGGCCTGCGGCAATCTCACCGATCCCGGCAAAACCATTGGCGGCGAAGATGGCCGGCGCGTCCTGGCCCAGCAGCAACATGCCCAGGGCGCCGGTGCCGATCGGGCCAAGAGCCAGCCAGCTCGACGCCGCCATATTGGCGTGGGGCAGTTTATGCAAGGCCATGCGCAGCATCAGGATGGTCAGAATGCTGAAGGCCACGGGCAGGGAAAATGCCCAGAGCACGTAGCTGGTCACCAGCATCACCAGTTGCGCATGGGCATCGGCCAGGTGCGGCGCCAACAAGCCACCACTGGCGGCGGCGACTTCGGCGGCCACCACCGGCAGCAGCCAGACGGCCGTCATCTGGTCGATGCTGTGCTCTTGACGGGTAAACATCATGAACGGGATCAACACCCCGCACGCCAATGCCATGGCCACGTCCAGCCACCACAGGGCTTGAGCCAGTTGCACCACGCCCTCGCCCCAGCGCGGCAGGCCAAACAGCAGCAGGCCATTGATGATGGTCGCCAGGCCCATGGGGATGGTGCCGAAAAACATCGAGACCGTGGAGTGCCCGAAAATCCGCCGTGCCTCGTCATAGAACATCACCCAGCGCGCCGCGTATAAGCCGCTGAACAACACAAACAGGAAAATCGTCAGCAGCCACAGCCCTTCGGCGATGGCATAGACGCCCGGCAGTTGCACCGGCAATTGCGCCAGGGCCAATGCCAGCACGCCGGTCCCCATGGTGGCGGCGAACCAGTTGGGGGTGAACTGGCGAACCACTTCCCTGGGGCCGGTCAGGTGGCTGAACGGCTTGTAACTGCTGGTGATGCTATTGGGGCACGTCATGGCTAAATCCTCTTCCTCGTATGAGGTTGAGCCCATGATAGAAGCCGAACGAATATCTATATAACGGGTAATATCTCTAACTGTTATCTGTTTTACCTATATACAGCTTTGACGGGTGCTTGCCTCATCAGGCCAATCAAGGCGCCAAGCGCCAATATGATCAACACCACACCGTAGCCGTCAGTGGTCGCGATCAGGCCAAAACTGCGGGTCAGGTTGCCTGCCAGCAAAGACGGCAGGCAAAACGCCAGGTAACTCAGGACGTAAAACGCCGACATCAACCCGGCCCGCTCATGGGGCAACGCCAGGGGCACCACGCTACGCACCGCCCCAAGAAAACCTGCACCAAATCCGCTGCCAGCAATCAGCGTAGCGAAGAAAAACAGCGGCAGGCTGGCGCTGTGGACAGCGCCGAGGATCAACGCGACACCCACAGCCAACAGGCTTGCCCCCAGGCGCAGCACCTTGTCTGCCGGGCGATTGCGCAGGCTGAAGATCATCAGCGCACCGCTCAAGGTCAGCACCGCGACCAGACCGCCACCGATCAGGTTGGAGGTCGATCCGGTCGCCGCCCGCACCAGCGACGGTGCCAGCGACAAGTAGAAACCGCCCATCGCCCACACGGCGATATCCACCGGCAACGACAGCCACAAGGCCCTGCGCGCCTGGGGCGGCACGTGCAAAGTCGGCCATAGCGAAGCCAGCGCACCCGGCATGCGGCTGACACTCTCCGGCAGCCGCCACACAGACAGGCTCTGCAACAGCATCAGCCCGAACAAGGCCCAGTAGATCAACTGGGTGGGCAGCGGCGCGAACTCCACCAGCAAACTGCTGCCCATGGCGCCACAGGCCATGCCCAGCAACGGCGCGACACTGTTGACCAACGGGCCCTGCTGGCGGTCGGTATCGAGCAACGCGGCCCCCAGCACGGCGGTGGCCATGCCCGTGGCAAACCCTTGCAAGGTACGGGCAGCGATCAGCCAGGCGACACTGTCCGCGTGGATAAACAGCAGCATCGCCAGCATATTCAGGACCAACGCGACAAAGATCACGGGTTTGCGCCCCAGGTGATCCGACAACGAGCCGACCGTCAGCAACGCCGCCAACAGGCTCAAGGCATACACCCCAAAGATCAGCGTCAGGGTACCGGCGGAAAAATGCAGGCCTTCCTGGTAAAGGTGATACAACGGCGTCGGCGCGCTGGAGGCCGCGAGAAACGTCAGCAGAGTGATCGCCAGGAACACCAGGCTAGAACGGTGAGAAGTGACGCTGGACATGGGCACGCTCCGCTAAAGCTAATATTTTGCTTTTGCGCAGTGTGCTACTGCATCGAGCTTAAAGCAAATTCTTTGTGTTAAGGTTTTGGCATGGCGATAAAAGAAGGCCTCCGCCCGGGGGGCCGCAGTGCCCGGGTACAAGAGTCGGTTCATTCGGCGGTGCGTCAGTTGCTCCAGGAGCAAGAGCGCACCAGCGTGACCGTGCCCCAGATCGCCGCGCGCGCAGGCGTGACACCTTCGACGATTTACCGGCGCTGGGGCGATCTGGCCGCCCTGCTCGCCGACGTCGCCCTGGCGCGCATGCGCCCGGACAGCGAACCGGCCAACACCGGCAGCTTGCGCGGCGACCTGCGGGCCTGGGCCGAGCAATACCTGGACGAGATGAGTTCGGAACCGGGGCGTAACATGATGCGCGACGTGCAGTGCAGCCAGACGCCGGGGTATTGCGTGACGATTCTGGGCGGGCAGTTGCAGGTGATTCTGCAGCGTTATCAGGGGAGCGGCCAGGCATTACCCAGCGTAGATCGGCTGATCAACTTGCTGGCGGCGCCAACAGTATTTCGGATTCTGTTTGCTAGCGAGCCGATGCAGATTGAAGAGCTGCATGAACTAATCGAAATCGCCCTGCAGCTCTGAGCCACACACAAATCCAAATGTAGGAGCGAGCTTGCTCGCGAAGAACTTGAGAGCGCCGCGGTTATCTAGCAAACACGCGTTATCGTTGACGTCCTTCGCGAGCAAGCTCGCTCCTACAGAGGGCGATGACCGCTTAACTGACTGGCATTAGGGCAAGCCCGCACACAAGCCTACCCCAACATTTTTGAGCCTGTCCGGCTGGATGCTTAGGTCCGCATCCCACGCCCACTCACCAGCAACCGCGCACACCCGATATACAACACCACCGTGGCCACGATCATGAAGGTGATCGCCACGCTGATCTTGATATCCGACACGCCGAGGATCCCGTAGCGGAAGGCGTTGACCATATGCAGCACCGGGTTGGCCAGCGATACGGTCTGCCAGAACGGCGGCAGCAAGGTGATCGAGTAAAACACCCCGCCCAGGTAGGTCAACGGCGTCAGCACAAAAGTCGGGATGATCGAGATGTCATCGAAGTTGCGCGCAAACACTGCGTTGATAAAACCCAGCAGCGAGAAGATGGTCGCCGTCAGTACCACCACCAGGATGGTCACCCCCAGGTGATGCACCTGCAGGTCGGTGAAAAACATCGACAGCACCGTCACAATCGCCCCGACCATCAGGCCACGCAGCACGCCGCCCAGGGTGTAGCCGATCAGGATGGTGTGCGGCGAGACCGGCGAGACCATCAGTTCTTCGATGGAGCGCTGGAACTTGCTGCCAAAGAAACTCGACACCACGTTGCCGTAGGAGTTGGTGATCACCGACATCATGATCAGCCCCGGCACGATGTATTCCATGTAGGTGAAGCCACCCATATCGCCAATCTGCCGGCCGATCAGGTTGCCGAAGATCACGAAGTACAAAACCATGGTGATCGCTGGCGGCAGCAGGGTCTGCGGCCAGATGCGCATGAAGCGCTTCACTTCGCGATAGACGATGGTGTTAAGCGCTACCAGGTTGGGTTGGAACTCGGAACTCATACCGCCACCTTCGCCAGATTTTTCTCCACCAGGGACACGAACAACTCCTCAAGGCGATTGGTTTTGTTACGCAGGCTCAGCACTTCAATGTTCTGCGTGGCCAACTGGCTGAACAGCGCAGTGATGCCCATGGCTTTATCGACCTGCACTTCCAGGGTGTGGCTGTCCACCAGGCGGCTTGGGTAGCCGATCAGTTGGGGCGGCACGGACAGGTTGTTCTTCAGGTCGAGCAGGAACGTCTCGACATGCAACTGGCCCAGCAGGTTACGCATGCTGGTGTTTTCGACGATGGTGCCGTGGTCGATGATGCCGATGTTGCGGCACAACTGTTCAGCCTCTTCCAGGTAATGGGTGGTGAGGATGATCGTGATGCCTTTCTGGTTCAGCTCGGTGAGGAAAGTCCACATCGAGCGACGCAATTCGATGTCCACCCCGGCCGTCGGCTCGTCGAGGATCAGCAGGCGCGGCTCGTGCACCAGGGCGCGGGCGATCATCAGGCGGCGCTTCATGCCGCCGGACAGGGAGCGTGATGGCACGTCGCGCTTGTCCCACAGGCCCAACTGGGTCAGGTACTGCTCGGCGCGTTCCTTGGCGATTTTCGGCGGGATGCCGTAGTAACCGGCCTGGGTCACCACGATATCGAAGGTCTTTTCAAACTGGTTGAAGTTGAACTCCTGGGGCACCACACCAATGCTGCGCTTGAGCGCGGCCGGGGATTTATCCAGGTCATGGCCAAAGATATTCACCGTGCCACTGGTTTTGTTGACCAGGGTCGAGAGAATGCCAATGGTGGTGGACTTGCCGGCGCCGTTAGGGCCGAGCAAGGCGAAGAAATCACCTTCAGCGACATCCAGATCGATACCACTCAGGGCCTGGAAACCGTTGCCGTAGGTTTTGGTTAGCTGCCGGATGGACAGAGCGGAACTCATATCGGATTACGCACCAAGGAAGGGAATAGAAACAATAGATAAGGGCGCACTGCACGCAATACAACTGCGGGGCACGGCAGGCATGGTGCTTGCGTGCGCCGCACAAGTACAGTCACCCGTATTAATAGTCAGTATTAAGTCAACGCGGTCATCACCGCTTTTTGATAGGCCGGGCGTTGCTGCAAACGCTGGTACCAGGCCTCCAGATTAGGCATCGAGGGCCGTTCGATAGGCATCTCGAACCAGGCGTAGATAAAGCTGCCCAGGGGAATATCGCCCATGCCGATCTCGTTGCCCGACAGGTAGGGCTGCGTGGCCAGGGCCTGCTCCACCGTGCCCAGAGCCTCGATGCAGGCCTGGCGACCGGCATGGATGTTGTCCCAGTTCTGTTTCTCGGCGGGGGTGCGCAGCACGCCCCAGAATACGATCTTGAACGGCTCGGCCAGTGTGGAGGTGGTCCAATCCATCCATTTCTCGGCATTGGCCCGCGCCTGCAGGTCGCTTGGGTACCAACTCGATGCCTGTTTGGCGCAGAGGTAGCGCACGATGGTGTTGGATTCCCACAACACAAAATCGCCATCTTCGATCATCGGCACCCGGCCATTGGGGTTCAGCGCCCGGTATTGCGGGGTATCGACCACGCCAAAAGCCCCGCCCGCATCAATTGCCTCATAGTCCAGGCCCAGTTCCTCGGCGCACCACAGTGCTTTCCTGACGTTTGATGAATTTTTACGACCCCAGATCTTCAGCATGATCGACCTCTGAATAGATGAATGCCGGGGCAGCATACGCCGGTTCAGCCGCGACTCAAATCGCTCTGCATATCGCCTAACAGCTGCGGCGACTGCTCGCCAAACAGGTGTGGGTAACATTTCTCCAGGTGGGCAAAGAAGAATTCCTCGGGCACCTCGGCAAATTGCCCATGGTCCACCACGTACTCCATGGAGCGCTTGCCCTGGCGGTTGAAGGGGTGGAACACACTGTCATTGATCCCGTCGAAATCCAGTGGCGGCACATCGAACAATTCGCACAGCTGGCTGTTGAACGCTGGCGTGGCCTTGACCCAGCGCCCGTCCAGATACAGTTCGGTGTAGCCGTGCATGGCGAACACATCACTCTTGAGCAGCTCGATCAGGCGCGGGGTCGATAAGTGATTGCGCACGTCCGCCAGGCCAATACGCGACGGTATGCCGCAATGCCGGGCGCAGGCGGCCAGCAGGGTGGCCTTGGGCACGCAATAACTCTGCCCGGTGGCCAGGGCGTAACTGCCCGCCAGGGTTTGCGGATCGCGGCTGAAGGTGTAAGGGTTGTAGCGCACCGCTTCACGCACGGCGTAGTACAGACTGACTGCCTGGTCACGGGGGTCGCGGCTCGCACCGCGGTGTTTTTCGGCGAACTCCACCACCGTGGGGTGGTCACTATCGATGAAGCGGCTGGGACTCAAGTACGCATTCATGGGGATTTTCTCCGAGGCGAGCCTGGAGTCTAACCACAGGCCCGACCGAGGGATAACGACGATTCGGCCAAATGTCGGCGCCTGCTGCCTGTGACTGGAGAGCACTTCCCGCCACACACGTAACACCCTCAGGCACCGCTTTTTCGGATGCCGACTAAGCTCTGAGGGTGCTTCTGCCCCTGGTTTCACGGAGGATTGAATATGCTGTTGTTGTGGATACTGGTTCTGGTGCTCGGCATTGCCTACCTGGCACACCGTCGCACCGCGCCCCTGCCCGCCCTGGGTGTGGTCGCCGTCTACCTGTTGGCGATGGGTGCCTTCAGCCATGCACCGGGCTGGCTGCTACTGGTGTTCTGGGTCTTGATCGCGGTAGTCGCCGCACCGCTGCTGTTGCCCGACCTGCGCCGCCAGTACTTCACCGCACCGCTGTTCAACTGGTTCCAGAAAGTGCTGCCGCCGATGTCCGAGACCGAGCGCGATGCCATCGACGCCGGCACCGTGTGGTGGGACGGCGAGCTGTTCAGCGGCCGCCCCGACTGGGACAAACTGCTGGCCTACCCCAAGGCGCAGTTGACCGAAGAAGAACAGGCCTTTATCGACGGCCCGACCGAAGAACTGTGCGCCATGGTCACCGACTGGGAAATCGGCCAGGCCATGGACCTGCCGGCGGCGGCCTGGGACCATATCAAGCAACATGGCTTCTTCGCCCTGATCATCCCCAAGGAATACGGCGGCAAGGGCTTTTCGGCCTACGCCCACTCCCAGGTAGCGATGAAACTGGCGACCCGCAGCGGCGACCTCGCTTCCACCGTCATGGTCCCCAACTCCCTGGGCCCTGCCGAACTGCTGCTGCACTACGGCACCGACGAGCAACGCAACCACTACCTGCCGCGCCTGGCGCGTGGCGATGACATCCCGTGCTTTGCCCTGACCGGCCCGCTGGCCGGCTCCGATGCCGGTGCGATGCCCGACACCGGGGTGATCTGTAAAGGCGAATGGGAAGGCAAGGAAACCCTCGGCCTGCGCCTGAACTGGGAAAAACGCTACATAACCCTCGGTCCAGTCGCAACCCTGCTGGGCCTGGCCTTCAAGGCCCATGACCCGGACCACCTGCTGGGTGAAGAAGAAGACCTGGGCATCAGCCTGGCGCTGATCCCCACCGACACCCCGGGCGTGGACATCGGCCGCCGTCACCTGCCACTCGGTGCCGCGTTCATGAACGGCCCCAACTCCGGCAAGGACGTGTTCATTCCCCTGGACTTCCTGATCGGCGGCCAGGAGATGCTCGGCAAGGGCTGGATGATGTTGATGAACTGCCTGTCGGTAGGCCGTTCGATTTCCCTGCCGGCGGTGGGCACCGGGGCCGCCAAGTTCACCAGCCTGGTGACCGGCCAATATGCCCAGGTGCGCGAACAGTTCAATGTGCCGCTGTCGGCTTTCGAAGGCATCCAGGAGGCCCTGGCCCGCATCGGCGGCAACGCCTGGCTGATGGACAGCGCCCGCATGCTCACCGCCAACGCCGTCGACCTGGGCGAAAAACCCTCGGTACTCTCGGCCATTCTCAAGTATCACCTGACCGAGCGCGGCCGCGAGTGCATCAGCCACGCCATGGACGTGCACGGCGGCAAGGGCATCATCATGGGGCCCAACAACTACCTGGGGCGCAGTTGGCAAGGGGCACCGATCTTCATCACAGTGGAGGGCGCGAACATCCTTTCGCGCAACCTGATGATCTTCGGCCAGGGCGCGATCCGCTGCCACCCATTCGTGCTCAAGGAAATGGCCCTCGCCGGTCGTGAAGACCGCGACCAGGCGCTCAAGGAGTTCGATGGCCTGTTGATGCAGCACATCGGCTTTGCCGTGAGCAACGCTGCCAGTACCCTGGTGTTGAACCTCGGCCTGGGCCTCCTCGAAAAAGCGCCAGGCAACCGCTTGAGCCAGGGCTACTTCCGCGCGCTCAATCGCCAGGCCGCCGCGTTTGCCCTGCTGGCTGACCTGAGCATGATGCTGCTGGGCGGCGAGCTGAAGCGTCGCGAACGTCTGTCGGCAAGGCTGGGGGATGTGCTCAGCCACATGTACCTGGCCTCGGCGGCACTCAAGCGCTACCACGACCTGGATTCACCGGATCACCTGGAACCGCTGTTTGCCTGGGCCATGGAAGAAAGCCTCGGCCAGTCGGAGCGTGCGCTGGATGAACTGCTCAGCAACTTCCCTAATAAAGTGCTGGGCTGCCTGCTGCGGGTAATCGTGTTCCCGTTCGGCCGTCGCCATACAGGCCCATCCGATGCACTGGATGCCGAAGTCGCCGCCGTGATTGGCCGGGCCAAGGGCGATCCGACCCTCGAAGAACTACTGGCTGGCTGCTACCGCCCACAATCAGCCGAAGACCCGGTGGGCGCGTTGCAACAGGCCTACGACCTGCTGGGTGCCAGCCACCCGCTGCAGAAAAAACTCCACAGCGCGCTCAAGAGTGGCCAGGTCAAGCCTCGCGCCGGGGAACACGCCATCGATGCCGCATTGGAAGCTGGCGTATTGCAAGCGGCTGAAGCACAGACCCTGCGTGAGGCTGAAGCGGCGCGACGCAAGGTGATCGACGTGGATGACTTCAGCAAGGAGGAGCTGGCCCAGGCCCCCGGCAGGGTCCGTTAAGCCAGCGGTCATATAAAAGCGGGCGCGAGAGCTATATACTCTCGCGCCCGTTTTTGCTTTTGAGGACTTACTCTCGTGTCCAACGTCGTTGCCGATCATCTCGTCTTGCTCGACCACCTGCGCAGCATCCTGGTAGCCGTCGGCGAAGCCGAACAGGTTCCCGAGGAAAGCCACGTCTTGTTCCTGGAACGCTTTGATGAACTGCGGGCCCTGCTGCCCATCGACCCGATCGAAAGCCAATACCTGGGCCAGGACATGATGAGCCAGGTCATCCTGCGCTACCCGCAGATTGCCCATCTGGTACCGCGCGACCTGCTGTGGTTCTTCGGCGGTGACTGCCTGCACTTCATGCCCGACGATGAACTGGATATGTACCAGGCCCTGGAAGAACGCCGCTTCGAAGCCGAACAGAACGACGAACCGTTCGACTGGAACCAGGAAAAACAGCTGCTGGCCATGCCCCACGACCAGTCCAAGCACTGATCCCGAAAGCACTGGATATCAAATGTGGGAGCGGACTTGTGCGGGCTTGCTCGCGAATACGGTGTGTCATTCAACACATCCAGCGATTGATTCACCGCTTTCGCGCGCAAGCCCGCTCCCACACACGCCTCTCCCATATTGTTTTCGACCGCATTGTTCCTACCGCCTGCGCAACGTCGGCTCCTTCGCCATGCATTCCACCAGATAATCAATAAACACCCGCAGCTTCGGCGGCAGGTACCGCGTGGGTGAATGCAGCAACCAGGCATCCCCATGGTACGAGGCAATGAAATCCCAGTGCGGCAAGACCTGCACCAGGCGCCCCTCCTCCAATGCATGCCGCGCGGTGAAGTACGGCAAGCTGCCAATCCCGACATCCTGCAGCACCGCATCCAACCGCACTCCCGTGTGGTTGGCCGCGTACCGGCCGCGCACGCCGACCGTCACCGTCTTGCCTGCCTGGCGGAATTTCCAGCGTGCGTCCCCGGGGGTTTCTCCCAGGTAAATACAACTGTGTTCCAGCAAGTCATGGGGATGCAGCGGTGTGCCGTGCGCGGCCAAATACTGCGGCGTGGCACAGAGCAGATGCTCGATCGGCAACAACTGGCGCCCCACCAACCCCGGCGGCGGGCTGTCGGTGATACGGATGCTCAAGTCGACATTGTCATCGATCATATCCACCTGCCGATCCTCCAGGATCAATTGCACATCGACCTTGGGATAACGCCGCAAAAACTCCGGCATGTGCGGATGCACCACAAACCGCCCCACCGCCTTGGGCACGCTGACTCGCACCAGTCCTTCGGCCTCGTGGGTGTACTGGCCGCTGATTTCCATCACCGAGCGCGCCGCGTTGACCATCTCCTGGCAGCGCTTGAAGACTTCTTCACCCCCCTCACTCAGGCGCAACTTGCGCGTGGTGCGCTGCAACAAACGCGTGGCCAGGGCCTGTTCCAGGCGCGAGATGCTGCGGCTCACGGACGATGGCGAAGCGCCCAGTTGGCGCGCCGCTTCGGAGAAACTGCCGGTTTCCACAACCTTGACGAAAATCGCCATTTCGCCCAGCAGTGGCAGAGGAAGATTGATGCTCATGACGCACAGGTCCATTGATATTTGAATGGATTATCACTCATCCGAGCACTATTTATACTGCCCGGTAGAACCCTGATGCGGATGTAGACCATGACCCAGCGCCTGTTTTTTACCCACGACCACCTGGTTGCCGATGTCGATGTGCTGGAGTGCACGCCCCATGAACAACAGTTTGCAGTGGTACTGCAATCGACCATTTTCCACCCCCAGGGCGGCGGCCAGCCCTTTGACACCGGCTGGCTGGGGGATAGCACCGTCGTGAAAGTCGTGCAGGAAGCCGGGCGCATCGTGCATTACGTCGACCGCCCCCTCACGCCGGGCCCCACCCAGGCCCGCATCGACGCACAACGGCGCGCCTTGCATGCGCGCCTGCATTCGGCCGGGCATTTGATCGGCAACGCTGGCGAAACCCTGGGTTGGATGCCGATCAAGGCCCACCACTGGCCCGGCGAAGGCAAGATCAGCTTTATCCGTGGCGAGTCGGCGCAAGTCATGGAGGCCGAAACCCTGCAGGACCAGGTCAACCAGTGGATCGCCGCAGACTTGCCACGCCACATGGTGCTGGACGGCGATAGCCGGGAAGTCGGCTTTGGCGACCTGCCGCCCTACGCGTGTGGCGGCACCCATGTGCAAGCGCTTGCCCAAGTGGGCCAGGTCACCATCCTCGGCCTGTCCGAGAAAAAAGGCACCCTGTCGGTGCGCTACAGCCTGGACTGACTCAACCGCGATAAACCTGAGAATGCCAGTATTGGCCAGAGGCGGCATTTGCATATTGCCATAGGACATACCCCATCAAAGGCCCCTCCCTCTCAAAAGTGCTGCTAGTGTTTAGAAGTGTTTCCGACACAGACTTCAGAAACATCTTACAAGCCACCAGCAAAGGAATGCCCCAACAATGAACCTTTCCCTCAAACACTTGGCCGCTGCCACTCTGATGATTGCCAGCCTGTCTTCGGTTAGCGTGTCTGCCGTCGCCAGCATCAACCCGCAGCAGAGTGCGACTATTCTCAAAAGCCTGAATGACGCCTCGATCAAGGATTTCCGTACGTTCCTCGGCAACCTGGCTAAGAGCGATGTGGCGAAAACCGCCAACCTGGGCCCGGCAATCGAGGCTTTTCTCAACAATAAGGTGCTGACTGCAGAGCAGCAGAACGACGTCTATCGCCTGTTGGGGCTCTATACACGGGTTAAATACGGCGCAGCTGCCACCGAGTCCCTACGTGAACTGGTGGTCATTCCAACCGTCCAAATCGAGGGTGTTCCCCAGCATGAAAATCCTGAGTTTTTCAAGATTGCCGCAAAGATCAAGGCCTTGGCGCAATCCTTCAACCTGAGCTTTCGCAATGTCGACAACCGCGTCTATGAAATATCCCTAGAGGGCACGGGGGATGAAGTCGTCGGCCTTCATGCCCACGCGGATGTGGTGCCGGTGACACCAGAGAACTGGGTGCTGGAAGACGGCACCGTACTCGACCCCTTCGACGTCACCCTGGTCGGTGACCGCATGTATGGCCGGGGCACCGAAGATGACAAGAACGGCATCGTGGTCACACTGTATGCCATGAGGGTGATCAAGGAAGAAAAACTGCCGCTGGCACGCAGCTTCAAGCTGCTGGTTGACACCACTGAAGAAACCACCGGCGACGCGATCCCCTACTACCTAGAACGCAACCCGACACCCACCTATAACCTGGCGCTGGATGGCAGCTACCCGGTAGTGATCGCCGAGAAAGGCTATGGCACCGTAATGGCCACCTTCACCCGGCGTAAGGGCGAGGGCAATGGCGCCGAAATCCTCTCGATGACCGGCGGCCTTGCAACCAACCAGATTCCTTCGACGTCAGTCGCGATACTGCACAGCGACACACCCGCCGAATTGGCCACCAGCCTGCAGCAAGCCGGCACTGCTTATGTCAAGGCCAATGGCAATGATTTCACGGTCGAAGCCAAGGTGGTCGACAAAGAAGTCAGGCTGACCGTGACAGGCGTATCCGCTCACTCTTCCACGCCAGAGTCGGGCATCAACCCGGTGGCGCGAATGCTGGACTTCATCAACAGCCTGAACGGCAAAGTTGCACTCAAACATAACGAGATTACCGACGCCGCCCGCTACTCCGCCGATAACTGGGGCCTGGACTACCTGGGCAACAAATTGGGTGTGGGTTTCTCCGATGACTTCATGGGCCCACTGACCGCATCCCTGACCCTTGTCGCAATGGATGAAAAAACCTTCAGATTGGCGGTCAATCTGCGAGTGCCCAAAGGCAAGTCGCCGGAAAAACTCAAGAAAGAAATCGCCGACAAACTAAGCGCCTGGAGCATCAAGAACCGCATCATACCGGCCTTCGATTACTCGATTGCCGCGCCGATGTACCGTAACCCCGAGGGCGAATGGGTCAAGACGTTGCTGATCGTAGCTGCGGAAAACCTGGGCATGGAACACAAGTTCCGCAGCTCAGCCGGCGCGACATCCGTGCATGACCTGCCCAACGGCGTGCAATTCGGCCTGGCACGACCTGAAGTCAAATACACCGGCCACACCGACAACGAGTTCAAGACCACCGAGCAGTTCCTGCTGGACCTGCAGATCGTCACCGAAATGATGGGGCGTATCGGGCAGTTGCCGAAACTCTGACTGATTGTCTGGATCCGCTCTGTTGGCGGGTCCATTTCCCCGAGTTTGAATCGCTGACACACAAAAACGCCGCTCATAACCGAGCGGCGTTTTTGTGTGCCTGCCATCCGAGGCATGGCCTCCATTCGCAACTACCTGGGAGCGTTGGTAGAAGAGAAAATGTAACGCGCAAAACGCCATTTCCCATCGGCCTCCCGATGCAGCAAGAAGATTTCCTGATTCCCTTCAGCACCACCAGGTTGAGCACTTGCCAGTGGCGTGGCGGTGCCATTGGAGCGCGTGCGTGCAAAAGCCCAATCCCGTGACAGCGGTCGAATCTCGTCAATCGTAAAGCGTATGTTGAGTTTGATCGCGGCGAAGACCTGCTGGTAGGCCTGGCGTACGGCGTCACGCCCGACCGCCGGCAAACTGTTTTGCGGCATGAACACCGCGTCCTGTGCATAAAGCGCCATCACCTGATCCAGGTCAGAAGCGTTCAGCGCCGCCTGATAATGGTTCAGTTGGGCTGTGACCGCCTCTTTCACATCCTCTTTTTCAGGGGCCGGTTGAGCGGCCAGGGCAAGGGCGGGGAGGAGCAAGGCGCCCAAGGTCAGCGCCAGGAATGAAGTCCGCATGATGTACTCCTTAATGTCAGAGTTTTACAACCAGTTTGCCCAGGGCCCCATCGCTTTCCATCAGGCGATGAGCATCAGGGATCTGTTCGAAATCGAAGGTTTTCGTACGGATCGACGGCATGCGCCCCGCTTCGACTTCTTTGGCAATCCACAACAGGGGGCTGTCCTTGAGGGGCATGTCCGGCGTGCCCAGCAAGCCGCTGCCAAAGAAGTTCAGCTTCACCGCCGAAGGCAGGTCCTGCATCAAGTGCAACTGCTCCAGGATCGGCGCGCCGCCCAGCAAACCGATCACACTGACCGCCCCGAATGGGCGCACGGTCTTGAGGCTGTCGCGCAGGGTTGCCGCACCGACCACCTCCAGTACCGCATCCACCCCTTGAGGCACCAACTGGCGCACGTGTTCGGCAATCGCGCCGTTGTCGACCACCACCTCATCAGCCCCCATCTCACGCAGACGCTGGATCTTGTCTGCCGAACGGGTCGTGGCAATCACTTTCAAGCCACGGGCCTTGGCATAGGTCAGTGCCGCCAGGCCGACCGAAGACGTCGCACCCCGCACCAGCAGCGTCTGCCCTGGCTCAATCGCCAGGCTCTTGTCCAACGCGCCCCACACCGTGAGGTAGGCTTCAGGCAATGCGGCAAGCTCTTCCCATGACAGCGTCGAACCGTCCAGGGAGATCACGTTGCTGCGCAACACCGTCACCTCTTCGGCATAACTGCCATTGCGGGCGAACTGCATCCCTCCCATGGCCGTAGCAACACGCTGGCCGGTGCGAAAAGTGCCCGACGGGTCATGAATCACCTCACCCACTGCCTCGATACCTGGCACTCGGGGAGCGGTGATCGGGCCCATTTTCCCGGCACGCAGATAGGTCTCGGCACGGTTGAGGCCCAATGCCCGGACACGGATCCTGACTTCATCGTCCGAGGGTTGCACAGAGGGAATGTCGCGTAGCTTCAAGGCATCAGGCGTGCCAGCTTGTTCAATGACAAAAGCTTTCATGGTGATGACCTCAGGCGCGTGGTTGAGTGGTGGCGAACAGGTAGCGATGAATCTTCCAGTTACCTTGTTCATTGCGGAACACAAACAACTCATTGTTGCCCTCGGTCACATCAATCCCGGCCGCCAGAATGTGTGTGGTACCCGCCGAGGAGGTGCGTACCCAGGCCCAGTTACCGACTTCCTCTATCTCGTGGATGCTGAACTTGACATTCAGTTTGAGGGTGGCGAAGACCTGCTCGTAACCAGCTTGCACGGCGTCACGGCCGACCAGGGCAGGTGCATGCTGAGGCATGAACACCGGCTCGCTGCCGTACAAGTCGAGGATGGTTTTGATGTCGTTAGTGTTGAGGGCTGTTTCGTAACGGCTGAGAACAGATTTGATGGTCATCATGAAGCTCCGATTGATTTGAAGGTTCCGGCGTTGAGCCAGTGACGTCACTATCTATCAATCAGGTTTGGATATTAACCACTCAGAATGACAACCTTTCTCTCATTTATGGAAGGACAAGAACAGTAGGGTATCGCCCTGACGTCTTACAGAATCACACCGGCAACGGTGGCCATACGCCCATCGCGGTGTCCACAAACGCAATCATCTGTTCATACGGGACCTGGTCTTTGGCCTGCACGCTCAGGCCAAACATGACGGTGGTGTAGAAACCCGACAGGGTTTGAACATTCGTCTCTGCCGGCACATCTCCGTCGCACAGGCCTTGGTGAATGCGCGACTCGATCAGTCGGTGGGTTTCTCTGCGCTGTGCGCTGAGCTCGTCCTGGATTACCTGGCTTTCCGGGGTTCCGGACAACGCCGCCAGCACCACCAGGCAGCCACGGGGCGGATGGCTGCGATAAAACCGCGTGACCGTCTCCTTGAGCAAAACCTCCACCGCCTCGCGAGCCGTCGCAGCGTCTGCCAGGACGCTGTAGCGATAGGCGCCATGATGGGTGAGGTAGTGATCCAGCGCGGCGCGGAACAAACCTTCCTTGTTCTTGAAGGCGGCATACAGGCTTGGCGGGTTGAGCTCCATGGCCTGGGTCAGTGCGGTCAACGATGCCCCTTCGTATCCCCGCAACCAAAACACATCCATTGCCTGTTCCAGCACGTGCCCGCGGTCAAAGGCGCGCGGCCTTCCTCGTTCAGCCATGTTTCCCCCTCCTGATAATAACGATCACTACAAAAAATATTGACACGATCACTTGCCCTGAATTATTACATAGCGATCGTTATGTATATAGCCCCGGTTTTCCTGGCGGTACCAGAGGATGCACTCCGTGACAACGCGCTTACTTACACCCCTGGATATCGGGACTGTGACGCTGAAAAACCGCAGGATTTTTACCCCCCAAGTGCCCTCCTCGTCCCAGTCAGCCAGGCCTTGCAGCGTTCAATGCGTGGATGCCGGGCTGGTGATTGCATCGGGGGCACCTGTCTGCCCCGAAGGCCAGGGCCATACCGATGCCTCGGGTCTTTATTCAGCCGAGCAGGTCGCCGGCTGGAAAGTCGTTACCGACCGTTTTCATCAAGCCGGCTGCTTGATTGCCGCCCAGCTCTGGCATGTGGGTCGCGTGTCCCACCGTGACCTGCAACCGGACAATCACCCGCCCCTTGCCCCCTCGGCAATCCGAGCCCGCTCAGAGGTGTTCATCTGCAATGGCCAAGGCGCAGGCATCGGGGTGCCGGCCGCGAGCCCCAGGCAAATGACCCTGGCAGACATTCACGTGACCCAACAGGCGTTTGTGGACGCCGCCGTCAATGCAATGGCTGCCGGGTTTGACCTGGTTGAGATTCATGGCGCCAGCGGCTATCTGATTGAGCAGTTTCTGGCCACTGGTAGCAATTTGCGCCAGGACGAGTATGGAGGATCACTGGAAAGCCGTGCCCGGTTCCTGCTGGAAATCGTCGATCAGTTGATCAGGGTGCTAGGCGCGCAGCGCATTGGTGTGCGCCTGTCCCCCTGGGGCACCCTCAATGACATTGAAGATCGCGAACCCCACGCCATGGCCCTGTACCTGGCCGAGGAACTTAACCACCGCAACATTGCTTACCTGCACCTGGTGCAATGGCTGCCGGGCACAGGGCCGGCCTACCCCGAAGGCTTTTGCCGATGGCTACGGGCGGCCTTCAAGAACCCCTTGATCGTGTGCGCCAACCCCGATAGCGAGAACAGTGAGCGGCGGCTGCTTCAGGGCCTGGCAGACGCCGTCGCCACGACAACCTTATCCAGGCGATGTGCCTGTGACTCAAAGCCCCAAGAAACTGCAGCATGGATCTGAATGCGGTCCGCATGTTCGCGGCCACGGCGCAATCCGGCAGCCTGACGGCCGCTGCCGAGCACCTGGGCATTCCACTTGCCACCATCAGCCGTCGGGTCCGGGACCTGGAGCGCGAGCTCAATGTGCAGCTGTTGCAACGCTCGGTGCACGGCACATGCCTCACCGACGCCGGCATGCGCCTATACCAGCACGCCAACCGGGGCCTTGAGATACTGGCCAATGGCGAACGCGCCTTGCTCAACGATCAGGCTCGGCTTAAAGGGCTCTTGCGGCTTTCACTACCGTCCTCGCTCACGCCATGGTGGGAGATGCTCTCAAGGTTCCAGCAGCGTTACCCAGGCATTGTGCTGCAGGTCCGGACCTGCGACAGGCCCATCAAGATGATCGAAGAAGGTGTCGATGTGAGCATGCGCATTGGCCGTTGCACCGGGCACTCCTTGAGCACTCAACGGATGCTCGCTTACCACCATGTGCTGGTGGCGGCCCCCGCATTGCTTCAGCGCCTGGGGGTGCCCGCCAGGGTCAAAGACTTGCACCAGTTCCCTTGTGGCGTCTGGAGCCAAGGCACCACGGCTTATTGGCGCCTGGGAAAGGAAATATTCAAACCTGAGCCGACGATCGTCACCAACGACTACACCCATTTGTGCAACCGCGCCCTGGCCGGTGACGTGGTGACCGAGCTGCCTCCCTTCATGACAATGGAGCACATCAAAAACCAGCAGTTGGTTGCCTTGCTGGAGGATCACCCGCTCCCTGACCTGGAGATCACACTGCACTACGCTTCACACCCGCATCCCTCGCCCATTGTGCAGACCTATCTGGATTTTGCCCGGCAGCACATAAAGCATCCTGCACGGTTCGATGCCCATTCGACCGATCTGACTCACGCATAAGTCATCTCCTCTCTCAAGAACGGGATCCTGCCTCTCGCCAGCGACCCTACTCATGAAATTCAAATGGCATTAGCTTTTTCAAAGCGTGCAAACGCATCCATGCACTGAGGAGTGACACACATGACAACTAAACCTGCTGTGCTATTGGTACACGGTTTTTGGGGCGGGGCTGCACACTGGAGCAAGGTTATCGTTGAGCTGACACACAAAGGCTATACGAACATCCATGCCGTTGAACTGTCGCTGACCTCACTGGCCGAAGACGCTGAACGCACTCGCAAGATGATCGCCCAACAATCGGGGCCGGTTCTGCTGGTGGGCCATTCTTATGGCGGTGCGGTCATTACCGAGGCGGGTGACCAACCCAATGTCATCGGCCTGGTGTACATAGCCGCCTTTGCACCTGACGCAGGCGAGAGCCCTGCAAGCATCACCCAGGCACACCCGCCTGTCGCAGCCGCCAACCTTGTGCCTGACAGCGACGGCTATCTTTGGGTCAAGCCCGAGCTGTTCCATGAGAGCTTCTGCCAGGACCTCAGCGCCGATGAAGCCATCGTGATGGGCGTCACGCAAAAAGCACCATTGGTCAGTACCTTCGCCAACACCATCAGCGCCCCGGCCTGGAAGAAAAAACCTTCGTGGTATCAGATCTCCAGTGATGACCGCATGATCGCCCCCGAAAACGAACAGCGCATGGCCAACCGACTCAATGCGCAAAAGGTCATCACCCTGCACGCCAGTCACGCTTCGCTGGCATCAAGACCGATCGAAGTTGCCGCGTTTATTGATCAGGCCGCTGTTGCCGCCTGCAGCAGCTAACCGTCGCACTTGAGCACCCCCATCCTGTGGCGGGTGCTTGAGACTGCCGCTTACATCAGCCCTGGTGGCGAGAGTCGATCATGAAAAAGCAAGCGTTGGTCGATAACACCGCGCGCCCTTACGGTTGACGCCGACGCAAAGCGGCGCGCCGATAGATCTCGTGCCGCGCAGCAATCATCGGATCACTACTGGTTTCTATGCCATCTACCAGGCGCCCAGGGTCAAAGGCCATGACTTGCTGGGCCACGGCTTGCTGCGATGCCGGGACCAGGGTGCGCAACGTCAATATGCCCAGTTCGACTTCACGGTGGGCCTGCGCCCCTTTGCGAGGCCACGGGATGGAACCGTCATCAACGGCATCGCCGGGCGCGGCCAGTTGCAGAATCAGGCGCATATTCACAGGCCCGACACCCAGGCGCCCAGCCATTGCCTGTTGCAAATAATCATCAGGCATCGTGGCCAATTGCTCATCACCGAGCAACGGCTCCCTGATCTGCGGCTCGATGCGATAACGACCAATATGGCGCCCGCCTTGGGCATCAACAAACACCAGGCTATTGACCCCAAAATACTCGATCGAAGTGTAACTGCGAGGAGCCGGCTTAACCGCTTCAAGGAATGCCTGCGCCCTGGGGTGATCTGCCAGGAACGCCTGTAGCGGCGCCGGATTGGCAGGCGATGCGACGCTGGCAGCAATCCCCTGCAAAAATGCCAGAAACGCTTGAGGGGTGGCAACGGGAAAGCCGTCGAAAGAGTGCGCGACAATATCCGTTGACTGGCCACCCGGCAGTTCAAATCGAATGGCCATGCCATGGGGACTCGCACTGGGATCACCATCGCGGGTGGACGGCACACCGCTGAAGTTCGAGAACCGTACCAGCACGGGCACACCTTCTCCCTGAAAGTGAGCCGCCCTACTCAGGCCTTGCGCAGCTTGTGACGCAACAAATGTACCGCCGACCAATACGCCTTTGGCATGCGCAATGCGAAACCCCGGATGGTTGCCAAACGTTGCGTAGAGAGCGTCTAGCAACGCGTCGTACAGCTGACTCTGTGACATAGGCACGCTCCTTTGGATCTGCAACTTATCCTGATTGGCGACTACTGGCCCAGAGATTGCGAGCATCCCTGTCAGCACTACCGTCGCCAGTGGTTTCAAGAAGCCCACGAACTCAAACCTGCACAGTCACTGGCGCGGGCCAGGGTTGAGGGCAATGTGTTTGTATTCAACGAAATCATCCATGGCCGCCATCCCGTTGAGCCGCCCTTGACCTGATTGTTTGAACCCGCCCTCTTCGAACTCGTCGTAGACCACCGCCCAATCGTTGACCCACACCGTCCCCGCCTCAAGCTCACGGGCAACCCGCAGGGAACGGTCGATATCCCGTGTCCAGATGCTCGCGGCCAGGCCGTATTCGCTGTTGTTGGCCAACTCGATGGCTTGGGCTTCAGTGTCGAAGACTTGCAGGGTCAGTACCGGCCCAAAGGTTTCATACTGCACGATCGACATGTCCGCGTCGTTTACTTGCAGCAGCGTCGGACGGTAAAACGCCCCCTGCGCCAACGGTCCCTCAGTGACCGGACCACCGCGCACGATGACCTGCGCTCCGGCAGCAATCGCCGCCTCAACCACCTTGTTGACGCGTTGCACGTTGGCCTTGTCGATCAAGGGTCCCATTTCACTCGCGGGATCCGCTGCCGGGCCGACGCGCACCGCTTTGAGACGGGCGGCCAGGCGCTCAATCAATACAGGCGCAATATCGCGCTGCACCAGCAGACGCGAGCCGGTCATGCAGAACTGTCCAGCGAAAACCGTCAGGGCCTTTTCCAGGGTCGGCACTGCCGCCTCAAGATCAGCATCGGCAAACACCACCATGGGTGTTTTCCCTCCCAGCTCCAGGCCAAAGCGCTTGAGGTGTTGCGCGCCGACGGCTGAAATGCTGCGACCGGTACTCGTGCTGCCGGTAAAGCTGATCACCGGTACGTCGGGGGACTCAACCAGATGCTTGGAACCTTGCGGCCCGAGCTCGCTGAACAAGTTGATGACCCCCTTGGGCAACGAGACGGCTTGCGACATGATCCGCGATACCAACGTGTTGGTCTGGGCTGTCTGGCCGGGCATTTTGATTACCGCCGTACAGCCCGCCGCCAGGGCCGGGGCCAGGGAGCGGATCATCAGTACAACCGGTGAGTTCCAAGGCGCAATGATGCCTGCCACCCCGACGGCCTGGCGGATGACCAGGGAAATCTTGCCGGGCTTCGGTTCGGCGGCCCGTCCGTATTCGGCCCTGGCGAGCGCCGCGTAATAACGCAACTTGGAGGGCACCATGCTGACTTCAAACTGTGCCTCGGGCTTGATCTTGCCATTTTCCAGCGCGAGGATTTCGATCAACGCGGGAGTGTTACGCTCAAACGCATCCGCCAACTCCAGCAGTACCTGGGCACGCAAGTGGCGGTCGTCTTTCCAGGCCGTTTGCACAAATGCCCGACGTGCCGCCTCGATGCCTTTCTGTGCCTCATTCTGTCCGCCATTGGCATAGCGACCAATGACGTTGGAGGTCGCGGGGTCAAAGGACTCTTTGTAGTCGCCAGAATCAAGCCATTGACCATCAATCCAGTTCAGCGCGGTAGTTGGATTCATTTTATAAATTCACTCAGCGATAGAGGTGGGCAATTTTTTCGGCGGTGGCAATCACCGTGATATTGATCGCGACAGAAGGCACATCAGGAAAAATCGAAGCATCCACCACCCGCAGGCCATGCAGCCCCAGGACCCGGCCTTCCAGGTCAACCACCGCCCGCGGATCGCCTGCATGGCCCATAGGCGCGGTAGACGTGGGGTGATGGTAGGTATCAAGACTTGCCCGAACACTGGCCAGCAGCGCCTCGTCGGAGTCGGCGCCCGCACCGGGATTGAGTTCTGAATGAACAAACTGGCTCAAGGGCGCGCTCGCACCGATCCTGCGAGACAAGCGAATCCCTTCCAGCAGGCGCTGGCGGTCTTGCTCTTGGGCAAGAAAGTTGAGGTCGATCTTCGGGGCCACCAGCGGGTCGCGACTGACCAGCGTCACCTTGCCCGTGGACAAAGGCCGAGTCAGCGCCACGGCAAGCACAAACCCCACCTTGGTCGGGCTCTGCTCATGCGGGAACAAGTGGGTGGCGGTGATATGCAAATCCAGTTCACCGCCCTGGGCTGTGCTGCTATGAGTCCAGAGCTTGGCGCCGATTGCCGGGGATTGACTGCCGATCTGATCGGGCTGCGCGGCATACGCGTTGTAGTAGAACGGATGATCCACCAGGTGCTGACCCACTGGCAGGTCCGCCACCAGTGGAATCTGCAGGCCCTGCAGATCCGCAGCAGGACCAATGCCAGAGCGCAGCAGGATCGCGGCACTGCCATAGGTACCGGCACAGAGGATAACTTCGTCGGCCAGGAGCTTTTCGCCATTGGCCAGTTGCACCCCCGTGGCCTGCTTGCCATCGAACAACACCTTATCCACCAACGTGTCGGGACGAATATGCAGGTTGCGGCGCGAGCGGACGGGGTCTGTCAGATAGGCCATGCCCGTATTGACGCGCACGCCGTTGACCACGTTCATCGGATATGGCCCGACTCCGTCGGCCTGCGACCCGTCAAAGTCCTCGATCACCTTGAAACCATTGGCCACCGTAGCGTCGATAAAAGCACGCTGCATGGGGGTCACATCCGCGCGGCTCAATTGATGCACGGGAAGCGGCCCGTCATGACCATGCAAGGCACTCTCGCCGCCGCTGTGGGTTTCCAGTTTTTTGAACCAGGGCAGCATTTGCTCGAAGCTCCAGCCAGGCAGATTCCAGCGCTGGAAATCAGCCTCCCGGGCACGAATCGCTACAGCACCATTGACACCCGAACTGCCTCCCAGCACCTTGCCGCGCACGGCACCAATGGGATGGTCGATGTAGCCGGGCTGGGTCTTGTATCCCCATTCAAACTCGGGGTTGCCATTGGCTCCGACAATATCGCTCTTGGCGATGATCTCGGGATAGTTGCTGGAGGTATAACTATGCCCAGCTTCGAGCAGGACTACCTGGCGCCCGTTGCTTTCACTCAAGCGACGGGCAAGTACCGCACCGGCGGAGCCACCACCGACAATAATCACGTTTATAGTACCAAGAGTACTCGTCATATTATTTCTCCTGCTCAATCGCTAAGGCTGGGTAATGGTATTGTTTTGTGCCGAGCGCACTTTCCAGTTCGAATTGCTCCTCACCAGGACCCAGGTAAATATCCCCGAATAGGGAGGCATTACTTTGCCGCTGTCGTCTCGAACATCTTTGATGCTCCAGCGCCAGTGCACAATCGCTACATCCGGGCTGACAAGATTGATTTGCGGAACACCGCTGATGGCATAGACGCTCTTGTCATAACGCCCCTTGAATAATTCACTGTGAACTTGGTAAATCTTTGCCGGGTTATCCCATTTGCTTCCGGTAATACCGATAAAATCTCCATCCACCGCAAAAAGCTCGCTGAGTTTTTTGGCATCATGCAGATTCCAACTCGCAACAAACTGATCAATCAATTGTGTGATCGCCTGTTGTGCAGCATTCACTTCTGTACGGTTATCAGCTCTGGATGAGTCAGCACTGACCATCGAGATCGGAGCGCCAGACAATGCAACCACTAATATCCAGAGACGCGTATTTTTAAGAGCCAATATTCTCAACACGGAAAAGACCTCCACCAGCGGATCAAAATAACTTCCACCCGCGACAACACGGTGACTATTTACAACGCAAATAACTTGAGCGCATTCTCACGGCCGATTTTCATACGGTCGTTATCACTGATCAGCGCATTATCAAACCATGTGCTGGCGGTCTTCATGCTTTCATAGGGGTAATCAGCGGAGAACAGCATGCGGTCTACGCCAATTTCACTGATGGAGTCCAGCAAGCCTTTCGTGTGAAAGTGCCCTGCCGTGGTTAAATAAAAGTTGTTCGATAAATAATGCCCGACTGATTGTTTGGCATTGCCAAGCCCCACACCCTCACGCTGCATGTTCAGACGATGCTGCAACCGTGGCAGCATCAACGGTAAACCTTCACCCAAATGCCCGAGAATGACAGTCAGGTTGGGATACTTGTCGAAAAGCCCACTGAGCATCAAACGAATCGCATGGGTGGCCGTTTCATGGGCAAACCCCCAGGCTGAACCGACAAGAGATGGATAACCTTCATAGATACGGCGCTGACTGGGCAACGGTTCACGAGGGTGCAGGTAGACGGGAACATTCAACGCCGCTACACGCTCCCAAAACTCCCAGACAGGCGACTCATCCAGGTATTGGGCGCTGTCGACATGGCCTATATTGGTGTAACCGTTGATCAATGCACCGACAAACCCCAAATCCTTGACCGCACGCTCCAATTCGTCAGCCGCAGCAGCCGGTGACTGAAGCGCTACAGTGGCAAATGCTTTTAAACGCGAGGGATGCTTGTCCACAAAGCGCTCACGAATGTAGTCATTGGTTTGCCTGGCAAAATCGATAGATTTTTTAGTATCGAGTAGGCCCTGGGCACCAGGCGACGTCAGGGAGACGATTGAGATATCAATAGCGTTCTCATCCATTTCCTCAACTCGACGGTCACTGTCGAGCAAGCGCCATTCAACGTCATCCATATAAGCCTGACCATTCCTGGCTGCCTCGCCCGAAGAGTCCCACACACTGTTGTTCAGCTCAGAACTTACGTGCTCCTCAAGAACGATTTTACCTTTCATCATCTCACCTCAGTCAATGGCTTGCCCGGCGCTATCTAAATTTAATATCCAGCAATCACCACTGAGTGTTAACCCTCAGAAATGAGATACCGACTCCCATATGTGAAAGGCAATAAAACCCGAACCCTTTAAACAAAACAGCACAGGACCTTCCAAGAGAAACAGTATTGAAGCGCAAACACTTTCTCGCTGCAAAACAACATCCTCTCATTTATAGATGGCTCCCTATCATCCCTGACAGTTCATCCTGGGATAAAAGTAAGGCAGGATACTGACACCAGCGACATGACAATCACTGTTTGCCACTGGCGGCCAGTAGTGCATTGACCGATGCCTACATTACAACTTCGTAATCAATGCCACACGAAACACCTGTAGAGGGAATGCATGAAAACAACAAATCTGATTCGCACCCAGCTTCTTACATTGGCCATGACCAGCGCCTTTACCTTCTTCACCGCCGCCAGCGCAACCGCGGCAGAAGGCAATGATGCACTGCCGTACTCCAGTGATCCGCAAATAAAGAGCGTGCAACAAGAAGCCTACAATGTCGTCCGCCAATATGAGCAAGCACTGAACGAAGGCAACACCAAAAAAATAGTAAGTTTGTTTGCCGCCGACAGCGTTGCAGAGTGGAATAACAAGCCTACCTATACGACCGCCCAGCAAAAGACCGAAGGCTACGATGCATTATTTAAAATAGCCAAATTCAAAACCGTCTTCGCCTATGACGCAATTAACCTGTATGGCGATGCGGCGGTCATCCGTACACATCACCATAAAGGTGCGACCGTTATGGAGAATGGCAAGCCTGTCACTGACCTGAACCGCGAAGTTTTCGTGCTCAACAAAACCAGCCAAGGTTGGAAGATTGTCTTGTATACGTTTAACACTGACCCCATACAGGGCGAAGGTTAATTTCGAACAGCATAAAAGTGTACTAACGGGGTGCGAACCCACCTTCACACCCCGTTCCACAAGCCTGCCCCTTTTTAAACCTTCCCTCTTGGCACGGCCTTTAACTGCACCACAACAAACAATGTCTTTACGGTCAAGACTGCACTCAGAGAATAGAAGTAGCACCATGGACCTCAATGCCATTCGAATGTTTGTCACCACTGCCAAATGTGGCAGCTTCACGGCCGCCGCCGAGCGCCTGGAAATGCCACTCGCAACACTCAGCCGGCGAATCCGGGAACTAGAACGTGTATTGCAAGTGCAGTTGCTGGAGCGCTCGGTCCATGGCACGCGCCTCACCGACGCGGGCACACGGCTGTACGAACACGCCAGCCGCGGGCTGGAAATGCTGGTCGATGGCGAACGGGCCCTGATCAGCGACCAGGCACAACTCAGGGGGCGCTTACGGCTTTCGCTTCCCCCATCGCTGGAGCCCTGGTGGGAAGTGTTGTCGGCGTTTCAGCAGTGCTATCCAAACATCCAGTTGCAGGTCTATACCAGCGACAGGCGGATTGACATGATCGAAGATGGCATTGATGTGGTCATGCGCATCGGTCCTATTACCCATGACTCCATGGTGGCTCGCCGGATGTTGGCCTATCGCCACATCCTCGTCGCTTCTCCCACCCTGCTGACGCGTTCAGGCATGCCCGATAAAGTCGCGGACTTACACAATTATCCCTGCGGCGCCTGGAGCCAGGACGCTACGGCTACCTGGCAACTCGGCAAAGAGGCATTCAAGCCAGACCCCATAATAGCAACCAACGATTATGCTCATTTACGCACCCGAGCGCTGGCCGGGGACCTGGTAACCGAGTTACCACCGTTCATGGCCATGGAGGCGATAAGGAACAAGCAATTAGTCGTGCTCCTGGAAAAGCACCCCTTCCCGGAAATGGAGATCAATCTGCTTTATCCATCGCACCGGCATCCATCCAACCTCGTGCGAACCTACCTGAACTTTGCTCTGCTACATGTAAAGCGCCTCATGTAACTGCCCGCACCTGCGGGCAGGACGAGATGGCAAGCCAGAAGGTATTGATGTTTTTCAGCCAGAGCGATGCAACGATCAACATCTGCCATGGTCAAGACCTCAGATAACGATAAGAGAGGTGACGATGGATCTCAACGCGATACAAATGTTCGTGGCTGTCGCCCAGATGGGAAGCCTGTCAGCTGCCGCCATCCATCTGGACATTCCACTGCAAACCTTAAGTCGACGCATTCGTGAGCTGGAACATGAATTGAACGTGCAACTCCTGCAGCGCTCTATGCGGGGCACAAGGTTGACTCAGGCTGGAGAGAAACTCTATGAGTATGCCAGCCGCGGCATAGAAGCCTTTGCGCAAGGTAAATCAGCGCTGATAAGTGATCAGGACGAACTCAGGGGCCGCCTGAGAGTGGCACTTCCCGTCGCATTTGAACCCTGGGGGCAATTGCTGCGCGACTTCCAACGGCGTTATCCGCAAATAGAGCTGGCGGTTTACTTTACGGAGCAACGCATGGACCTTATCGCCGAAGGTATTGATGTAGCGCTTCGCGTTGGCGCCATTGAACAAGATACGTTGATTGCACGCTATATGATCAGCTATCGACATCAACTCGTTGCCAGTCCAGCCCTGCTTGAGCGTCTGGGCGAACCTCATATACCTGATGACCTGCTCAGGTTTCCTTGTGCAACCTGGTCAAAAGACTCCAGCACGCGCAGCCAGTGGACCCTGGGTAACCAGACTCTCGAACCTGCTGCCATCGTTACGACAAACAACTACCTGCACCTGCGCAACTGCGCACTTAATGGCGACTGCATTACCGAACTACCCCCCTTTCTGGCGGTACAGGCCATTAAAGAAGGCAGCCTGCGGTCAGTGCTGGACAACTACCCAATGCCAGAAAACCCTGTGCATTTGCTCTATCAGTCTCACCGCCACCCTTCGCGACTGGTGCGCGTCTACCTGGACTTCTGCCAGGAGTATTTGCAGCACTGGTGCCCTTCTTTGGCTCAACCGTCACCCGTCACACACCCACAGGCTGAATCAACAACCCGTGAGCGTGTTGGCTGTTAGACCAGAGTCAGTACTTGCTTGAGGGCCTTGCGCGGTTTTTGTGGCCAGTTTTCAGCCAGTGCATAGCCGACAGCAATCAGCATCACAGGCACTTCGGACGAAGCCAGTTGGAACTCACGGGCAACTCCGGCCGGGTCAAAGCCGATCATCGGGCCTGAAGCCAGCCCTTGCCCCTGCGCTGCCAGCATCAAGGTCATTGCACACAGTGATGCCGAGCGAATGGCTTCATCACGCTGAAACACCTCATTGCCTTCGTACATCCCATTGGCCATGGCAACCCAAGTGTCGAAAACCGAACGCTCGATAATGCCTTGTTCAACCGATGGCAGCAGAGCATCCGGCAAGCCTTTGTGTGGGGCCAGCGTTCCGCAGATGATAAAGGTAACGGCCGCCTCGGCGATTTTTGGCTGCTCATAAGCAACTTTTTTCAAGCGCTGCTTGGCCTCGGCCGTGCGCACGGCAATCACTTTCCAGTTTTGCGCATTGAATGATGAAGGGGCCAGCGTGGCGAGACGAACCAACTCTTCGATTTGCTCATCCGAGAGCCGACGGCTCGTATCGAACGCATTCGCTGAGATTCGGCTTTCGATCAATTCGCTAACATTTTTCATGACACTTCCCATTGGCTGTTATGACGCGATAGACCCGCAAGCCGCCACGTTAAAATGACCGCACTTACGGCCAGTCATAATCCACCCCCGAGCGACTCCATGAGAATACTCACCAGTGAGATGCGGCCTCCCATGAATCAGAGGCTCATTCGGGTTTATCGAACCATTGACCAGCCGTTTGAGCCCGCCAGCCATAAATCGCAGACAAACAAAAACGCCGATCATCACTGATCGGCGTTTTTTGTTGAATATGGAGCGGGAAACGAGACTCGAACTCGCGACCCCGACCTTGGCAAGGTCGTGCTCTACCAACTGAGCTATTCCCGCAAATGGCGTCCCCTAGGGGACTCGAACCCCTGTTACCGCCGTGAAAGGGCGGTGTCCTAGGCCACTAGACGAAGGGGACACGCTAACTGAAACACATGGTGTGTATTCCAGTGCCCAGAGGCCTTGTCCGAAGACTTGGTCCTGGTTTCACTCAGTGCCGCCCGAAAGCCACACTGTTTAAAAATGGAGCGGGAAACGAGACTCGAACTCGCGACCCCGACCTTGGCAAGGTCGTGCTCTACCAACTGAGCTATTCCCGCAATGGCGTCCCCTAGGGGACTCGAACCCCTGTTACCGCCGTGAAAGGGCGGTGTCCTAGGCCACTAGACGAAGGGGACACACGTACAACATTCACTCCCTACCGCGTTTCGCTGTGTGCTTTACGCTGTAAGTGGCGCGCATTCTATGGATGGATTGAAAGGTCGTCAACCCCCAAGGATAAATTTATTTAAATCAATGACTTCGCCCTGCTTTACAAGCACCGTCAGGGTTTCTCGCTGTCCAGGCTTTGACGCCTATATTCTGACGCCCGACAAGACGTTATAGTCCCCGCCGGCAAATGATGGCAATGTGCATCTACTCAGGCAAAGCCTATCTATATAGAGGAAAGCACTGACTCATCTCGTCGAAGAGTCCTATCCGCCGCATGCGCCAATCACTACACTTCAACGCACATCCCATAAAGAGGTCACACCGGTGACACCACTCATGATCACCCTGCTGGTAATAGCCGGGATCGTAATACTGATCGCCATTGGCTACATGAACCATGTGGTGGAAAACAACAAACTGGAAAAGGCCCGGGCCCAGATTGAGCTCAACGACCGGCTGCGGCGCTGCGGAGAGATCACCGAGACGTTCCCCGGTCAATTGATGACACCGCAGCTCAAACTGCTGCTGACCCGCCTGGAACTGAACGTCAACCAACGCATGCTCCACCTCAACAAATCCAGCGCAACCATCAAGGCGCGTATTGCCGAACTTGAAGCCCTGGTCGGCCAGGGCGAATCGATTCCGGTGAACAACCCGCCGGGGCCGATCCAGACCGAAGCCAAGGCCAAGGATGTGCGCTTCTTATTGGAAGCGCTGCACGGTCAAGTCACCCGTGCCGCCCAGGACGGTTTTTTGCCGACCAATGAGGCCAAGCACTGGATCCGTGAAATCCGCCACCTGCTGGTGCTGCTGCATATCGAGTTTTTCAACAATCTGGGCCAGCACGCCCTGCAACAGGCGCAACCCGGCCAGGCACGCCTGGCGTTCGAACGCGGTGTGCAGTACCTGCGCAAGCAGCCTGAACCGGCGGCCTACAGCCAGCACTTGCAACTTTTGGAGAAACAATTGGCACGCGCCAACTCCATGGTGCTGACCAACAGCCAGCAAACCGCAGAAGAGGTCAATGAGCTGACCGAAGGCTTGAAAGCCGATGACGCGGATGCCGAATGGAAAAAGAAAGTCATCTACGATTGATCCCTCCTGCACTGGACTGACGGGTGCATTTTCTGCATCCGTTGCCATCATTCTGCACCTATCGCCGCCCCTGACATTCGCGTAGAAAATAGCGCTTCTTTTAACGAACGAGGCCCGCTATGCCTATTGTCGTCATTGATGATCAACCCTTGCACTACGTGGACCAAGGCTGCGGTCCGGCTGTCCTGCTTGGGCAGAGCTACCTGTGGGACCACCAGATGTGGGCGCCGCAGATCGAGGCCCTGTCACAACACTACCGGGTGATTGTTCCCGAGTTGTGGGGCCACGGTAAATCCGGGCCACTGCCATCCCAGACCCGCTCCATGAACGATCTGGCGCGCCAGATGCTGTCACTGCTGGACCACCTGAACATCGCCAAGGTCAACCTGGTCGGTTTATCGGTAGGCGGCATGTGGGGCGCCCCGCTGGCGCTACTGGCACCCGAGCGGATCAACAGCCTGGTGCTGATGGACACTTACCTGGGCGCAGAGCCCGACGCGACCCGCGAAAAATACTTCGCCCTGCTCAATGCAATCGAGGCCGCTGGCGCTATCCCCGAGCCGCTGCTGGATATCATCGTGCCGATCTTCTTTCGTCCCGGCATCGACCCCACCTGCGCGCTGTATCAGGACTTCCGTCAGTCCCTGCGCGAATTCCCCAGGGAGCGCCTTCTCGACAGCATTGTTCCTCTGGGCCGCCTGATCTTCGGTCGCGAGGATGCGCTGGAAGGGTTGTGCCGCCTGCCTGCCGACACCACGCTGGTGATGTGCGGCAACGAGGACCAGCCGCGCCCACCAGCAGAAACCAAGGAAATGGCCGAGCTGATCGGCTGCCCATGGGTGTTGATCCCGGACGCTGGGCATATCTCCAGCAGGGAAAACCCCGAGTTCGTCAACGGGGCGCTGCTGACCTTCCTGGCCACTCACACCTGATCACAGACGAAAGTGCCCCACCATGCCCTTGAGCTGCGCGCCCAACTGCGCCAGCTCGACACTCGATGCAGCGTTGCCCTGCATACTCAGCGCCGATTGATCGGCACTCGTGCGAATGCTGGTGACGCTGCGGTTAATCTCTTCGGCCACTGAACTCTGCTGCTCGGCCGCAGCCGCGATCTGTTGGTTCATCTGCTGAATCAGCGAGACCGCCGCCGCAATGCTGCCCAAGGCGCTTTCGGTTTCCAGGGCATCACTGACGGCCAGTTTCACCAGCTCGCTGCTGTGCTGGATATCCCGCACTGAAGACTGTGCAGCACTGCGCAAGGTGCTGACCAGACGTTCGATTTCCTCCGTCGATTGCTGGGTGCGCCTGGCTAATGCACGCACTTCATCGGCGACCACCGCGAAACCTCGCCCCTGCTCGCCGGCGCGTGCCGCCTCGATGGCCGCGTTGAGCGCCAACAGGTTGGTCTGCTCGGCGACGCTTTTGATCACCTCCAACACGCTGCCGATGTTCTGGATCTCGGCACTCAGGCTCTCGATGCTGGAGCTGGCGGATGTCGCCGAACTGGCCAGCAACTCGATGCGCTGCAAGCTCTGGCGTACCACCTGCTGGCCGCTGTCGACTTTATCGTCGGCGGTCTGTGCCGCTTGCGCGGCCTGCTCGGCATTGCGAGCCACATCGTGCACCGTGGCGGCCATCTGGTTCATGGCGGTGGCGACTTGCTCGGTCTCTTCTTTCTGGCTGCTGACTTCGATATTCGTCTGCTCGGTCACGCTGGACAGCGACTGGGCCGAGCTGGCCAACTGCTCAATCCCAGCCTGCAACCCGCTAACCATGTTGCTCAGGCCACCGCCCATCTGCTGCATCGCCTGCATCAATTGGCCCATCTCGTCCTGTCGGCTCATCTCCATGCGCCCGCTGAGATCCCCTGCGGCAATCTGCCGGGCCACGGCAATCACGCTGCGTAGCGGCATGACGATCAACCGGGTAATCACCCACGCCGCAATCACCCCCACCAACAAGGCCAGGGCCGATGAAACAATGATCAGCAGGCTGCTCTTGGCCAACTGCGCCTGCATCGACTGGTCCTGCGTCGCATAGGCCTGGTTGACCTGTGACACCACCTGCGCCGCCCGCTCATGCAACTGCTGGTAGACGATTTTCTCCTGGGCCAGCAGGCCGGTGTATTCGGTGAGCTTTTCGCTGAAGGCGCCGATATGCCCAACCACTTCATTGAGCACGGTCTGATAGCCAGGGTCCTTGACCAGGGTCTTCAGTTGCTCGGCCTGGGCCAGGGCCTGGTCAGCCTGTTCGATGCGGCCCTGCCCGGCACTGTCCTCATCACCCTTGCGGCTTTGGTCCAGGCGCACCCGCGCTTCATTCATGGCTTGCAACATCAGTCGCGAGACCTGCCCCACCTGCCCGGCCTGCTCGACAAACTCGCCGCCCTCCCTGCCCTGGCTTTCCTTGAGGCCATAGGCCCCGTCGTCGGCCAGGCCGGCCTGCAAGACATCAAGGTTATTGGCGACGCTGGACACCGACCAACTGGCCATTTCCAGTGCCAGGTCCTTGGCCTGGGTCAGCTCGACAAACTCGTCAAACGCCTTGCGATAGGCACCCAACGCCTGCTCGACCTCGGTCATGTCGAGTGCCAGGGCTTCGGCCACCAGGCTGTCGACCCGTTCATGCAGGGTCTCGACCGACTTGGCATCGGTGCGCAACGCATACTCCTGCTCGATCAAGCGCACGTTCAGCAGCCCCTGATTGAGCGAGGACATGCCCTTGAGCCCCACAAAACGCTGGCCAACGCTTTGCAGGGACCACACGCCAATCGCCGCCACCAAGGCAGTCAACAGCAAGACCAGGGCAAAGCCCAGCGCCAGTTTCCGGGCCAACCCAAGATTGGCAAATCGTCGTTGCACGGCCGAAATCATTACGCTTAACCCTCTTGGCGTGGCGAATCCCGGCAGGCCGGGTTTGCATGCAACGAGATTCGCAACGACACCCCCCGGAGCACAAGTCATTGCCAGCACAATAATGGCAAAAAGCTACATCCCCGTCGTTTTCAGAATGGTGGAGGTCGATCCCGCAGGCCCCATGGCCTTGAACAACGCCAAGGCCCGATGATCGCAGGCGTAGGCCACATTGATCCGTAGCCAGTCAGCATGCTCGCCAGTCGGGCTGAACAGCTCCCCGGAAGACAGCAAGACCCCAAGCTGTCGGGCCCGTGCGTGCAACCTTGAGCCACCCCCTGGCCCTGGGCGCGCCCAAACAAACATGCCGCCCGCTGGCACTGCAAAGACTTCCCACTCTTCGTCCTCCAGCACCTGCAAGGTCTTCGCCATCTCCGCGCTCAACCGTCGGCGCAGGCGTTGCACCCATTTGCGGTAGGTGCCATTGGCCAAGAGGCTGGCCACCATGGCTTCGGCGAAGCGTGAGGTGCCCATGCCCGTCAAGGTCTTGAGCTTGAGCACCTGGCTGATAAGCGCCGTGCTGGCGGTCAGATAGCCGACCCGCAGGGCGCTGCTCAGGGTCTTGGAAAAGCTTGAAACATAGATGACCCGATCATCATGGGCCAGCGCCGCCAGCCGGATACAGGAAGCGTGTTGCAGGTCGCCATAGACATCTTCCTCGACAATCAGGAAGTCGTGGGTGCTGGCCAGGTGCAACAGGCGCTCGGCCACCCCGCGTGAAAGGCTGGTGCCAGTCGGGTTGTGGTAGAGGCTGTTGATGAACAGGCACTTGGGGTGGTGGCTGACCAAAAGCGTTTCCAGGGTTTGAATATCCGGGCCGCTGCGGGTCCTGGGGACCTCCAGCAACCTGACACCATGAAAAGCCAACTGACGATACAAGTTGCCGTAGCCAGGCGTTTCAACCACCACTGTGTCGCCAGCCTTGAGCAAGGTGCGTATCAACAAATCCTGGGCATGACTGGCACCGTGGGTGGTGAGGATCCGCTCGGCGCTGCTGGCTACCTGAATCTGGGCCAGGCGTTTGTGCAACTGTTCACGCAACACCGGCAACCCCAGGGGCGTGCTGTAGTTGAAAACCCCTGCGGTATCGGTGCGGCTGATTTCGCGAATCGCGTAGCTGATGTCATCCGCTTCACGCCAGGAGTCCGGCAGCCAACCGCACCCCAGCTTCAATTCGCCCAACTGGTTATCGGTAAAGGCACCCCACCTGCGCTCCGCGCCCTCATACCACTGGCACTCAGCCAGTGAGCTGCTGGCAGTCGGTTGTGCCGCGATCACAAACCCCGAGCCGGCTCTTGAGGCCAGCACCCCTTCAGCCACCATGCGCTCAAGGGCCTCGATCACACTGGATTGACTGAGCAGGTTGTCATGGGCCAGTTGCCGGATGGAAGGCAGGCGCGTTCCAGGGCTGACCCCGCTCTCCCGAATCCACGCAGCAATGGCACTGACGATTTGCTGAACCACCGGTACAAGGGCTTGTCGATTGATCCCTAAATCCATGAGCCACCCCCTTCAACTGTTTGGCATTTAACTCAAAACAGTTAAGCACAGAAGGTCAGGATCACTTCGCTCATATTTTTATTAAATCATTGATTTTATTGAGATATTTACCTATTGAAACACAATGAATCAGGGCATCTTGCCACCTGCGGAAACGCCCCACAGCACTCGAAATCACTTTCTCAGTGGCGCAGGGCAGCAGGTCCTAAATAGCCGTCGCACCACCATCTACGGCCAACGCATGACCGGTGGTGAACGCAGCACCATCGCTGCACAGATAGAGCACCGCGCTGGCAATCTCGTCGACTGTCCCAATACGCCCGACCGGATGCATGGCGGCGGCAAATTCGGCCTTGCGCGGATCGGCTTCATAGGCACGGCGGAACATGTCCGTGTCAATCACCGCCGGGCACACCGCGTTGACGCGGATTTTCTTTTTCGCATATTCGATGGCCGCCGACTTGGTCAGGCCGATCACCGCATGCTTGGACGCTGCATAAATGCTCATCTTCGGCGCAGCCCCCAACCCGGCCACCGATGCGGTATTGACGATCGCCCCACCGCCCTGGGCCAGCAGCAATGGCAACTGATACTTCATGCACAACCACACGCCCTTGACGTTGACGCCCATGATGGCGTCGAACTCGTCCAGGGTGCCGTCAGCCAGCTTGCCCTGTTCAATCTCGATGCCGGCATTGTTGAACGCATAGTCCAGGCGACCATAGCTGTTCAACACCTGCTGCATCAGTTGTTGTACATCCGCCTCCAGGGTGACGTTGCAGCGCACGAACACCGCTTCGCCGCCTGCCTCGCGGATCAACGCGACCGTACCCTCGCCGCCCGCCACATCCAGGTCGGCGACCACCACTTTCAAGCCTTCCTGGGCAAATGCCAGCGCCGTGGCGCGGCCAATGCCGTTGGCGGCGCCGGTGACCAGGGCAACCTGGCCGGAAAACGTCATGCTCATGCTTATTATCCTTGGATGAATGCCTTTGGACCCAGCATAGCCAGGAGCCAGCGCCGCGCGTCAGCACTATCAGAGGGCCGGTTGGACGCCCATGCGTGGCAGTGATAAGCCTGCTGGGCTCACTATCAACCCAGCCTATCGGCGAGCATTCGCAGTGATCGGCCGAGCTTGCTCCCATGGCCTGGAAGGTCTATCACTTGAGGTCCATTTACCCAGAGTCCTTGCCATGACTGCCCAGACCAACCGCCAATTCCTGCTTGCCAAACGCCCGGTCGGCGCGGCCACGCGGGACACCTTCACCTATCAGGAAGTGCCGGTGGGTAACCTGGCAGATGGCCAGGTGCTGGTGCGCAACGAATACCTGTCCCTCGACCCGGCCATGCGTGGCTGGATGAATGAAGGCAAATCCTACATCCCGCCGGTAGCCATCGGCGAAGTCATGCGTGCACTGGGCGTAGGCCAGGTCATCGCCTCGAACAACCCGAAGTTCGCGATCGGCGATTACGTCAATGGTGCCCTGGGCGTGCAGGATTACTTCCTCGGCGAGCCGCGTGGTTTCTACAAGGTCGATCCGAAACTGGCACCGCTGCCGCGTTATCTGTCGGCGCTGGGCATGACCGGCATGACCGCCTACTTCGCCCTGCTCGATACCGGCGCGCCCAAGGCTGGCGATACCGTGGTGATCTCCGGCGCCGCCGGTGCGGTGGGCAGCATTGCCGGGCAGATCGCCAAGATCAAGGGCTGTCGTGTGGTGGGGATTGCCGGTGGCGCCGACAAGTGCAAGTTTCTGGTGGATGAACTGGGGTTCGACGCGGCCATCGACTACAAGAGCGAAGACGTGCCGGCGGCCCTCAAGCGCGAATGCCCGAAAGGCGTGGATGTGTATTTCGATAACGTCGGCGGCGATATCCTCGACGCAGTGCTCAGCCGCCTCGCGTTGAAAGCGCGGGTGGTGATCTGTGGAGCCATCAGCCAGTACAACAACAAGGAAGCCGTGAAGGGCCCGGCCAACTACTTGTCACTGCTGGTCAATCGGGCGCGCATGGAAGGCTTTGTGGTGATGGATCATGCGGCGAACTTTGCCGCGGCCGGGCAGGAAATGGCCGGCTGGATGGCCCAGGGCAAGCTCAAGAGCAAGGAAGATATTGTCGAAGGACTGGAGACATTCCCGGAGACGCTGATGAAGCTGTTCAACGGCGAGAACTTTGGCAAGTTGGTGCTGAAGGTCAACTGATACACCACAAACCAATGTGGGAGCTGGCTTGCGTGCGATGCAGACGCCTCGGTTTTTCAGTAACCCCGAGGTGATGCTATCGCAGGCAAGCCAGCTCCCACATTTTTAGCCCAAGGACATCAGGCGATTTCGGCGACCACGGCCGCCAGGGCCTTGGCCGGGTCAGCCGCCTGGCTGATCGGGCGACCGATCACCAGGTAATCGGAACCGGCATCCAGCGCCTGGCGCGGGGTCAGGATACGACGCTGGTCGTCCTGGGCGCTGCCCGCTGGACGAATCCCCGGAGTCACCAATTGCAGCGCCGGATGGGCGGCCTTCAACGCCTGGGCTTCCAGCGCCGAGCAGACCAGGCCATCGAGGCCGGCCTTCTGCGCCAGGGCCGCCAGGCGCAAGACCTGCTCCTGAGGCTCGATATCCAGGCCGATACCGGCCAGGTCTTCACGCTCCATGCTGGTCAGCACGGTCACACCGATCAGCAAGGGCTTGGGACCGCTGCGTTGCTCCAGCACTTCACGGCACGCGGCCATCATGCGCAGGCCACCGGAACAGTGGACATTGACCATCCACACGCCCATTTCGGCAGCAGCCTTGACCGCCATCGCGGTAGTGTTGGGGATATCGTGGAATTTCAGGTCGAGAAATACTTCGAAGCCCTTGTCACGTAAGGTGCCGACGATTTCTGCGGCGCAACTGGTGAACAGTTCCTTGCCGACCTTGACCCGGCAAAGCTTGGGGTCCAACTGGTCAGCCAGCTTCAGCGCGGCGTCACGGGTGGGGTAATCCAGGGCGACGATGATAGGAGTCTGGCAGACGGACATTGGAATGGGCTCTCAGGCAAGTCGAAATCGGCGCGGATTGTAGCGCAAGCAGCGGCTTTGCGGGATCCGATGATCGGTAAATCCTCGGCAAGCGCTCATTTAACAGGGAGAACGGGCTAATATTTCAAAGCCGATACATTCGTTTACCGCAAGCCTCAAGGCCGTCAGAGCCGGCTTGCAGGCTCCTAAAGGGATCAGCCTGCCTTGTCTTCCCGGCGCACCTGCGCCTGGCTCGCACTCCAATCCGTCAACAGGCTGTACGCCACCGCCAACAATGTCGGCCCGATAAACAAGCCGATAAAGCCAAACGCAATCAACCCACCAAACACCCCCAGCAACACGATCACCAACGGCAGGTTGCCGCCGCGGCTGATCAGGTACGGTTTGAGTACGTTGTCCACGCCGCTGATGACGAATGTGCCCCAGACGCCGAGGAACACCGCATAGGTGTAATCGCCCTTCCAGGCCAGCCAGGCAGTGGCCGGGATCCAGACCAGTGGCGGGCCCATGGGAATCAGGCTCAGCAGGAAGGTGACAATCCCCAGCACCAGCGCCCCGGGTACCCCGGCAATCAGGAAGCCAATCAGCGCCAGCAGTGCCTGGGCAGCGGCAGTGCCGATCACACCGTTGACCACCCGCTGCACCGTACCGGCCACCAGGTCGATGTAGTAACCGGCACGCTCACCGATCAAGCGCTCCAGCAAACGGTGGACGAACATCGCCAGGCGCGGGCCATCGCGGTAGAAAAAGAACACAAACACCAGGCTCAGGGTCAGTTCCAGGATGCCGCCGCCGATCTGTGCGCTACGGGCCAGCAACCAGTTGCCGACCTGCCCCAGGTACGGCTTGATTGTGACCATCAAGGCCGCGCCCTGCTGGTCGATGCTGTCCCACATGCCCACCAGCCGTTCCCCGACAAAGGGGATCGAACCCAGCCACGTCGGTGCTTCGGGCAAGCCATCGACCTGCACATCCTTGATCAGCGTCACGGCGTCACGTACATGGTCGGCCAGGTTGAAGCCCAACCACACCAGCGGCACCGCCACCAGTAACATCCAGCCCAAGGTCAGGATCCCGGCCGCCAAGGATTCGCGGCCGCCCAGGGCGCGGGTCAACAGGCGCATCAGCGGCCAACTGGCAAATGCCAGCACCGCGCCCCAGAACAGCGCCGACCAGAACGGCGCCATCACCCAGAAACTGGCACCAAACAGCACCAGGAGCAGGATCTGCACCAGCAGGCGATCATTGTTGAGCATGTGGTTTCTCGAAAAGAAGTTTGTAGAGCTAGAGCTTAGGCGAACGGCACGGGTCCGTTCGCCCTGGAACGATCAGCGGATCACTTGCAGATGCAGGCCCTTGGCCTCACCCGTGCCGGTTTCCAATCGCGCCGCGCGTACGCCCTTGTCGATCAGGCCCTGGCGCCAGGCTTCGGCGTTGGGCCCGCTCAAACTGACCCGCAAGGTGGTATCGAGGTTCAATCCACGGGAAATCAGGGTCAACCACGTTGTGTCGGGCTCAGTGCCCAACAAGGGGAAATCCAGGTCGCCGGTGCTTTTCAATTCGCGCAGCAGCGTGGCCGAGGTCGGCAGCAATTGCCCCAGTGGCGCACTGGCGTCCATTTGCTCGACATGCAGGTAAGCCCGACGATTACCGCGAGTGATGCCGTACAGCGCCACCAGGGAATTGTCCTGGGGGGCTGCGAGACGTAGCAGCAGGAATTCCTGCTGGCCATCGGCGCCGACCAGCTTGGCATTACCCAGCACTTCATTGGCCCAGAGGCTGCTTTCGCCACAATCGCGGGCCTGGCACCAGAACAGCAACTGCGCACCCTGCTCTTGCAATGCCTCACGCGTGGACTTGAAGGCCGCGCTGGAGCTGTGTTCGGCGGGCAACTCATAGGTAATGGCTGTCACTTGGCCACGCGCCGTGGCCTGGCCTTCGTAACGCAACTGGCCGCTGATCTTGCGGATCGCGCCCATGGGGTAGATGCGTTCTTTTTCTTCGGCGGGCCGGTAGTCGACAATCTGCGCATCCACCTGACGGACTACGCTGGGCAAATCCTGGCTCCCTGGTACATCGGCAGCGAAGACCAACGGGCTGATACAGCACAGCCCAAGTACACGGATAACTCCCTTGGCACTACTCATCGGATCGGTGCGCCTTGGCCGGTGGATGCCTTCGCGGTATTCGGATTGTTCATGGTTGACTCCCTTTCAATCCGCCCAGCCTCGACAGTTGACCCCGTCAAGTCAAGGCGCGGTGAAGAACCGATTGAAACAGTCTGCAACAAGAGCAGCCCCCGACTCGTCGTTCAGGTGCAAATGATGGCCACCTGCAAGGGTGGTTACAGCGAAAGGAAGCTGCGCAAGCAACTCGGGATGCTTGGCCAACATGCCCTCTTGCGCAACGACCAACTGCGTAGGACACGCCACCCGACGCACGAAGGCCATGGCCTGTTCTTCCGTCAGGCGCATCGGGGATGCCAGGGTCAGGCGACTGTCGCTGCGCCAGGTATAACCGCCCGGCACCGGCATCAAGCCGCGCTGGGCCAGGAGTTCCGCGGCTTCGCGGCTGACGGCGACCACGCCCTTCATCCGCGCCTCCACGGCCCGGTCGAGGGTGCTGTACACCGGTTTGCGCTTGTCTTGCAGATTGATTTGCGCCTGCAAGGCCATGCCCAGGCGCTCGGCGGCGTTCTCGCCGGTGGCAGTCGGCGGGATCACACCGTCGATCAACCCCAGGTGCGTCACACGTTCTGGCAAGGCCCCGGCCAACACCGTAGAGACAATCGCGCCGAGGGAGTGGCCAAGTAATGCAAAACGTTTCCAGCCCAGTTGCTCGGCCACTTGCAACACATCAAACACGTAATCCCACACGGCATAACCGGCGCCAGCCGGGCGGTGGGCCGAGTGGCCGTGACCGGCCATGTCCAGGGCGACAATGCGCAAGCCCTGCAGTTTGGGCGCCAGGCGCGCGAAACTGTTGGCGTTGTCCAGCCAGCCATGCAGGGCTATCACCGGCAGGCCGTCTTCCGGGCCGAACAGGTGGGCCGCCAGCTCGATATGCGGCAGGCTCAGGCGTACTTCTTCGACGGGTGTGGTCATGCGCAGCTGCGCTCGCGGGCTTCCCAGCGGGTAAACAGGTTCTTGATCAAGGCCGCCGTGTCCTGCGGACGCTCAAGGGGGAACATGTGGCCGCCGGGCATAGTCAGCATCTCGCCCATGGGCAGGCGCGCGACGCCGCTGGCGTGGTGGCGCATCACTACCCGGCTCTGCCGACCGCGCACCACGGCCAGTGGCACTTTTAATTGGCGAGTCTGGCCAGGGCTGGTATGCGGCACGCCCCGGTAAATACTGATTTCGGTTGCCGGGTCAAACCGCAGGCGCAGGCGATCGCCAACCTGGTGCAAGCCGTGTTGCAGGTAGGCCTCCAGGCATTCGGGGTCAAACCCGCGAAACAGCGTCTTGCCGGAAAAATATTGGCGGGCGGCGTCCAGGTCGGAGAACTCTTCGCGCCGGCCCAGGGTGCGGCCAGCAGGCGTCAGGCGATCAATCAAGCCAAAACGCTTGGCCGCGCGAATCACCCAACGGTCGGCAAGGGTCAGCACCGGCGAGTCGAGCATTACCACACCGCGATACAACTGCGGGCAGCGCAGGGCCGCGTGCAAATGCAACACCCCACCCAGTGAATGGCCCACGCCCCACACCGGCTCCGGTTGCTGCTCCAGGTGGTGGATCAGCTCGTCCACCAGGTTCTGCCAATTGTCGTCCACCGGAAACCGCGGATCGTGACCGTGCTGCGACAGGTGCGCCACCGCGTACTCCGGCGCCAGGGCGTCGAACAATTTGCCGTAGGTCGCCGAAGGGAAGCCATTGGCATGAGTGAAAAACACATGTTGCGACATAACCAGCCCATCATCCAAAACAGAAATCGATTGTCCCCATGCCCGGCCGCCACAGCAATGACTGTAACTGCCAGGAATGATGACACTCACGCCACGCCTATCGCGCCGGCGGGTTTTCGCCCAGGGGCACCACGGCCATGGTCAGGCGCGATACGCAACTGGCCTTGCCCTCGTCGCTGGTCAGGCGAATATCCCAGACATGAGTGGTGCGCCCGATATGGATCGCCCGGGCCACCGCTGTCACCCGCCCGGAACGCAGGCCGCGCAAGTGGTTGGCATTGATTTCCAGACCCACGCAATAGAACTTGCTGGCGTCGATGCACAGGTAGCTGGCCACGGAGCCCACTGTTTCGGCCAACACCACCGAGGCCCCGCCGTGCAGCAGCCCATAGGGTTGATGGGTGCGATGGTCGACCACCATGCTCGCGGTCAGGGATTCGTCGTCGAAGCTCTCGAAGCGGATATCCAGCACTTCACCAATGGTGTTTTTCTGTCTGGCGTTGATTTGCTCGATGTTGGGAACGGTGCGCCACAGGCTCATTGCAGTGTCCTTATTGATTTTATTGAATGCTCAATCCTGCCACAGCACGGCCTCGGAGCGCGCGCTCCAGGCCTGGAACTGTGGGCCGTAGGTTGACTCGATGACGTTGCGCTTGATCTTCAGGGTCGGCGTCAGAAAGCCGTTTTCCACCGCCCAACTGTCTTTCACTACCACCAGTTGACGCAAGCGCTCATGTTTATCCAGCGCCTGGTTGACCTCCTCCAGCAAGCGCTCCAGGCTGCCGTGCAATGAATGCCGGGCCTCGCTGGCGGCCTCCTGCAGGCCCACCGCAGACAGTACGCACAAGCCCATCGGTGCGCTCAGGCCATCACCGACCACGCACACCTGTTCGATGCGCCCATGCTCCGCCAGGCGGTTTTCGATGGGCGCCGGGGCGACGTACTTGCCCTTGCTGGTCTTGAAGATCTCCTTGAGACGCCCGGTCAGGCGCAAGCGGCCTTCGCCATCCTGCTCGCCCTTGTCACCTGTGCGCAGGAAACCGTCCTCGGTGAGGGTCTCGGCGGTTTTCTGCGGGTCCTTGAAGTAGCCGAGCATGGTCGCGCCGCTGCGCACCTGGACTTCGCCGGCCGGATCAATGCGCACCTCCACGTCCGGGCACGCCAGGCCGATCCAGCCGATCTTCTGCTGGCCGGGGCGACAGACATGGGAATAGCCACAGCTTTCGGTCATGCCATATACCTCCAGCACATCCAGGCCCAGGCGCAGGTACCAGCGCAGCAGCGCTTCGGGCACTGGCGCGGCGCCGGACAGGGCCACCCGCACCGCGTCCAGCCCAAGGCCGGCGAGGACTTTGTGGCCAACCCGCTTGCCGATAAACGGCAGACGCAAGAGCCATTCCAGGCGTTTTTCCGGGATTTTTGCGTAGACGCCCATCTGGAACTTGGTCCAGATCCGCGGCACGCCAAACAAGGCCGTGGGCCGGGCGCGTTGGAGATCGGAGAGGAACGTGTCGAGGCTTTCGGCAAAAAACACGGTTTGCCCGGTGTAGATCGAGGCCATTTCGACAAACATGCGCTCGGCCACATGGCACAGCGGCAGGTAGGACAGCAGGCGGTCGCCCTCCCCCAGGCCAAACAGCTCGGTGCCGCGGGTCGCCGCAAACCCCAGGCCGCCGAAGGTGTGCATCACGCCTTTAGGCAAGCCGGTGGTGCCGGAGGTGTAGATGATGGTGGCCAGATCTGTGGCCGCCGGCGCAGGGTCATCCTGGATCGGCGAGCAGGCTTGCAGGTCGGCCCAGGTGAAATCGAACTGGCCCTCGGGGCACAGCGGCAGGCTGATAGTCGCAAGCCCGGCCTTGACGCCCGGGGCCATGGCCGGCCAGTCGTCGAGCTTGCCGATAAACACCAACGCCGCCTCGGAGTGCTCCAGCACATGGGCCACGGAGTCGGCGGTAAGGTTGGGATACAGCGGCACCGAGACATGCCCGGCCATCCAGATCGCCAGGTCGGCGATGATCCAGTGCGCGCAGTTTTTCGAGATCAGGGCAATGTGCGAGCCCTGGGGCAGTTCACGAGCGCGCAGCCAATGGGCAGCGCAACGTGCCTGATGGCCGACCTCGCCCCAGGTGAGGGTCTGCACCTCGCCGCCACCAATGGGCTGGACCAGGAAGCGCTGGCGCGGATGGCGCGCCTCACGTTCAAAGAAGACCTGCAGCGGCAAACGAAAAGCGACAGACATGGGACGCGCTCCTGTGTGTTCAGATGGCAGCCAACCAAGCACTTGCTTGGTTGACTATTCCATGCACAAAGGAGCACTGCAAGTTCCTTGCAGGCATAACACAATCAAACGGTGGAAAATACTTATTTGGGAAAGGGCCCGCTCCCACAGCTTGATTGTGTTGTGCCTGAAAAATCAGGGGTTTTTGACGCTATTGAGGCTCATCAACCCCGCCAACGGAAAGTCCCCTTCCAGCTCCGCCAGGCTGGCGGTGTGCATCGGCTGGGGCTGGCGCTGGTGACCGTGCTGCAAAAAGCTGATCAGGTTGCCCACCAAGGGTTGATGGCTGACCAGCAGCACATTGTCATCGGTGTCGAGTTTCTCCAGCACTTGCAACGGATTGCCATCCGGCGTCAGCCACGCAGCCGTGCGAATTTCAGGAGCAAAGCCCAACGCCTCACGCACCAGTTGCGCGGTCTGCTGCGCCCGCACGTAGGGGCTGGCGATGATGGCCTTGATGTCAGCGCCGATCAGGTGGGCAGCGCTATGCAACGCCTCCTGGCGACCACGCTCGGTCAGGTTGCGCTGGGCATCGCTCGGCGCATGGGACTCGGCTTCACCGTGACGCAATACCCACAGTTTCATAGCTTGGGCTCTTCATCACGCACCGGGTGCGGGGCCGGCGGCACGCTGTGGGCGGCCTCGCCTTCCGGGGCGCGCGCGGTTGGCCAGTCGGCGAAGGGCCAGGGTTTCTGCTCGCTGTGGAAGCTGCCAAAACGGCCAACCTGGGCGAGGAACTGGCTGAGGCTGTCGCCAAAGTTCATCAGGCCCAGGTTCGGCGCGCCGTAGATCAGGCGGTAGATCAACTGCACCACCACCAACGCCCCGAGGAGGAACTGGGCCACTTGCCAGACCAGGGCAAACACCAGCATCCACAGGATGCGCAGGCCGATGGATTCATACTTGGGTGCTGTTTTCGGATCGTTCATCGCGCGTTCCTCAGTTGAAACCACTGGTGGAAATAAAGTCGACATCGGTCTTGGGTTCGGCCCTCATCAGCAACTCGATGACCTGGTTCAAGGTGCGCCCTTCGAACAGGATCGCGTGCAGGCCGGCGACCAACGGCATATAGACCCCGGTTTCCTGGGCCTTGGCCTTCAGTACTTTGAGGGTATTGACCCCTTCGGCCACTTCACCGAGGCGGGTGACGGCGTCTTCCAGGCTTAGGCCCTGGCCCAGGGCGAAACCCACCTGATAGTTGCGGCTTTTGGGTGACGAACAGGTGACGATCAGGTCACCGACTCCGGCCAGGCCGAGGAAAGTCATGGGGTTGGCACCCTGATTGACCGCAAAGCGGGTCATTTCCGCCAGGGCGCGAGTGATCAGCATGCTCTTGGTGTTTTCGCCCATGCCCAGAGCCACGGCCATGCCGGCGATAATGGCGTAGACGTTTTTCAACGCGCCGCCCAGTTCCACGCCAAAGCGGTCGGCACTGGCGTAGACCCGGAAGGTACGGCCATGCAGCACCGCCTGCACGCGCTCGCACAAAGCCTCGTCTTCACTGGCGACCACGGTCGCGGTCAAGGCATGTTCAGCCACTTCGCGTGCCAGGTTCGGCCCGGAAAGCACACCGATACGGGCCTGGGGCGCGATTTCCTCAAGGATTTCACTCATCAGCTTGAAGGTCTGGGCCTCGATGCCTTTGGTCAGGCTGACCAGCATCTTGCCCGCCAGCCGCTCGGCATGGGGTGCCAACACCGTGCGCAGGGCGCTGGAGGGCAACGCGACAAAGCATAGGTCGCAGTCATCCAGGGTGGCCTGCAGGTCGGTGACCGGCGTGACCGCCGCATGAATCTTGATACCCTTGAGGTAACGCGGGTTCTCCCGGTTGACCCGGATGGCCTCGGCCTGTTCGGGATCGCGCATCCACTGGCGCACCTGATGGCCGTTTTCAGCCAGTAGATTAGCCACGGCGGTACCAAAACTTCCGCCTCCCAGGACCGCAATTGGGCGCTGTTCAGTCATATGCAATCCGTTAATCCATACCAGTGGCGATGGCGGCATTATACGGGCCGACCTGACGGCGACCAGCCCTTCTGTGATTTCCCACGATTGTCGGAAAATGGCCGAATGGACCACAGTAATTGCGATAGCGCCGACTGGCAAAAGCGCTCGCCTCAGTTAACATGGTCGGCTATCCGTAATTATCAAGGCCGTGCCGTGTATTTGGGCCCTCCTCCTCGTTCATCTCTGTTACTGGCGCTGCTGGTCAGTACGCCGTTGCTGGCCGACGATTTGTTCCTCGACAACCAGCCGCTGCCCCAAGTCCTGACGGCAACCCGGCTCAAGCAGTCGGCCGCCGCCGTGCCTGGCAGCATGACGGTGATCGACAGCGAATTGATCAAGGCCAGTGGTGCACGCGATATTGCCGAGCTGCTGCGCCTGGTGCCGGGGATGATGGTGGGCTACACCTCGGGCAACCAGGCCGCCGTCAACTACCACGGCACCAGCGCCAACGAAGCGCGGCGCATGCAAGTGCTGATCGATGGCCGCTCGGTGTACCGCGCCGGCCTGGCCACCGTGGACTGGAGCGACATTCCAGTCGCCATGGAAGATATCGAGCGGATCGAAGTGTTCCGTGGCCCCAATACCGTCAGCTATGGCGCCAATGCGCTGATGGCGGTGGTCAATATCCTCACTCGCTCGCCGGCCAACAGCCTGGGTACCCGGATGAAAATGACCCGGGGCGAGCGCGGGATCAACGACTGGTATGCCAGCCAGGGCCTGGGCTGGGACACCGGCAACCTGCGACTGTCGCTGTCCGGGCAACAGGATGATGGCTTTGACAGCGACCGGGTCGGCGCCGACTACCGCGACAGCCGGCGGCTCAGCCGCTTCAGCCTGGCGGTCAGCCAGGTGCTGAACCAGCAGCAGAGCATCGACTGGCAACTCAACGCCAAGGAAGGGACCAATCAGCGGCCATACACCTACAAGCCAGTGTTCGCCGGGATTACCGACGGTGGCACCGACTCCGACGTCACCGCCAAGGACTACGCCGCATCCCTGCGCTGGAACTTCGACTTCAACCCCGATCACAGCCTGTATATCCAGGGTTCGGCGCAACAATGGGACCGTCGGCAGGTCTGGAAAGCCTGCGACGCCAAGGTGTCGTTCAGCCCGCAGTTGACGCAACTGTGGCAGATGAACCCCAACTACGCCGAGCAGTTGGCGCGGCACATAAAGGACTATGAAAACGGCAGCCCACCGCCAGGCTCTGCCGCCGAGCAGGCGCTGGCCGAAGAGGTCCTGAAGCAATGGAATAACGGCGGCAAGGAAAGCGTCTGCGGCAATATCGACCAGAGCACCAAGGAAAGCCGCTACGACCTCGAAGTACAAGACACCCTGAGCCTGTCCGACAGCCTGCGACTGGTCAGTGGGATGAATTACCGCTACGACCGCGCCGACTCTGACACCTATTTCAATGGCACCTTGGACGACACCACCTGGCGCCTGTTCGGCCATCTGGAATGGCGGGCCAGCGAACACTGGTTGTTGCAGGGCGGGGCGATGTACGAAAACACCCACTTGAGCGGTAACTCGCTCACGCCCAGGGTTGCGGTCAATTACCTGATCAACCCGCGCCACGGGTTGCGCGCGGTGTACTCCGAAGCGATCCGCTCGCCGGACATGTTCGAGAACAACGTCAACTGGAGCTACCGGGTCACTGGCCTCAGCTCCCCCGCCTACGGGCAGACAACCGGCCAGTATTTCGTCAAGACCCGCGGCCCGGGCAACCTCGACAAGGAACTGATGCGCTCCCGGGAGTTGGGCTACAACGGCTTTTTTGCCGATAGCGGGCTGAACCTCGACATCAAGCTGTTCTATGACGAAATCACCGGCATGATCAGCGAGCCCCTGCGCAATAACCAGTACATTGCCAGCAACAGTAACCGCTCACGGTTTGCCGGCGCCGAAACCCAACTGGACTGGCACGTCAGTAGCGCCGACCGGCTACGCCTGACCTATGCTTACGTCGATGCCAGCGCCAGCAACCCGCTGGACCAGCAACAGACCGCGCGCAACAGCGGTTCGGCCGGCTGGATGCGCGAGTGGGGGCATGGCTGGTCCAGCGCGCTGTTCTATTATGGGGACGATGCACTTAACCAATATCGCTTTGAACGGGTCGACATGCGGGTCGCCAAGCGCATCGCCCTGGGCAAGGCCAACCTGGAGCTGGCCGGCATGCTGCAACAACGCCTCGATAACCAGCCCACCACCCAGATCGACAACAACTACGACCAACGCCATGTGCTCTACTTCAGCGCGGAGTTAGAGTTCTGACATGACCCCTGCCCAGTCAAGGATGACCGCCCTTCCCGGCACCAGGTTCTGGCGCCGCTGCCTGCTGCTCGCCAGCCTGGCATTGGCCATGCCCGCGTGGAGCGCCGAAATCCTGCTGACCGCCGCCCAAGACAGCCCTGGCGTGCAGGCCTTTGCCCAGGCCCTGCGCGTGCAACGCCCCGTTGATGAGGTCACCTTCAAGGCGCTGCAAGACATGCCCGCACCCGGTCAATTGCCGGCCAGCACCCGCCTGATCCTGCTGGACTTGCCCAGCCTCGACTGGCGCCTGCAGGACACCCAGGGCCCGGCGACGCTGGTGCTGCGCATCAGCCGCCTGCAAGCCCGCCAACGCCTGGGCAACCATGTGCCCGGCAAGATCAGCCTGCTGTGGAGCGACCCGTCCCTGGACCGGCAGTTGCGCCTGATCGCCAATATCTTGCCCCAGGCCCAGCGCATTGGCGTGTTGTACGGCAACGACAGCGAGTTCCTGCTGCCGGAACTGCGCCAGCATGCCACGGCCCTGGGCCTGGAAATCGTCGCCCAGCCCTGGGACAACATTAATGACAGTCGCCCTCTGCTCAGCCTGTTTAAAAGCAGCGATGTGTTACTGGGCCTGGATGATCCAAAGCTATACAACCCGAAGACCGTGAAAAACCTGCTGTTGAGCAGCTACGCCAGGCAATTGCCGCTGATCGGGCCCAACGCCGGTTTCGTGCGGGCCGGCAGCCTGGCCAGTACCTACAGCGACCAGGCTGACTGGCTGGATGTGCTCAACCGCCTGCTCGATCACCCGCCGGCCGGCTGGCCGCGCTCGCTGTACCCGGAACACTTCAAAGTCGTGGGCAACCCGCAAGTGGCGCGCTCGCTGGGGATCGAACAGGTGGACGAGACCGCCGTCGCGACCCGATTGGCCGAAGGGGAGAAACACCCATGACCTTGCGTCGCCGTTGGGATATCAATACCCGAACCCAAATCATCACCCTGGGCCCGGCCCTGTTGCTGACACTGCTGCTGATCAGCTTCTTTACCTTCGTGCGGATCCAGGACCTGCGCCAGGAACTGGACCACACCGGCCAGTTGATCGCCAACCAACTGGCGCCAGCCACCGAGTATGGCGTGATCTCGGGCAACAACGACGTGCTCGACAGCCTGCTGCGGGCGACCCTGGCCACGCCGCATGTGCGCTTCCTGGAAATCCAGGACAGCGCAGAAAACATCCTGGTCTATGTCGAACAACCCACGGAAAAGCATGACCGCTCGTTGTCGGTAAAAATCTTCCAGGCCCCGATTCGCTTGCAGCATATCCAGCTGGGCAACGACTTTTTCCAGGACAACACCGCGCAGCCCAAGGCCCCCAAGGCCGACTATCTGGGCCGGGTGATCGTCGGCATGTCCAACGACGCCTTCAGTCAGCGCCAACAGGAAATCCTCTTCAAGGCCGGGATCCTTGCGTTGTTTGCCCTGCTCTTTACCTTCCTGCTGGCGCGGCGCCTGGCTGCCAGCCTGTCGCAACCGATCAGCGCCATGGGGCATGCGGTCAAGGCAATCCAGCGGGGCGACTACAAAACCCCACTGCCAATTGTCGATGACTCCGAACTGGGTGACCTGTCCCGCCATATCAACAACCTGGCCGAAGGCTTGCACCACGCCAGTCGCGAGCAGCAGCAAGCCATGGCCCAGTTGATCCAGACGCGCGAGGAAGCCGAGCGTGCCAACAGCGCCAAATCCGACTTCCTGGCGATGATGAGCCACGAATTGCGCACGCCGATGAATGGCGTACTGGGCATGCTGCAATTGCTCGAAACCACCTCCATGACCGACGAACAGACCGAGTACGCCGCACTGGCCTCGGAGTCCACCGAACACCTGCTCAAAGTCATCAACGATATCCTCGACTTCTCGCGTATCGAACGCTCGGCCCTGGAGCTGGAGCATATTCCGTTCAATCTGGTTGACCTGATCAACAGCTGCGCCCAGGCGTTCCAGCACAGCGCCATACAGCGCGGATTGGTCCTGGAGTTGCCAATCCCGCCGGGCATGGAAGCGTTGCGCGTGCAGGGTGACCCGACGCGGATCCGGCAGATCCTGGTGAACCTGATCGGCAATGCACTGAAGTTCACCGAACAGGGCACGGTCAGCGTCGAGCCCAACTGGCAAACCCTGGACCATGAACTGCTGTGGTTCACCTGCACGGTACGCGACACCGGGATTGGTATTTCGGCCGAGCGCCTGGAGCTGATGTTCGACGCCTTTCAACAGGCTGACAGCTCTATCTCCAGGCGTTACGGCGGTACCGGCCTGGGCCTGCCGATTGCCCGCACCCTGGCCGAGCGGATGGGCGGCACCCTGCGCGCCCAGAGCGAAGAAGGCCTGGGTTCGGTGTTCACCCTGGAAATCCCGCTGGCGATCTACCAGCAAAGCCTGCCGCAGATTGCTGCGGACACCCCGCATAAAGCCAGCGCCGGTGACGGCCGCAATGTGCTGCTGGTGGAAGACAACCCGGTCAACCGCACCGTGGTCGAGGCCATGCTGCGCAGCCTGGGGTTCGAGGTGAGCATCGCCACTGATGGCGCCGAAGCGATTCGCAGTGCCGAAAGCCTGATTTTCACGGCGATTTTGATGGATTGCCGACTGCCGGTGATCGACGGCTATGAAGCCACCCGTCAGATTCGTCAGCTGCCTGGCTGCGCCGACCTGCCGATCATTGCCCTGACGGCCAATGCGTTACAGGGCGATCGCGAAGCGTGCCTGGCCGCCGGGATGAACGATTACCTGGCCAAGCCGTTCAAACGTACGGATTTGCAGCAAATCCTACAGCGCTGGGTGCATTAGATGGGCATCATCAGCCAACTGCGACTGGCGTGAAAGGCGAAAGTGCGGCAGTCTTAGGCACCCGAGCGGGCCCATAAATAAGCCCGGTTTAAAATTTCAGTGCACAAGTGTACATTCATGTCCTTGATGCTGTGACTTTCACTACAACGCAATAGTCTACCTGTAGGCTGCCGACGTGAGGCAAGCACGCTTCAGTCGGTCGGGAAGATTTACCCGGCCCTGCCGCATGGGATTATTGAGGAGCTCGCATGACCAAACAAAACGCCTTTACCCGGGAAGACCTGCTGCGCTGCAGTCGCGGTGAGCTGTTCGGCCCAGGTAACGCGCAACTGCCCGCCCCGAACATGCTGATGGTGGATCGCATCACCCATATCAGCGAAGAGGGTGGCAAGTACGGCAAAGGTGAATTGGTCGCCGAGCTGGATATCACCCCTGACCTGTGGTTTTTCGCCTGCCATTTCGAAGGCGATCCGGTCATGCCGGGCTGCCTGGGCCTCGACGCCATGTGGCAGCTGGTCGGTTTCTACCTGGGCTGGCAAGGCCTGCCGGGCCGCGGGCGTGCCCTGGGTTCGGGCGAAGTGAAGTTCTTTGGCCAGGTCCTGCCGACCGCCAAGAAAGTCACCTACAACATTCACATCAAACGCGTTCTCAAGGGCAAGCTGAACCTGGCCATCGCCGATGGTTCGGTCACTGTCGACGGGCGCGAGATCTACACTGCCGAAGGCCTTCGGGTCGGCGTGTTCACTTCCACTGACAACTTTTAAGGGTTATCCGCATGCGCCGCGTCGTTATCACTGGTCTGGGCATCGTTTCGTGCCTGGGCAATGACAAAGAGACCGTCACCGCTAACCTGCGTGCAAGTCGCCCTGGCATCCGCTTCAACCCGGAATATGCCGAAATGGGTCTGCGTAGCCAGGTTTCCGGCTCCATTGACCTACCACTCGAAGAACTGATCGATCGCAAGATCTATCGCTTCGTCGGCCACGCAGCAGCCTATGCCTACCTGGCCATGAAAGACGCGATTGCCGATTCCGGCCTGAGCGACGACCAGGTGTCCAACGTGCGTACCGGCCTGATCGCCGGCTCCGGCGGCGCGTCGACCTTGAACCAGATGGAAGCGCTGGACATCCTGCGCGAGAAAGGCGTCAAGCGCGTCGGCCCGTACCGCGTCACGCGGACCATGGGCAGCACCGTTTCTGCGTGCCTGGCCACTCCATTCCAGATCAAGGGCGTGAACTACTCGATCTCCTCCGCCTGCGCCACCAGTGCTCACTGCATTGGGACTGCGGTCGAACAGATCCAGTTGGGCAAGCAAGACATCGTGTTCGCCGGTGGCGGTGAAGAAGAGCATTGGAGCCAATCGTTCCTGTTCGACGCGATGGGCGCGCTGTCCACTCAGTACAACGAAACCCCGGAAAAGGCCTCCCGTGCCTACGACGCCAAGCGTGACGGTTTCGTCATCGCCGGCGGTGGCGGCATGGTCGTGGTCGAGGAGCTGGAACACGCCCTGGCCCGTGGCGCAAAGATCTACGCGGAAATCGTCGGCTACGGCGCGACTTCCGACGGCTACGACATGGTTGCGCCAAGCGGCGAAGGTGCCATTCGTTGCATGCAGATGGCCATGGCCACCGTTGATACGCCAATCGACTACCTGAACACCCACGGCACCTCCACTCCAGTGGGCGATGCCAAGGAAATGGAAGGCGTACGTGCGGTATTCGGCGACAAGGCACCGGCCATCAGCTCCACCAAGAGCCTGTCGGGTCACTCCCTGGGCGCCGCTGGCGTGCACGAAGCGATCTACTGCCTGCTGATGATGGAAGGCAACTTCATGGCGGGTTCGGCCAACATCGACGAGCTGGATCCAGCCGTTGCTGATATGCCGATCCTGACCAAGACCCGTGAAGATGCAACCATCAACACCGTGATGAGCAACAGCTTCGGCTTCGGTGGCACCAACGCTACCCTGGTACTGAAACGCTGGCAGGGCAAGTAAGCCCCGCAGGTTGATCATGTGAAAACGCCCCGACTGGTTCGGGGCGTTTTTTATTGGGCGGGTTTACCAGTAGACCGAGTCGTCTTCATCGCAGGCAAGCCAGCTCCCACATTGACTGTATTCGCAAATCAAAATGTGGGAGCTGGCTTGCCTGCGATAGCATCAACCCGGTTTAAAGCCCTACACCGAAAACCGCGCCACCATGGTGTTCAGGTCTACCGCCAACCGCGACAACTCCTGGCTCGCCGCACTGGTCTGGTTGGCGCCCGCCGACGTCTGCATCGCCAGGTCGCGAATGTTCATCAGGTTGCGATCCACCTCCCGTGCCACCGCCGCCTGCTGCTCCGAAGCGCTGGCAATCACCAGGTTGCGTTCGTTGATCAGGGTGAACGCCGAGGCAATTTCCTCCAGCGCGGTGCCCGCCGACTTGGCGATATCCAGGGTCGAACGCGCCCGGCTGTTGCTCTGCTGCATCGAGTTGACCGCCTGATCGGTGCCCTGCTGGATCCCGCCGATCATCTGCTCGATTTCCTGGGTCGATTGCTGAGTACGATGAGCCAGGGCCCGCACCTCATCAGCGACCACCGCAAACCCGCGCCCGGCCTCACCAGCCCGTGCCGCCTCAATCGCCGCGTTAAGCGCCAGCAGATTGGTTTGCTCGGCAATTGCGCGAATCACATCCAACACCTTGCTGATGCCGTATACCTTCTGCGCCAAGTCCTCGACCTGGGTGGCATTGGCCGTCACGTCATCAGCCAGCGACTCGATCGACAGCACCGTCTGATGCACTTGCTCACGCCCTTGCTGGGCAATGCGATCGGATTCGCGCGAGGCCTGCGAAGTGGCCACCGCATTACTGGCCACCTCCTCCACCGCCGCCGTCATCTGATTGACCGCCGTGGCAGCCTGTTCGATTTCCTGGCTTTGCTGGTGCAGGCCACGGGTAGCGTCTTCGGTGACACAACTGAGCTCCTCGGAAGCGGAGGCCAGTTGGTTGGAGGAATCGGAAATGCGCCGGATCGTCTCACGCAGGTTTTCCTGCATGCTCTTGAGCGCCTGCTGCAGGCGCGCCGGCTCGTCCTTGCCGCTGACGGTGATCTCGCCGGTCAAGTCGCCGCTGGCCACTCCCTGGGCGACCCTCACCGACTGCGCCAGTGGCAACACGATACTACGGGTCAACAGGACGGCCAGACCGATGGTAATCAACGCGGCCATGGCGATCATGCCGATCACCCAGATCCGCGACTGGCTGAATACCTGCTGCGCCAAGTCTGCCGCCTGGTTGGCGCTGACCTTGTTGAGGATGACCAACTCGCCCAGGGTACCGGCCAAGGTATCCGCCAGGTGATTCATCTCGCCATTGACCACCTTGAGCGCGTCTTCCAGCTGATTCTGCCGGGAAAACGCCATGACCTGCTCCTGGCGTTGCAAATACTGTTGCTGCTCAACCTTGAAGCGGTCGAACAGCACCTGGTCTTCGGGCAGGACAATCAACGCTTCATACAGCTTCTGTGCGGTATGCAGCTGCTTTTTGATATCGAGGATTTTTTGTTCATTCTGGGCCACCGCCTGAGGATCGCGGTTAATCAGCAGACGCAAGGTCAAGGCGCGTATCCGCAGCAGGTCCTGATTCATTTCGCCGGCCGCCATCACGCTGGGCAGCCAGTTGGTTTCCACCTGGTCCGACTGCTCGCGCATGTTGGCCATTTGCATCAAGGCGAACCCGCCCAGTACAAACACCATCAACGCCAACAATCCAAAACCCAGGCCTGCACGAGGAGCGATATTGAGACTTCTGATACTCATTGCTCGGATTCCTTTCAAGAGCGCTGCATCCACCTGCAGCGGGTTGCTCATGAAAGGTATCGGCGTCTTCGACTTTTTGCGTAAGACGAAAACGCGATATCAAAACGCCTTTATCTACCGACCCTATAACTGTAGCGATTCAGCGCACGGTAAAGCTCTTCTGGGTCAGCAGGCGATCACCCTGGAACACCATGAATCGCCACTCGCCCGGCACCACTTCGTGGCTTTCGGTGAACTCGTAGGCCATCACGTCCTGAGGCGCGCCAGGCACCAACTTCTGGGTCACTTCGAATTTGTCATGCCGCTGGCCGTCGGCCGTGCGGATGCCTGGAGTGAAGTAGAGCAAGGTCAGCGGCGTGTCTTCGGCGACCTTGCCAAGCAACTGGTAACGCAGGCCAAACTTAGTCCCCAGCTTGGCCGGCACCACGGTGGTGGCCTGGATCTGCTCGTTGCTGCGGCGCAACACGCGCTCGCCCGACTGCAGCTCGGCTTTCGGGCCTTCAAACACGCCGAATTCCACCGGGCCTTCGATACGGACTTCGGCGCTGGCCATGCCGCTGATCATCATCAATGCCGCCAGGGCGCTTAAACGGGTGAGGTGCATAGTGGGCTCCTTGGATTAGATGGCGGGAGCTTATGACACCGGTATGACCGGACGATGACAAACCCGATCAGCGAGGCTTGGGCAAAATCGCCAGGAAATTGTCCCGCGCGACTTTTCGCGCAACGTCTTGCGGCAAAGCATCAAGGAAGGGATTGAAGCTGCGCATTTCCTTACCCAACTTGTTGAAGCGCCCTACAACATCAGAACCCAGCATAAAGCGCTCCGGAAAGCGCTCTACCAGCGCCAGCCATTCGGCTCGGGGCTTTCCCGCCTCGTCCAGCAGATAAGGCGTGAGCATGCTCCAGGACAGGTCGATATACAGGTTGGGATAAGCCTCCAGCATGCGACTCAAGGTGGGCAGCAGGAAATCCAGCTGCGTCTGGTGACGGTGGATCTCCATGCTGGTGCCGGCATGGGCCCAAATGAACCGAGTGTGCGGATGATTGCGCAGCGGCGCTTCAATCTCTGCCAGGTACAGGGGATTGCGCTCGCGCTTGGACGTGATATTGGAATGCACCAGCACCGGCAGGTCGTTTTCGGCGGCCAGGTGATAGATCCGCGTCATCGCCTCGTTGTTCGCCCGCGGGGTATCGCCTGAGGTCAGGGCCGTCAGGTCATCGTGACGGGTGAACACCTCGCCAATGCCCTGCCACAGCCCAGGATAGAGGTCCAGCATGCGCTGGATATGCGCCTCGGAGTTCTTGTCATTGGGGTTGAAGCCGCTCAAGAAGGGATGAAAATGCTGGCGTTGCTGCGGGGTCAGCTTGTTGACCGCTGCGGCGACGATCACATCGGTGGCGCTGTACCAATAGGCATCGGCGTCATCGCCGGCGTAGTAGCGCGGGCGCTTGGGTTCGTCTTCATGCCATTTCTTCGCCACCGGGACGCCGGAAATCATCACGTGTTCGATACGGTTATCGGCCATGGCCTTGAGCAACTTGTCCATGCCCGCCGTCTCCTGGAAGAAATCGACGTAATGCAGGTGCGCGTCACTGTAGGCATAGTCGCGAGCCTGCACGGCAAGGCTGCTGGCGGCGAGCAACAGGGCAATACTCAGGCGGGTCCAGGGCACGATAAAACCTCAATCCAGGGGCAAGTCAGGTAGACCGCAGGCATTGCACGGGGGTTCACCGCGCAAAAAATGCGGAACACTCAAGTGCCAGCATGCTCTATAACTGCATGACCTTCATCCTGCCACCTTCCGAGGTTTGCCATGCCTGTTATCGTCAATACCCTGAATGCCGACAACTTTCGACACAGCGTCAACATCAATCAGCATGAGCTGTTTACCGACCTGCCCAAGAGCCTGGGTGGCGACGACTCGGCGCCTTCGCCCCACGATTACTTCGACGCCGCGCTGGCCTCGTGCAAAGCGCTGACCGTCAAGCTGTATGCACAGAAAAAGGATATCCCCCTGACGGGCGTGACCGTGGAAGTCACCCACGACAGCACCGAAGAGCAAAAGGGCAAATACAAGCTCAACGTCAAGCTGACCCTCAAGGGCGTGCTGACTGATGCCCAGCGCGATGAACTGCATCGTGTGGCGGACAAGTGCCCGGTACACAAGCTGATGACCACCGCCGAGATCAGCATCGAGACCCGACTCTCGGAAGGCGCCTTCAGCCAATAACACCGATTTCCTGCCGGGCGGGTTATGCTCAAACCCATCTAACCCGCTCAGACAGGGATGCACCATGACCACCGTGACTGTAATTCGCCCACGCGCCGAAGATGTCGAGGGGCAGCCTATCCTGCGCCCCCTGCCCTCGCGGGAATGCCGCAGCGTCGGACCTTTCGTGTTCTTCGACCATATGCTCGAAACCCGCTACGCCCCTGGCAGCGGCATGAATATCCGCCAGCATCCGCATATTGGCTTGTCGACACTGACCTACTTGTTTGAAGGCGAACTCCTGCACAAGGACAGCCTCGGTTCTGATCAGGTGGTCAAGGCCGGTGACGTCAGTTGGATGACTGCCGGCAGCGCGATTGCCCACGTCGAGCGCACGCCTGACGCCCTCAAGGCCAAGGGTTTCAACCTGCATGGCCTGCAAGTGTGGCTGGCGTCGCCCAAGGCACACGAGCAGGGACCGGGGCATTACAGCCATCACCCGGCGGCGAGCCTGCCGGTCAGTGACAACCTCGGCGTAAGCATCCGCCTGATCGCCGGCAATGGGTTTTGCCTGGAGTCAGCGGTACCGGTGCTGTCACCGACGCTGTATGCCGAAGTGCAGATGCAGACGGCCACCACCCTGCTAATTCCCGATGAACATGCCGAGCGCGCGGTGTATGTGCTGCAGGGTGATGCGCAACTGGACGGTGAGCCCCTGGAGGCCCATAGCCTGGCGGTGTTGCCGGCGGGCCAGAGCATGGCGCTGTTTGCCGAGACAGAATGCCACCTGGTGATCTTCGGTGGCGCGCCGCTGGATGGGCCACGGCGGATCAACTGGAATTTTGTGGCCAGTGACTCGGCGTTGATCGAGCAGGCTCGCCAGCGTTGGGCGGCAGGGGATTGGCCAACGGTGCCGGGGGAGACCGGCAGAATTGAGTTGCCTGTCAAATAGCTATCGCGAGCAAGCCCGCGATAAGGCCCTAACAGGCGCTGAAGACTCAGCCCTTGAACACTTCATCCAACAGGTTATGCATCGCCTGGAACGCCCGCCCCGCTGTCTTGGCGTCATACATCATCTTGCCTGGCACATTGGCCTGCGGGTCGGTGAACGAATGCACCGCGCCGCCGTAGCTGAGTAATTGCCAATCCACGCCGGCCGCGTTCATCTCATCTTCAAATGCAGGCAGTTGTTCCCTGGGCACCAACGGATCGCTAGCGCCATGCAGCACCAGCACTGAACCCTTGATGTTCTGCGCGTCCGCCGGGTTTGGCGTGTCCAGGGTGCCATGGAACGACACCGCAGCCTTCAACGACGCCCCGGTACGCGCCAGCTCCAGGGAGCAGCAACCGCCAAAGCAAAAGCCAAAGGTCGCCAGTTTCGTGGTATCGACAGCGACTTCGACCTGGCCTTGCAGTTGCTCAAAGGCCGCCTGCATCCGCTTGTTCAGCAACCCACGGTCATTCTTCAACGGCATCATCGCCGCCCCGGCTTCATCGCCATTGGACGGGCGTACGGTTTGCCCGTACAGATCAGCGATCAACACCACATAGCCCTTGCCGGCCACGGCCTTGGCGATCTCTTCGGCGCCTGCGCTGACACCCATCCAGTTCGGTGCCATCAGCAAGCCCGGCCGCGGGCCCTTGTGACTGGCATCGAAGGCCAGGCGGCTTTCATAAGACTGGCCATCAATCTGATAGACCACGGAACGCACAGTGACTTGGCTCATCATTTTCTCCAATTTAGATGGATTGACGATGCTCCCTGTAGGAGCGAGCTTGCTCGCGAAGAACGTCAACGATAACGCGCAAATGCTGAATGAATGCGGTGATCTCACGTTTTTCGCGAGCAAGCTCGCTCCTACAGCAGAGCCAGAACGAAAAACCCCGCCGAAGCGGGGTTTTCTTACAACGTTGTTAAACCGACAACTCAACCAACAGCTTGTTCAGCCGGCGTACATAAGCCGCCGGGTCTTTCAGGCTGTCCCCTGCGGCCAAGGCCGCCTGGTCGAAGAGAATGTGCGACAGGTCGCCAAAACGCTCTTCGCTCTGCTCGCCGTCGAGTTTCTCGATCAACGGGTGAGCCGGGTTGAATTCGAAGATCGGCTTGGAGTCCGGCACCTTCTGCCCGCTGGCTTCGAGGATCTGGCGCATCTGCATGCCCAGGTCCTGCTCGCCGATGGCCAGGATCGCCGGGGAGTCGGTCAGACGGTGGGAAACCCGCACTTCGCTGACAGCATCGCCCAGGGCGGCCTTGATCCGCTCAACCAGGCCTTCTTTGGACTTGGCCACTTCTTCAGCGGCTTTTTTGTCCTCTTCCGAATCCAGGTTGCCCAGGTCCAGGTCACCACGGGCCACGTCGACAAAGCTCTTGCCGTCGAACTCGCTGAGGTAGCTCATCAGCCACTCATCGATACGGTCGGTGAGCAGTAGCACTTCGATGCCTTTCTTGCGGAAGACTTCCAGGTGCGGGCTGTTCTTGACCTGGGCGTAGGTTTCACCGGTCAGGTAGTAGATCTTGTCCTGACCTTCCTTGGCGCGCGCCAGGTACTCGGCCAGGGACACAACCTGCTCGCCGTCTTCGCCCTGGGTGGAGGCAAAGCGCAACAGGCCGGCGATTTTTTCCTTGTTGGCGAAATCTTCTGCCGGGCCTTCCTTCATGACCTGGCCAAAGTTTTTCCAGAAGCCTTTGTATTGCTCAGGCTCGTTCTTCGCCAGTTTTTCCAGCATGTCGAGCACACGCTTGGTCAGCGCCGACTTCATCGAGTCGATGATCGGGTCTTTCTGCAGGATTTCCCGCGACACGTTCAGCGACAGGTCATTGGAGTCGACCACGCCCTTGATAAAGCGCAGGTACAGCGGCAGGAAGGACTCTGCCTGGTCCATCACGAACACACGCTGTACGTACAGCTTCAGGCCTTTGGGCGCTTCACGCTGGTACAGGTCGAACGGGGCACGGGCCGGGACGTAGAGCAGCGAGCTGTATTCCAGCTTGCCTTCGACCTTGTTGTGGCTCCAGCTCAACGGGTTTTCGTAGTCGTGGGCGATGTGCTTGTAGAACTCCTGGTATTCCTCGTCCTTCACTTCAGTGCGAGGACGGGTCCACAGGGCGCTGGCGCGGTTGACCACTTCCCATTCCAGGGCTGGAGCCTCTTCGCCTTCGGCTGCCGCTTGTTCTTTCGGCAGTTCGATTGGCAGCGCGATATGGTCGGAGTACTTCTTGATGATATTGCGCAGGCGCCAGCCATCGGCGAATTCGTCTTCACCGTCCTTGAGGTGCAGCACGATACGGGTACCACGGTCGGCCTTATCGATGGTGGCGATCTCAAATTCGCCCTCACCTTTAGAAGACCAGTGCACGCCTTCGCCAGCAGCGAGGCCGGCACGGCGGCTGAACACTTCAACCTTGTCGGCGACGATAAAGGCCGAATAGAAGCCCACGCCGAACTGGCCGATCAGGTGCGAATCTTTTTTCTGGTCGCCCGACAGGTTCTTCATGAAATCGGCGGTGCCGGATTTGGCGATGGTCCCCAGGTGGGTGATCGCGTCCTCACGGCTCATGCCGATGCCGTTGTCTTCGAGGGTGACGGTCTTGGCGTCCTTGTCGAAGCTCACACGGATTTTCAGCTCGGCGCCACCTTCCAGCAACTCAGGCTTGGACAGGGCTTCGAAACGTAATTTGTCGACAGCGTCAGAGGCGTTCGAGATCAATTCGCGAAGGAAGATTTCCTTGTTGGAATACAGCGAATGGATCATGAGGTGCAGCAGTTGCTTCACCTCGGTCTGGAAGCCCAGGGTTTCCTTTTGAGTTTCCACACTCATGGTCATCAAACTCCAATTGGATGGCAATGGCCGCCCCCGAAAGGGTTGGCGGCGGGTTGTCATCAAAGTTGGGGGCTAAGACCAGGATTTCAAGGGTGGCCCTGCTCCTGAATCTTGAAATGCGCCCGAGCGGTGGCAATGGGCTCGGCCGGGGTGCTTTGCCAGGCGGTGATCGCGACATTGGCCACGCGCCTCCCCTGGCGCCACACCTGACAGGTGGCGTAAGTGTCGCGAAACTGCCCGGCCCGCAGGTAATCCAGGGAAAAGTCGACGATCTTGGGCAAACTCCTTTCAACCCCTGGAGCCTCCGTGGCTACCCATAAATGAAAGGCCGCCGACAGCTCCATAAAGCCTGCGATGACGCCCCCATGGATGGCCGGCAATATCGGGTTACCAATATTGTCCTTGTTGGCAGGCATGCGAAACAGCAACTCATCCCCCAGGCGCGTGCATTCGATGCCGATCAACCGGGCATAGGGGATCAGGTCGAGTAGCGCCTTGTAGTCGCCGCGCTGGTGGGCCTGCTCCATGCGGGTCTTGAATTGGTGTGTCATGCCTGTTCTCCCTTGATGCTGCTGCCAAATCCCCGTGTGCCCTTCAAACGCTTGCCCATGCGCATGAATGTGCCCACCACATGGGCAATCGGTTGCTCGGGGTCATCCTGATAAGCAAAACCACGGGTAAAAATCACATCAGTGGTCACCCGGTAGCATTGGGCAAACCCGAACACCGGCTTGTGCGGCTCGGCCGGGTGCATGTAATCGATGCGCAAATCCAGGGTGGGGCACACTTCAAATTCCGGCAGCACACACAAGGTGGCCATGCCGCAGGCCGTGTCCATCAACGAGGTCAAGGCGCCACCATGAATGATCCCGGTTTGCGGATCGCCAACGATCTGCGGGCTATACGGCAAGAGCAAGGTCATGCCGTCCGCGCTCGCGTCATGCACCTCGATACCCAGTACCTGACAGTGACGCAGGGCTGAGACAAAACGTGCGGCACGCTCTAAAAGGGGGTTATCGGTCATTCGATAAAGACTCTTATTAGTAGTGATCCGGCGAAACAAGTACCCCGGAAGAAAGTTCCTTGGAGAAACGGCTTATATATCTGTGGGATTAAAGGAACTAATACAGGCACCCCATGCTCGAAAGGCCAGTAGATATCTTCAATAAGGAGAAACACCCCATGCGCAAGACTTTCGCTGTTTCCTTGATGTTGGCTGCCGCCCTTGGCCTCGCTGCCTGCGATAAGAAATCCGAGGACAAAGCTCAGGATGCCACTCAGCATGCTGAACAAGCTCAGGAAAAAATGAGCGAAGCTCAGGATAAAGTGAACGACGCTGCAAAAGAAAACGCCGAAGCCGCCAAAGCCCAAGCTGAATCTGACGCAGCCGCGGCTAAAGAAAATGCTCCAGCTACACCTGCAAGCGGTTCCTGATACCGCGGTTTAAATACCATGTTGCAAAAGAAAGCCCGCTTAATAGCGGGCTTTACTTTGTGCGCTGTTTTTGTGAGCAGCCAAACCGGAAAGCCGGACTAAGCAGCCGTAATAAACGATCTAGTCAGGAAGCGGCCTCTTTATTTGCCTCAGGCAAAGGTGCCTCTGTCGGGGTATAAACCATGACTTCCAGAACATCGGAATGAAATTCCCGCCGGTACAGCACCAGCACCACCCCGCTGCTCATCAGCATGAACAGCCAGGGGCTGACAAACCAGGCGAGCATGGTCATGCCGAAGTAATAGGAACGCAGGCCGAAGTTGAACTGGTTGGCGGCCATGGAAATCACCCGCGCCGCCCGCGAGGCAAACGCCTTGCGTTCCTGCTCTGAGACATGCCGCTCACCGACCATCGGCGCCGAGCCAATCAGGATCGCTGCGAAGTTGTACTGGCGCATGCACCAACTGAAAGTAAAGAAGGCATAGACAAACACCAGGGCCAGGCACAGCAGCTTGATCTCCGACATGCCCTGGGACGCCTGTTGCACCATGGGAATATCCGCCAGCAGCGAGACCGCACGCTCCGAGGCCCCGAGCACAGTGAGGATACCGGCAAGGATGATCAGGGTGCTGGAGGCGAAGAACGAAGCGTTGCGCTCCAGGTTGCCGATCACGCTGGCATCGGCGATGCGGTTGTCGCGCAGCAGCATGCGACGCATCCAGTCTTCGCGGTACAGATGCAGCACACTGGCAAGGCAGGCAGTGTCCCGGGCTTTCCAGCTGGCGTAGCGGGTGTAACCGCCCCAGCAGATGACAAACCAGAGCGCGGCAAGCAAGTGGATCAGGTTGGCTTCAACGAACGACATGCGGGTCCTTTACACGATGAGTCTGGCGAACGCAGAACAATGTGGGAGTGGGCTTGTTCCAACATTGTTCTGCGCTCCAACTTTGGAATTTCGTACCCCTTCGACGTTAGTCCACGAAAAAAGACACTGCCCGTCGCCCATAAAAAATGCCCCGGATCGATTGATACGGGGCATTTCGATTTCAGCGTATGTCAGATCGCTTTAAGCGATGGCTTCGCTGCGCTTACCCAGCATGCGGTCAACCCCGAATGCAGCCACCAGGGTAATCACACAAGGTACCAGCCACGCCAGGCCTTGTTCGCTCAATGGCAGGTTAGCCATTTGCGCAGGCATCCAACCGGCCAGGCCAGCGCCCTTGAGAGCGTCGATGGTGCCGAAGATGAACGACACCAGCATTACCGGGCCAAGGATGCGGCCATGCTCATGCCAGAAGTCCTTGCAGAAGCTCAGGGCCACCAGAACGATGCACGGCGGGTAGATGGCGGTCAGTACCGGGATCGAGAATGCAATCAGCTTGGTCAGGCCCAGGTTCGACACCAGCAGCGAGAACGCGGCCAGGATTACCACCAGGGTCTTGTAGGACAGTGGCAACACCCGGCTGAAGTACTCGGCGCAGGCACAGGTCAGGCCTACCGCCGTGACCAGGCACGCCAGGGAGATCAGCACCGCAAGAAAACCGCTGCCCAGGGAACCGAAGGTGTGTTGCACGTAGGCGTGCAATACCGCTGCGCCATTGGCTGCACCGGCGGCCACTTCATGGCTGCCCGAACCAAGGCGGAACAGGCTGACGTAGACCAGCGCCAGGCCCACGCCGGCAATCAGCCCGGCAATGATCGCGTAGCGGGTAATCAGCTGTGGCGACTCGACGCCACGGGAGCGAATGGCGTTGACGATCACGATGCCGAACACCAGCGCGCCCAGGGTATCCATGGTCAGGTAGCCATTGATAAAGCCCTGGGAGAACGGTGCGGCGACGTATTCAGGCGTTGCAACGCCGATATCACCCGCAGGCAGGGCGAAGGCTGCGATCCCCAGGACCGCCAGTGCAATGATCTTCAGCGGCGCGAGGAAACGGCCGACGGTATCCAGCAAACGCCCTGGATACAGGGAGATGAAGAACACCAGCAGGAAGTACACCGAACTGTAGAGGAACAGGGCCAGCGGGCTTTCGCCGGTCAATGGCGCCAGGCCTACTTCGAACGAAACCGTTGCGGTACGTGGCGTGGCGAACAATGGGCCGACAGCCAGGTAGCACGCTGCAGCCAGGATGCCACCGGCGACCTTGCCGATGGGGCTGCTCAAGGCATCCATGCCACCACCAACCTTGGCCAGCGCGATAACGGTAACCACCGGCAAACCCACGGCGGTGATCAGGAAGCCCAACGCCGCCATCCAGACATGAGGCCCGGACTGCAAACCAACGATAGGCGGGAAGATGATGTTGCCGGCGCCCACGAACAGGGCAAAAGTCATAAAGCCCAACGCCAGGATATCCTGGCTTTTCAACACTTTCATTTGAGGAAATACCACACTACTGAATCGGAATTTAGAGAGGGATTCCCTATGGATGAGGGAAATGCTGCCGGCCCTTATGGGGACCGACCGGTCTAGCACGCGGCTTCCTTTTGGGATGCGGGCGCATAAAGAGGCGGCTAGCGTACAGAATTTGCCTGACAAACGCACTGTTGCGGGGCGGACTGTCCGATAAGCGACACTTGAATGTCGCGTTTTCATACTTAATTTGGCAATGCAGTCCACTGTGGGAGCAGGCTTGCTCGCGAATGCGCTGGGTCAGCACTGAATGCATCAACTGATACACCGCATTCGCGAGCAAGCCCGCTCCCACATTTTGATCTTCAGCAACCGGCAGAAAGCACAAAGGCCACCCGAAGGTGGCCTTTGTGTGGTGAAACGTCAGTTAAGCGCGAGGCTTACTTGACAGCCCAGCCAGTCAGCTCGGACAAAGCCTTGCCGATGTCTGCCAGCGAACGCACGGTTTTCACGCCTGCGTCTTCCAGGGCAGCAAACTTCTCGTCTGCAGTGCCCTTGCCGCCAGAGATGATTGCGCCAGCATGGCCCATGCGCTTGCCCGCAGGGGCAGTCACACCAGCGATGTAGGAAACAACCGGTTTGGTCACGTGTGCCTTGATGTAGGCAGCCGCTTCTTCTTCAGCCGAACCGCCGATCTCACCGATCATGACGATCGCTTCGGTCTTCGGGTCTTCCTGGAACAGTTTCAGGATGTCGATGAAGTTCGAACCTGGGATCGGGTCACCGCCGATGCCGACGCAAGTCGACTGACCGAAACCGGCGTCAGTGGTCTGCTTCACAGCTTCGTAGGTCAGGGTGCCGGAACGGGAAACGATACCGACTTTGCCTGGCAAGTGAATGTGACCTGGCATGATGCCGATCTTGCATTCGCCTGGAGTGATCACGCCTGGGCAGTTAGGGCCGATCAGGGTAACACCCAGCTCGTCGCACTTAACTTTAGCGTCTAGCATGTCCAGGGTAGGAATGCCTTCGGTGATGCAAACGATCAGCTTGATGCCGCCGAATGCTGCTTCCAGGATCGAGTCCTTGCAGAAAGGAGCTGGAACGTAGATCACGCTGGCGGTAGCGCCAGTTTGAGCAACAGCATCTTTCACGGTGTTGAACACTGGCAGGCCCAGGTGCTCGGTGCCGCCTTTGCCTGGAGTTACGCCGCCAACCATCTTGGTGCCGTATTCGATGGCTTGCTGGGTGTGGAAGCTACCTTGCGAACCAGTAATACCCTGGCAGATAACTTTGGTGTCTTTATTGATCAGGACGCTCATTATTTGCCCTCCGCAGCTTTGACAACTTGTTGAGCAGCGTCGGTCAGGCTGGTAGCAGCGATGATGTTCAAACCGCTTTCTGCCAGTACTTTAGCGCCCAGTTCAGCGTTGTTACCTTCAAGGCGTACAACAACCGGGATTTTCACGCCGACTTCTTTCACTGCACCGATGATGCCTTCGGCAATCATGTCGCAACGAACGATGCCGCCGAAGATGTTGACCAGTACTGCAGCGACGTTGGAGTCGGACAGGATGATCTTGAACGCTTCGGTAACGCGTTCCTTGGTAGCACCACCGCCTACGTCGAGGAAGTTGGCTGGCTTGCCGCCATGCAGGTTGACGATGTCCATGGTACCCATGGCCAGGCCAGCACCGTTGACCATGCAACCGATGTTACCTTCCAGGGCTACGTAGTTCAGTTCGAACTTGGCAGCGTGCGCTTCGCGCGGATCGTCTTGCGACGGATCGTGGAAAGTCTTCAGCTTAGGCTGACGGTACATGGCGTTGGCGTCGATGTTGATCTTGGCGTCGAGGCAATGCAGATCGCCGTCAGCCTTGATCACCAGCGGGTTCACTTCCAGCAGGGCCAGATCGTGATCCTGGAACAGTTTGGCCAGACCAACGAAGATCTTGGCGAACTGGGCAACTTGCTTGCCTTCCAGACCCAGCTGGAAAGCCAGCTCGCGACCCTGGAATGGCTGAGCGCCAACCAGTGGATCGATAGTGGCCTTGAGAATTTTTTCTGGGGTTTCGTGAGCGATCTTCTCGATGTCCACGCCACCTTCGGTGGAAGCCATGAACACGATGCGACGGCTCGAACGGTCAACGACAGCGCCCAGGTACAGCTCTTTAGCGATATCAGTGCACGATTCAACCAGGATCTTGGTGACTGGCTGGCCATTGGCGTCAGTCTGGTAAGTCACCAGACGCTTGCCCAGCCACTGCTGTGCGAAGGCCTTGGCGTCTTCTTTGCTGCGAACCAGCTTAACGCCGCCCGCTTTACCGCGACCACCAGCGTGGACCTGGGCTTTGACAACCCACTCGGTGCCGCCGATTTTGTCGCAAGCTTCTGCTGCTGCTTCCGGGGTGTCTACTGCGTAGCCCTTGGAAACTGGCAGGCCGTATTCAGCGAACAGCTGCTTACCCTGATACTCGTGAAGATTCATGCTTTTTACCGTCTTCGTTAGGTACTGCGCATTCGGCGCTGCGCTCATTATGAGTGCCGCGCCACCTGTGACTGCTGCTTGCCCAGCTTCATCGCCCTAAGGCCGGCAAAGCTGCGCAAGACTGCGTCCAGCGGATATTCCGCGGTGAGTCTTGCGCGCAAGGCTCACGACGGGCAACTCCGCCGTGGTTTCTTATTATCTCGCTTAGCGCTTCTTGCGGTTGGCGATGTGGATGGCGCCGCCATTCACAGCCAACGCTGCTTCGTGCAACGCTTCGGACAGGGTCGGATGGGAGAAGACCATCATGCCCAGGTCTTCGGCACTGGTGCCGAATTCCATACCGATAGCGCCTTGCTGAACCAGTTCTGCAGCGCTTGGGCCAATCACGTGGACGCCCAATACGCGGTCAGTCTTGGCATCAGCGATGACTTTGACAAAACCGCCAGTGTCGTTTGCTGCCATGGCACGGCCAGAAGCGGCAAACGGGAAGGTGCCGACGTTAACTTCAACGCCTTCAGCTTTCAACTGCTGTTCGTTCTTGCCGACCCATGCGATTTCCGGGTGGGTGTAGATAACCGAAGGGATCAGGTCGTAGTTCATCTGGGTCTTGTGACCTTTGATGCGCTCAACCACCATGATGCCTTCTTCGGATGCCTTGTGCGCCAGCATCATGCCGCGAACCACGTCACCGATGGCGTAGACGCCAGGAACGGTGGTAGCGCAGTGATCGTCGACATGGACAAAGCCACGCTCGTCGATGGTCACGCCGCTGTCAGCTGCCAACAGATCAGTGGTCACTGGACGGCGACCAACGGCAACAATCAGCTTGTCGAAAGTGATGGTCTGCTCGCCATCCTTGTCGGTGTAGGTCACGACCACTTCTTCGCCGTTGACTTTCGAACCGGTCACGCGTGCGCCCAGCTTGATGTCCAGACCTTGTTTGGTCAGGGTTTTCAGCGCTTCTTTGGACACCGCAGTGTCGGCAGCCAGCAGGAACGTGTCCAGGGCTTCCAGCACGGTCACTTCGGAACCCAGGCGGGACCAGACGGAACCCAGTTCCAGGCCGATCACGCCAGCGCCGATCACGCCCAGGCGTTTTGGTACCGATTGGAATTCCAGGGCGCCGGTCGAATCAACGATCACGTTCTGGTCAACTGGAGCCGGTGGAATGTCGATCGGACGCGAACCTGGAGCCAGGATCACGTTCTCGGCTTCGATGATTTCGGTCGAACCGTCTGGCTTGGTGATTTCAACTTTCTTGCCGGCCAGCAGTTTGCCGTGACCTTGCAGGGAAGTGACGCCATTGGCCTTGAACAGGGTAGCAACGCCAGAGGTCAGGCCTTTGACGATGTTGGCCTTGCGGCCGACCATTGCTGGCACGTCCATGGTCACGCCAGCGTGGTTGATGCCGTGGATGGCAAAACCGTCCTGGGCTTCGTGGAATTTCCAGGAGCTGTCCAGCAGCGCCTTGGAAGGAATGCAGCCAACGTTCAGGCAGGTACCGCCCAGCGCCAGTTTGCCTTCCTTGTCGGTGTATTTTTCGATGCAAGCAGTCGAGAGGCCCAGTTGAGCGGCCTTGATGGCGGCAACGTAGCCGCCAGGGCCCGCACCAATCACTACAACGTCAAATTTCTGCGACATGAAAAAAAATCCTCTTTAGCAAAAAAGCTTCAAGCCCGAGCCACAAGCCAGGCTGCAATTGCTTGCAGCTTGAAACTTGCAGCTCACGGCCGCTTTATCAGATATCCAGCAGCAGACGAGCTGGATCTTCCAGCAGGTTCTTGATGGTCACCAGGAAAGTCACGGCTTCTTTACCATCGATCAGGCGGTGATCGTAGGACAGTGCCAGGTACATCATCGGACGAATCACGACCTGGCCATTGATGGCCATCGGACGCTGGATGATGTTGTGCATGCCCAGGATCGCAGCTTGCGGCGGGTTGACGATCGGGGTCGACATCATCGAACCGAAAGTACCACCGTTGGTGATCGTGAAGGTACCGCCGGTCATCTCGTCGATGGTCAGCTTGCCGTCACGGGCCTTCTTGCCGAAGCCGGCGATGCCGCCTTCGATTTCAGCCAGGCTCATCAGCTCGGCGTTACGCAGGACCGGTACCACCAGGCCACGGTCGCTGGAGACGGCAACGCCGACGTCCGCATAGCCGTGGTAGACGATGTCGCTGCCGTCGATGGAAGCGTTGACTGCCGGGAAGCGCTTGAGTGCTTCGGTGGCCGCTTTCACGAAGAACGACATGAAGCCCAGGCGTACGCCGTTGTGGGACTTCTCGAACAGATCCTTGTACTTCGAACGCAGGGCCATGACTTCAGTCATGTCGACTTCGTTGAAAGTGGTCAGCATCGCCATGTTCGACTGTGCTTCAACCAGGCGCTTGGCCACGGTGGCACGCACGCGGGTCATCGGTACGCGCTTCTCGGTGCGGTCGCCAGCAGCGAACACAGGAGCAGCGGCAGCCGGGGCAGCAGCCTTGGCAGGTGCGGCAGCCGGGGCGTTTTTCTTGGCTTCAACAGCGGCAACCACGTCTTCCTTGGTCACACGGCCGTCTTTGCCGGTGCCCTTGATGGAAGCCAGGTTGATGCCGTTTTCTTCAGCCAACTGACGCGCAGCCGGTGCAGCGATTGGATCTTCACCACCCGCGGCCGGAGCGGCAGCAGCAGGTGCGGCAGCCGGAGCAGCAGCGGCGGCTGGAGCGGCGGCAGCAGCACTGCCCGCTTCGATCGAACCCAGTACCTGGTTGGACAGGACGGTAGCGCCCTCTTCAGCAATGATGGCGCCCAGGACGCCGTCGGCTTCGGCCAACACTTCCAGTACAACCTTGTCGGTCTCGATGTCGACGATCAGGTCGTCACGCTTGACGGCCTCACCTGGTTTCTTGTGCCAGGTGGCAACGGTGCCATCGGCAACCGATTCCGGGAATGACGGGGCTTTGATTTCGATAGCCATTATCTGTGGGTCCTTAAAATTCGGTTTCAGTCAGCGCGAAGGCGTTAAACAGTGAAAGCATCTTGCAGCAGTTTTTCCTGCTGCTCGGCGTGCATCGATGCATAACCACAAGCAGGTGCAGCAGAAGCATCACGACCGGCGTACTCCAGGCCCAGGGCCTTGTTGTGGTTGCCGATGCTGCGACGCAGGTGATGCTGGCTGCTGTACCACGCGCCCTGGTTCATCGGTTCTTCCTGACACCACACCACATTGGTGAGGTTGGTGTAAGGCGCAATGGCCTCCATCAGGTCATCTTCCGGGAACGGGTAAAGCTGCTCGATACGCACGATGGCGATGTCTTCGCGGCCTTCGGCACGACGTTTTTCCAGCAAGTCGTAGTAAACCTTGCCGCTGCACAGGATCAGGCGAGTGACCTTGGCCGCGTCCAGGGTGTCGATTTCCGGAATAACGGTCTGGAACGAACCATCGGCCAGATCTTCCAGGGTCGAGATGGCCAATTTGTGACGCAACAGCGATTTCGGGGTCAACACTACCAGCGGCTTGCGCAGCGGGCGGATCACCTGGCGACGCAGCAAGTGGTAGATCTGGGCCGGGGTAGTCGGCACGCACACCTGGATGTTGTGCTCGGCGCACAATTGCAGGTAACGCTCCAGACGGGCCGAGGAGTGCTCCGGACCCTGACCTTCATAACCGTGTGGCAGCAACATGGTCAGACCGCACAGGCGGCCCCACTTGTGCTCGCCGCTGGTGATGAACTGGTCGATAACCACCTGGGCACCGTTGGCGAAGTCGCCGAACTGGGCTTCCCAGATCACCAACGCGTTTGGCGTAGTGGTCGAGTAACCGTATTCGAACGCCAGTACGGCTTCTTCAGACAGGAACGAATCGTACAGGTCGAAACGTGGCTGACCTTCGTACAAGTGCTGCAGCGGGATGTAGGTCCCCGCGTCTTTCTGGTTGTGCAATACCGCGTGACGGTGCGAGAACGTACCACGGCCAATGTCCTGGCCGGTCATGCGGATCGGGTGACCTTCGAACGCCAGGGTCGCGTATGCCATGGTTTCGGCATAACCCCAGTTGATCGGCAGGCCGCCGGCTTGCATCTTCTGACGGTCTTCGTAGATCTTCGCAACCTGGCGCTGCACCACGAAGCCATCCGGAATTTCCAGCAGCTTGGCGGACAGTTCCTGCAGGGTCTTCAGATCGAACGAGGTGTCGTGACGCGCAGTCCAGGCGTGGCCCAGGTATGGACGCCAGTCCACGAACAGCTCTTTGTTCGGTTCTTTGACCAGGCTTTTTACTACATGCAGACCGTTGTCCAGCGCGTTGCGGTATTCATCGATTTTCGCCTGAACACGCGCTTCATCCAGCACGCCGGCCTTGGTCAGGCTTTCGGCGTACAGCTCACGGGTGGTGCGCTGCTTGGAGATCTGCTGGTACATCAACGGTTGGGTGCCGCTCGGCTCATCCGCTTCGTTGTGACCGCGACGGCGGTAGCAGACCAGGTCGATGACCACGTCACGCTTGAACTGCATGCGGTAGTCAATGGCCAGTTGGGTCACGAACAACACGGCTTCCGGATCATCCCCATTCACATGGAGGATCGGCGCCTGGATCATCTTGGCAACGTCGGTCGCGTACTCGGTAGAGCGCGCGTCCAGCGGGTTGCTGATGGTGAAGCCCACCTGGTTGTTGATGACGATGTGGATCGTACCGCCGGTCTTGAAGCCGCGGGTCTGCGACATCTGGAACGTTTCCAGGACCACGCCTTGACCGGCGAATGCCGCGTCACCGTGGATGGAAATCGGCAGGACCTTCTCACCGGTGGAATCGTTGCGACGATCCTGGCGAGCACGTACAGAACCCTCGACCACTGGAGAAACGATTTCCAGGTGGGATGGGTTGAACGCCATGGCCAGGTGAACTTCACCGCCGGTGGTCATCACGTTGGACGAGAAGCCCTGGTGGTATTTAACGTCACCGGAACCCAGCTCGACCTTCTTCTTGCCTTCGAACTCGTCGAACAGCTCGCGCGGGTTCTTGCCGAAGGTGTTGACCAACACGTTCAGGCGACCACGGTGAGCCATGCCGATCACGATTTCCTTGGTGCCGTAGGAACCGGAACGCTGGATCAACTCGTCGAGCATCGGAATCAGGCTTTCGCCGCCTTCCAGGCCGAAACGCTTGGTGCCCGGGTATTTGGTGCCCAGGTATTTCTCAAGGCCTTCGGCAGCGGTTACGCGCTCAAGCAGGTGACCGCGCACATCGGCGGACAGCACCGGACGCCCACGCACGCCTTCAAGGCGATGCTGGAACCAGTGGCGCTGCTCGGAATCGGTGATGTGCGTGAATTCAGCGCCGATGGTGCGGCAATATGTCTGCTGCAACGCTTCGTGAATTTCGCGTAGGCTCGCTTCCTCTTTGCCGATGAACAGGTCGCCGGCACGGAAGGTCGTATCAAGATCGGCATTGGTCAAGCCGTAGTGATTGATCGACAGGTCTGCAGGTGCAGGACGCTGCCACAGCCCCAGCGGGTCAAGCTGGGCTGCCTGGTGGCCACGCATACGGTAGGCCTGGATCAGTCGCAATACTTCAACTTGCTTCTTCTCGTGCTCACTGCTCACGCTCCCGGCGGAAACCGGTTGGGCGCGGCGCTGGTTCTTTGCCAGCAGCACAAATTGATCGCGAATTGTTGCATGCGATACATCGGTGGCAGCGTTGCCGTCTGAAGACAACGTCTGAAATTTGGTGCGCCATTCTTCTGGCACAGCGTTAGGGTCGTGCAGGTAGAGCTCATAAAGCTCTTCCACATAGGCAGCGTTACCACCTGAAAGATAGCCGCTGTTCCACATGCGCTGCATCACGCTTTCTTGCATGCTTGGTCACCCTCGATTTGGGGACACCACCGGCGAAAACACCGAGTTTGCTTGCAAAAGGCCAAGTGCAGCGACCAAAACAAGCCACTTAGGATCACGCTGATAGTTCGGGTACCAACCCGAATGCCCCTGCTTGTCTCATTTCTTCAAAATAAGAGCTGCGGCTTTGTAAGTCGCTGCTCAAGTTAAAACTACGGCGCCGGTTGAAGCCTGCGCCGTAGCATTTACGGGCACAACGGTCCTGCTTTTGCTACAACGTCTTACACGCCGCTCTGCAGCAGCATGTTACGGATGTGACCAATGGCCTTAGTCGGGTTCAGGCCTTTAGGACATACGTTGACGCAGTTCATGATCCCGCGGCAGCGGAATACGCTGAACGGGTCATCCAGTGAAGCCAGACGCTCGGACGTCTTGGTGTCACGGCTGTCTGCCAGGAAGCGATAGGCTTGCAGCAGTGCAGCTGGACCCAGGAACTTGTCCGGGTTCCACCAGAAGGACGGGCAAGAGGTCGAGCAGCAAGCGCACAGGATGCACTCGTACAGACCGTCGAGCTTCTCGCGCTCTTCCGGGGACTGCAGACGCTCGATGGCCGGAGCCGGCGTGTCGTTCTGCAGGAATGGCTTAACCTTCTCGTATTGCTTGTAGAAGATGCTCATATCGACGACCAGGTCACGGATAACCGGCAAACCTGGCAGCGGACGTACAACGAGCTTGCCCTTCTTGACCACGGCAGACAGCGGCGTGACGCAAGCCAGGCCGTTTTTGCCGTTGATGTTCATACCGTCGGAACCACAGACACCTTCACGGCAAGAGCGACGATAGGAGAAACCTTCGTCCTGCTCTTTGATCAGGGCCAGCACATCCAGCACCATCAGGTCTTTACCACCGGTATCGACCTCAAATTCCTGCATGAACGGCGCGGCGTCCTGATCAGGGTTGTAGCGATAAACACTGACTTTCAACATGGCAGCCACCCTTAGTAAGTCCGAATCTTCGGTTCAAACGTCGGAACCGTCTTCGGCGAGAAGTTCACGGCACGCTTGGTTACACGCTTGTCACCCGGGAAGTACAGGGTGTGGCACAACCAGTTTTCGTCATCGCGATCTTCAAAGTCTTCACGAGCGTGGGCACCACGGGATTCTTTACGAACCTCGGCGGCAATCGCAGTCGCTTCAGCCACTTCCAGCAGGTTTTGCAGCTCAAGGGCTTCGATACGAGCGGTGTTGAACGCCTGGCTCTTATCGTTGATCTTGACGTTGGCAATCCGCTTGCGCAGGTCAGCCAGCTGGGCAATACCCTTCTGCATGTATTCGCCAGTACGGAATACACCGAAGTAGTTCTGCATGCAGTTTTGCAGCTCGCGACGCAGGGTTGCCACATCTTCGCCATCAGTGCGCTCGTTCAGCGCGTTCAGACGCGCCAGGGCAGCTTCAATGTTGGCGTCGGTGGCGTCATCGTATTCGATGCCGTCGGTCAGGGCTTTTTCCAGGTGCAGGCCGGCAGCACGACCGAATACCACCAGGTCGAGCAGCGAGTTGCCGCCCAGGCGGTTGGCACCGTGAACCGATACGCAAGCCACTTCGCCTACCGCGAACAGACCATGAATGATCTCGTCCACGCCTTCGGCGTTCTGGGTGATTGCCTGGCCGTGAATGTTGGTCGGCACGCCGCCCATCATATAGTGGCAAGTTGGAACTACTGGAACCGGAGCAACCACCGGGTCAACGTGTGCGAAAGTCTTGGACAGTTCGCAGATACCTGGCAGGCGGCTATGCAGCACTTCCTCACCCAGGTGATCAAGCTTCAGCATCACGTGGTCGCCGTTCGGACCGCAACCGTTGCCAGCGATGATTTCTTTAACCATCGAACGGGCAACCACGTCACGACCAGCAAGGTCCTTGGCGTTCGGAGCATAACGCTCCATGAAACGCTCGCCGTGCTTGTTGATCAGGTAACCACCTTCACCACGGCACCCTTCTGTAACCAGTACACCGGCGCCGGCGATGCCGGTTGGGTGGAACTGCCACATTTCGATGTCTTGCACCGGTACGCCAGCACGCAGGGCCATGCCAACGCCGTCGCCGGTGTTGATCAGGGCGTTGGTGGTCGACGCGTAGATACGACCTGCACCGCCAGTCGCCAGAACGGTAGCCTTGGCGCGGATGTAGGTGGTTTCACCGGTTTCGATGCAGATCGCGATCACACCGACGAACTCGCCTTGCGCGTTCTTGACCAGGTCTACCGCGTAGTACTCGTTCAGGAACGTGGTGCCGGCTTTCAGGTTACCCTGATAAAGGGTGTGCAGCAGGGCGTGACCGGTACGGTCGGATGCTGCGCAGGTACGTGCAGCCTGGCCGCCTTTGCCGTAGTCCTTGGACTGGCCGCCGAATGGACGCTGGTAGATACGACCTTGCTCGGTACGGGAGAACGGCAGACCCATGTGGTCCAGTTCGAACACCGCGGCCGGGCCTTCCTGACACATGTACTCGATAGCGTCCTGGTCACCGATGTAGTCGGAACCCTTGACGGTATCGTACATGTGCCAGCGCCAGTCATCGTTCGGGTCAGCAGATGCGATGGCGCAGGTGATGCCACCCTGGGCCGATACGGTGTGGGAACGGGTCGGGAACACCTTGGTGATCACGGCCGTCTTGTGACCGCCCTGGGCCAGCTGCAGCGCGGCGCGCATGCCGGCGCCGCCGCCACCAATAATGATGGCGTCAAAAGAAATCGTTGGAATGTTAGCCATGAATCAGATACCCCAGAGAATCTGCACACCCCAGACGAAGTAAGCGAACATCGCGACGCCGCATACTGCCTGGAAAAGGAAACGTACTGCAGTCGCGGACTTGCCCAGCGCCATCGGCGTCAGGTAGTCGGTCGCGATGGTCCACATGCCGACCCAGGCGTGAGCGCCCAGGGCCACAAGGGCGAGCAGACTGAAGATACGCATCCCGTTGTGGGAGAACAGACCATGCCATTGGGCGTAGCCAATGCCAGGGTTTGCAACGAGGTACCCGATCAGGAAAATGAAATAAGCCGCGAGAACGACCGCAGACACACGCTGCGCCATCCAGTCATAGAGGCCCGAACGCGAAAGGTTCGTAACGCTGGTTACCATATCCAAACTCCTGCCAGAACGATCAGCACCACGGAAATGGCGATGATGATTTTCGAGCCCAGGCGGCCGCCTTCCAGCGTCTCACCGATGCCCATGTCCATGATCAAGTGGCGCACACCGGCTACCAGGTGATACAGCAGAGCGGACAGGAGGCCCCATGCTACGAACTTGGCCAGCGGGCTGGTCAAGCATGCCTTCACCTCGGCGTATCCTTCCTCGGAACCCAGGGATTTGCTCAATGCATAAAGCATGATGCCCAAGCCCAGGAACAGGATGATGCCGGAAACACGGTGCAGGAACGACGTAACGCCGGTGATGGGGAGTTTGATGGTCCTTAGGTCTAGGTTTACAGGTCGTTGGCTATTCACGGCTTTTTTTCACACTGAAGAGCCCCTAACAATCAGGGCAAAGTTGTTGGGGAGTGCACTGGTCAGGTAAGCACCACCCAGGGAGTGCGACCCCCAATGAAAGCAAGCCCAAAAGCCCTTGGCGGTCGGTGGCCGAGTATAGACAGTTAGGCTACTAATGACAACGCGCGCTCCTCACCCTAATAGCTGATTGCGCTGACGGGATAAAAGGCGTAAACGGCAGGCAATTTCGAGGAAAAAGTACGGTTAAAGCCTTCTGGGGCAAGACTTTAGGCAAATTGACATCTGGATTTATATCAATATAGTGGTGCGGGCCCTGCGTGGGGGGTCTGTCTGATGATTTGAAGCATAAATAGGAGGCCACATGGCTGACAAAAAAGCGCAGTTGATCATCGAGGGCGCAGCCCCCGTCGAGCTGCCCATTTTAACCGGCACCGTTGGTCCCGATGTTATCGACGTACGGGGCCTGACGGCCACGGGCCGTTTCACTTTCGACCCTGGCTTCATGTCGACCGCCTCTTGCGAGTCGAAGATTACCTATATCGATGGCGATAATGGCATTCTGCTACATCGCGGCTACCCGATCGAACAACTGGCCGAGAAATCGGACTACCTGGAAACCTGCTACCTGCTGCTAAATGGCGAATTGCCAACAGCTGAGCAAAAGGCCCAGTTTGTCAGCACCGTGAAGAACCACACCATGGTTCATGAGCAGTTGAAGACTTTCTTCAACGGCTTCCGTCGCGACGCCCACCCGATGGCCGTCATGTGCGGCGTAGTCGGCGCCCTGTCGGCCTTCTATCACGACTCCCTGGACATCAATAACCCGCAGCATCGCGAAATCTCCGCGATCCGCCTGGTTGCCAAGATGCCAACCCTGGCCGCAATGGTTTACAAGTACTCCATGGGCCAGCCCATGATGTACCCGCGCAACGACCTGACGTACGCGGAAAACTTCCTGCACATGATGTTCAACACCCCGTGCGAGATCAAACCGATCAGCCCGGTGCTGGCCAAGGCCATGGATCGGATCTTCATCCTCCATGCCGACCACGAACAGAACGCCTCGACGTCCACCGTACGCCTGGCAGGTTCTTCGGGTGCCAACCCGTTCGCCTGTATCGCCGCCGGTATCGCTGCTCTGTGGGGCCCTGCCCACGGCGGTGCGAACGAAGCCGTATTGACCATGCTCGATGAAATCGGCGATGTGTCCAACATCGACAAGTTCATCGCCAAGGCCAAGGACAAGAACGATCCGTTCAAGTTGATGGGCTTCGGTCACCGGGTCTACAAGAACCGCGACCCACGCGCCACCGTAATGAAGCAGACCTGCGACGAAGTGTTGAAGGAACTGGGCATCAACAACGATCCGCAACTCGAACTGGCCATGCGCCTGGAAGAGATCGCGCTGACCGACCCGTACTTCATCGAACGCTCGCTGTACCCGAACGTCGACTTCTACTCGGGGATCATCCTCAAGGCGATCGGCATTCCAACCAGCATGTTCACCGTGATCTTCGCCCTGGCGCGGACCGTGGGCTGGATCTCCCACTGGAAAGAAATGCTCTCCAGCCCGTACAAGATTGGCCGCCCGCGCCAGCTGTACACCGGCTACGAGTCGCGTGACATTACCAAGCTGGAAGACCGCAAGTAAGCATTCAACTGCTTAGTTGCATTGAGAACGGCCTCCCTTAGTGGAGGCCGTTTTTGTTTGTGCTGCCTGACCTACCGTTTTCGCGAGCAAGCCCGCTCCCACAGTTGACCGTGTACATCCTTTGAAATGCGGTCAACTGTGGGAGCGGGCTTGCTCGCGAAAGCAATACCCCAGGCAACACAGAACCCCAGGCAAAAAAAATGCCCCGGCCTTTCGACCGGGGCATTTCTTATTGAGCGACAACCTTAGTGATTAACCGCCCCGCTCGCCCCCAGACCAGTCTGTGAACGCACAAACTGCGGGAAGTACAGCGCACGCTCTTTCACCGCCGCCGCCGATTTGTCGGTGATGGAGAAAAACCAGATACCGACGAACGCAATGATCATCGAGAACAACGCCGGGTACTCGTACGGGAAGATCGCCTTTTCATGGTGCAGGATCGAGACCCAGATGGTCGGGCCAAGGATCATCAGGCCTACGGCACTGACCAGGCCCAGCCAACCGCCAATCATTGCGCCACGGGTGGTGAGGTTTTTCCAGTACATGGAAAGCAGCAGCACCGGGAAGTTACAGCTGGCCGCGATGGAGAATGCCAGGCCGACCATAAACGCAATGTTCTGGCTTTCGAACAGGATACCCAAGCCAATCGCCAGGACAGCCAGGGCGATGGTGGTGATTTTCGAGACGCGAATCTCATCCTTCTCGTTGGCCTTGCCTTTCTTGATCACGCTGGCATACAGGTCATGGGACACCGCCGAAGCACCCGCCAGGGTCAGACCGGCAACCACTGCCAGGATGGTGGCAAACGCCACGGCCGAGATGAAGCCCAGGAAGATACTGCCGCCCACCGCATTGGCCAGGTGCACCGCCGCCATGTTGTTGCCGCCCAACAGAGCGCCTGCTGCATCCTTGAACGCCGGGTTGGTGCTGACCAGCAGAATCGCGCCGAAGCCGATGATAAAGGTCAGGATATAGAAGTAGCCGATGAAGCCTGTGGCATACAGCACGCTCTTGCGGGCTTCTTTAGCGTCACTCACGGTGAAGAAGCGCATCAGGATGTGTGGCAGGCCAGCGGTACCGAACATCAGGGCCAGGCCGAGGGAGAACGCCGAAATCGGGTCTTTCACCAGGCCGCCGGGGCTCATGATCGCCTCACCTTTAGGGTGAACCTTGATCGCCTCGGAGAACAGCATGTTGAAGTCGAAGTTGACGTGTTTCATCACCATCAGCGCCATGAACGAAGCACCGGACAGCAGCAACACTGCCTTGATGATCTGTACCCACGTGGTTGCCAGCATGCCGCCGAACAAGACATAGAGGCACATCAGGATACCCACCAGGATCACCGCAACATGGTAATCAAGGCCGAACAGCAGCTGGATCAGCTTGCCCGCGCCAACCATCTGCGCGATCAGGTAGAACGCCACCACCACCAGCGAACCACAGGCCGACAGGCTGCGGATCTGGGTCTGCCCGAGGCGATAGGACGCCACGTCAGCGAAGGTGTACTTGCCCAGGTTACGCAGGCGCTCGGCGATCAGGAACAGAATGATCGGCCAGCCCACCAGGAAGCCGATCGAGTAGATCAGGCCATCGTAGCCAGAGGTGAATACCAGCGCGGAAATCCCCAGGAAAGATGCCGCCGACATGTAGTCGCCGGCAATCGCCAGGCCGTTCTGGAAACCGGTGATCTTGCCGCCGGCCGCATAGTAGTCAGCCGCCGAATTGTTACGTTTGGACGCCCAATAGGTAATGCACAAGGTAGCGCCGACGAAGGCGACAAACATCACGATAGCCGCGACATTCAACGGTTGCTTGTGCACTTCACCCGTCAATGCGTCCGCCGCCCAAACGGCAGGAGCAAACAGCGAAGCGCCGAATACAGCCAATAGACGACGGATCATTGCGCAGCCTCCTTGAGAATCGCATTGTTCAGGTCGTCGAATTCGCCGTTGGCGCGTCGCACATAGATGCCTGTGAGCACAAAGGCCGAGACAATCAGGCCGATCCCGATCGGGATTCCCCAGGTTATGGACGATTCAGGGCTGATCTTGGCTCCCAGAACTTGTGGTCCATAGGCAATCAACAGGATGAATCCGGAGTACAGCCCAAGCATGATCGCCGAGAGAATCCAGGCGAACTTTTCCCTTTTACTGACCAGCTCCTTGAAGCGCGGGCTGTTTTGAATCGAGAGGTAAATGCTGTCGTTCATTGTTTTTATCCTCGCAGCACAGCTTTTTTATTATTGGAACATATCCACTGTATGCGGCTGCGGGAGAGGTTCCAGACGACCTTAGTCTTAGAACCCGTGTAGCGAGGGTTTACGGCGCGCCAGAAACAATTGTAGGAGCGAGCTTGCTCGCGAAAAACGTCAACGATAACGCGCACACCCTGGAGGATTGCGGCGTCTTTGCGTTCTTCGCGAGCAAGCTCGCTCCTACAGGTTTATCCGATTATTTGGCAGTCCACTCGGCCACACGCTCAGGGTGCTTGGCCACCCAATCCTTGGCCGCCACATCAGGCTTGGCACCTTCCTGGATCGCCAGCATGACTTCGCCGATTTCGTCCTTGGAGGCCCACTGGAATTTCTTCAGGAACGCCGCGACTTCCGGGGCTTTCTTTTCCAGGCCCTTGCTGCCGATGCTGTTGACGGTCTCGGCAGCACCATAAATGCCTTTTGGATCATCAAGGAAGCGCAGTTTCCACTTGGCGAACATCCAATGTGGCACCCAGCCAGTTACCGCGATGGAATCCTGTTTGTCTTCGGCGCGAGTCAATTCGGCGATCATGGCTGCGCCGGAGCTGGCTTGCAGCTTGTAGTCCAGGCCGTATTGCTTGATGGCTTCGTCAGTCTTGAGCATCACGCCTGAACCGGCATCGATGCCAACGATTTTGTTCTTGAAGGTGGTGTCGGTCTTCAAGTCCTCGATGGACTTGGCCTTGACGTACTCCGGTACGATCAAACCGATCTTCGCATCCTTGAAGTTGGGGCCGTAGTCGACCACTTTGTCCTTGTTCTTGGTCCAATACTCGCCGTGAGTCACCGGCAGCCAGGCCGAGAGCATCGCGTCGAGTTTGCCAGTGGCCACGCCCTGCCACATGATCCCGGTGGCGACCGCTTGCAGCTTCACGTCATAGCCGAGCTTTTGCTTGATCACTTCAGCTGCCACATGGGTGGTGGCAACGCTGTCCGACCAACCGTCCACATAACCGATGCTCAGGGTCTTGCTGTCGGCGCTGGCCAGCGTGGAACCCATCGCAACTACCAACGTGGCAGCTGCGCCCAAGAGTCGTCGCATCTTCATAGTGCATCCCCGAAAGTGCTGCGCCCGACGGATGCCGAGCGACGTCAACCTGTTGTTCTATGGTGCTGTTCGATCATCAACCCGCCGCCCCTGGCGACCTGCTCTGACTGCGACCTCGGGTAAGCAAGAAACGACATCAAGTTGCCAGCAGGACGAACTGTAGGAAATTCCGTCAAAATTCCGCCCGAACTTTGCATGTCAAAATTATGCGGCCCCACTGGAAACCGGCAAATACAGGTAAGATGCGCGGCTTTGCTCCCACACGGCCTGACCATGACCGCGACTGCCCGCTTCCCCTTCCTGCCTTATGTATTTGCCTTGCTGCTCGGCCTGTTTGCACTCGGCGGCTACTGGTACGGCCTTGGCCAGCCGGTGGTGCTGCCGGATGTGGCCAGCGCCAGCCACAAGCTGCAATGCGCGTCCTACACGCCATTCGACAAGGACCAATCGCCCTTCGACCAGCCGTTCAAACTGCGCCCCGAGCGCATGGACGCCGACCTGGCACTGCTGGCCACGCGTTTTGAGTGCATCCGCACCTACTCCATGACCGGCCTCGAAGCCCTGCCTGACCTGGCGCGCAAGCACGGCCTGAAGTTGATGATCGGCGCCTGGATCAACAGCAACCCGGTGGACAACGCCAAGGAAGTCGACCTGCTGATCGCCTCGGCCAATGCCAACCCCGACGTGGTCACGTCGGTGATCGTCGGCAATGAAGCCCTGCTACGCAAGGAAATCACCGCCACGCAGTTGGTGAAGCTGATCGCGAAGGTCAAAAGCCAGATCCAGCAGCCGGTCACCTACGCCGACGTCTGGGAGTTCTGGCTGCAACACCCGGAGATCGCCCCGGCAGTGGATTTCCTGACCATCCACCTGCTGCCGTACTGGGAAGATGACCCGGCGGGCATTGATCAGGCCCTGCGCCACGTCGGTGATATCCGCCAGACCTTCGGTAACCGCTTTGCGCCCAAGGACGTGATGATTGGCGAGACCGGCTGGCCCAGCGAAGGCCGCCAGCGCGAAACCGCCGTGCCGAGCCGGGTCAACGAAGCGAAGTTCATTCGCGGCTTTGTCGCCATGGCCGAAGCCAATGGCTGGCACTACAACCTGATCGAAGCCTTTGACCAGCCATGGAAACGCGCCAGCGAAGGTGCGGTTGGCGGCTACTGGGGACTGTTTGATGCCGATCGCCAGGACAAGGGCATTCTGGCCGGCCCGGTCACCAACGTGCCGTACTGGCCGGTGTGGCTGGGCGTTGGCGGGTTGATCCTGCTGGGTACCCTGGTGCTCGGCGGGCGTGTGCGCACGACCCGCTCTGCCCTGCTGCTGCCGTTACTCGGCGCAGTGGCCGCCGGTTCGATTGGCAGTTGGGCCGAACTGACCCGGTTGACCGCACGCTTCACCGATGAATGGATCTGGGCAGCACTGCTGCTGGCATTGAACCTGTTGGTGCTGGCACACGCCGCCCTGGCCTTGAGCGCTCGCCAGGGCTGGCGCGAGCGGGCCTTTGCCTGGCTGGAGCAACGCGCTGGCTGGCTGATAGCATTTGCCGGATTCGCCGCGGCGGTCATGATGCTGGCGCTGGTGTTCGACCCGCGCTACCGCAGCTTCCCCAGTGCAGCCCTACTGCTGCCAGCACTGGTCTACCTGCTGCGCCCTGTTACCGGGCCACGCCGGGAAATTGCCCTGCTGGCCTTCATCATCGGTGCCGGCATTGCGCCGCAGCTTTACCAAGAAGGGCTGATGAACCAGCAAGCGTTGGGCTGGGCATTGGTCAGTGGGTTGATGGTTGTTGCCCTGTGGCGTTGCCTGCGGGTGCGCAAGGCTTGAGATTGCTATCGCGAGCAATCCCGCTCCCACATTTGAATGTGTTCACAGATCAAAATGTGGGAGCGAGCTTGCTCGCCATTGGCCCTATCAGGCAGCCCGAAATTTCCTGACCAACCGCAACCCGGCAATCACCAACGCAAACACCGCAAAATTGGTGTTGTACAACGCCAACGCCGGAATCCCGAACGCCAACCCCAGCACCGCCAAGCCCCATCCGGCACGACCTGGCACAAAAAACGCCAGTACCGACGTGACCAACGCAGCCCAGCCCAACACCCGAAAGTGAATCATCAACCCCAGATTGGCGCGCAACTGGCATTCCCAACGGCTGGCGTCGTCAGCGCAGATGCCCACCCACTGCCCATCTTCCATGAACCCATAACGGGCGCCATAACTGGCGGCCAGCCATAACGGCACGGTCAACAGCAGCAGGATCAGCGGCAAACGAGGGGACATAAGGGCACTCCGATAGGCGAAAACGGCGCCCAGCTTAATCTCCCCGGGGCCATTGGCAAGGGCTGCACGCAGATAACTATTCATCAAAGCGTGCCAAAGTGTATCGTCTGGCTACTATTACCTCGATTCCTACGTTTTTTTCCGATATTTAGTGCAGATGGTTGGCACTTCGGCGATAACGCGGTGGTCATAGCCTGCGAACTTCATTCAGCACGTTTTCCTCTTAGGGATTTAGTCATGCTCCGTTCCTTGCGCTGTGCTGCCCTGTTGGGTGGCCTTTTTCTGAGTGCGTCAGCACTGGCGGTCGATGTCGACCCGGCCAGCTATGGCTACCCTTTGACCAACCCGTTCGAGGCGACCATCGCCACCACGCCACCGGATCTGCGGCCGGATTTGCCATCCATCGATGACATCAACCAATCCGACTACAGCCTGACCATGCGCCCGGAGCGTGAATTCAGCCTGCCCGACAACTTCTGGCCGGTGAAAAAACTCACCTACCGCATTGCCAAGCAAGACCGCGCCGCGCCGCTGATTTTCCTGATCGCCGGTACCGGCGCGCGCTTTGACAGCACCCTCAACGAATACCTGAAAAAGCTGTACTACAAGGCGGGTTACCACGTCGTCCAATTGTCGTCGCCCACCAGCTTTGACTTCATCAGCGCCGCCTCGCGCTTTGCCACCCCCGGCATCACCCAGGAAGACGCCGAGGACATGTACCGCGTAATGCAGGCCGTACGCGCACAAAATGCCACGCTGCCGGTCACCGATTTCTACCTCACCGGCTACAGCCTGGGTGCGCTGGACGCGGCATTCGTCAGCAAGCTGGACGAGACCCGCCGCAGCTTCAACTTCAAGAAAGTGTTGCTGCTCAACCCGCCGGTCAACCTCTACACCTCCATCACCAACCTCGACAAGCTGGTGCAGACCGAGGTCAAGGGCATCAACAACAGCACGACTTTCTATGAGTTGGTACTGGCCAAACTGACCCGCTACTTCCAGGAAAAGGGCTATATCGACCTTAACGACGCCCTGCTCTACGACTTCCAGAACTCCAAGGAGCACCTGACCAACGAGCAGATGGCGATGCTGATCGGCACCTCGTTCCGCTTCTCGGCGGCCGATATCGCCTTCACTTCGGACCTGATCAACCGTCGCGGCCTGATCATACCGCCCAAGTACCCGATCACCGAAAGCACCAGCCTCACACCATTCCTCAAGCGTGCCCTGCAGTGTGATTTCGACTGCTACCTCACCGAACAGGTAATCCCGATGTGGCGCGCCCGCTCCGACGGCGGCAGCCTGCTGCAACTGGTCGATCAGGTCAGCCTGTATGCCCTTGAGGACTATCTGCGCGACAGCCCGAAAATCGCCGTAATGCACAACGCCGACGACGTGATCCTCGGCCCTGGCGACCTGGGCTTCTTGCGCAAGACGTTCGGCGATCGCTTGACCGTCTACCCACTGGGCGGCCACTGCGGCAACCTCAATTACCGCGTCAACGCCGACGCCATGCTGGAGTTCTTCCGTGGCTAAACATCTCCTGCTTCTTGCGGCCTTACTCTGTGCAGGCGTTGCCAACGCGGACAACAGCAAGGCTCACGCGCCGACCGTGGTTGATCAGGATGGCTTCAAGGAGCCCTTGAGCAAACTCAAGTTCAACCCCGGCCTGGACCAGCGCGAGTTCGAGCGCTCGACCCTCAACGCCCTCAACGTCTATGACCCGTTGGAGTCGTGGAACCGTCGGGTGTACCACTTCAACTATCGCTTCGACCAATGGGTGTTCCTGCCGGTGGTCGACGGCTATCGCTACGTCACCCCAAGTTTCCTGCGCACGGGCGTCAGCAATTTCTTCAACAACCTGGGCGATGTGCCCAACCTGCTGAACAGCTTGCTGCAACTCAAGGGCCACCGCTCCCTGGAAACCACTGGCCGCCTGCTGGTCAACACCACCCTCGGCATCGCCGGCCTGTGGGACCCGGCGACCGCCATGGGCCTGCCGCGCCAAAGCGAAGATTTCGGCCAGACCCTGGGTTTCTACGGCGTGCCCGGTGGAGCCTACCTGGTCCTGCCGATCCTCGGCCCGTCAAACCTGCGCGACACCGGCGGCCTGCTGGTGGACTACACCGCCGAATCGCAGATCAACTTCCTCAACGTCGCCGAAGTCAGCTCCAACCACCCGGAAATCTGGGCCCTGCGTGCGGTAGACAAGCGCTACCAGACGAGCTTTCGCTACGGCCAGATGAACTCGCCGTTCGAGTATGAAAAAGTTCGGTACGTGTACAGCGAGTCGCGAAAACTACAAATAGCAGAGTAATACTCGGTACAAACAAAAAGGCCATCGAACACCTCGATGGCCTTTTTTAATGCGCGCAGGAGTCACTTTCGGTACCACTCGGAACCCTTTCGTACATGTTTGCCACGTACATCCTGGCACGCGCGCTGATACGCCTGACAAACAACAGGCTGACTGCGCTGCCTACCTCGAACTTTCCAGTGGAATTTCAACATGACGATATCTGGTATCACCCCCCCTACCGTCCCCAGCTCAGTGACAATCGAGCCCCAGACTTCAACTACGTCCAACCAACAAGCCCCCAAAGGCGCCCATGGCCGACCTGCCGGCGATACTCGCAGCGCAGAACAAATCTTCAAGGACAACCCGATCCTGAAAGATGTTCTTAAACAAAACGGTCCTTTTGCGAACAACTTCTTCAATCAACTCAAGAATCAAACCGGCGACTGGAGCCCTGCCAACCGCAACCCCGAATCACGCGCCGATGCTGCCTATAACCTGGCTGAGGTGGTCAACCACCTAAATGGCCGCGCAGATATCAAGCGCCAGGATCCGGCCCAACAGAACGATCAACACATACAAGGCTTCGGCCAGTTCGGTAGTGTTTCAGCAGGATCGGAAGCACAAAAGCTCAAGGCTTTCAGTGAAAAAGGCTACAGCGCGCTGTAACAATCCAATTAGCGTCACTTTTTGGCCAGGCTCTCTCAAATAGAGAGCCATTAGCCTACTCGCCACCCCCCTCCCAAGGCACGCCATAGTTTGTTCGCTACCAACATCCAAATCCTGCATGTTGACTTTGTTTCTTTCTATATAGTTATTACCAGACCAGGGAGCCACGGCCTCACGCTCCAATAGTTAACACTATGAATCAGAAACACATGGAACCACACAGCCCTGCCGACCAATACAATATAAAAATACTGATTTTCTTCACGCACAAATTTCCACTAACAAAAACCAACAAAAGGCCAACTATGGATATCAATCTTACCCCCGCTATCGGCACAACCTCTTTAAAAAGCATCGACCACACTAACAGCATAGACACCGACACATTCAAATCGACACAAAACAGTGAAGCACTACATACCGAGCGCTTCAGCCATAACGTCCACCTACCAGCGGCACTAAGAGGCCCGGACAGCGCGGTGCGTCCGACAGGCGCAACGGGTCGGCCGGAAGGCGATCGCCGAACGGCCGAAGACATCATCAATGCCAACCCCACCCTAAAAAATCTGAACCTCGAACCAACTATCTATAAAAATGAAGCCATAGAGAGGCCTCTAACGAATAGCTACCTCAACGGTATTTATAAACATACCGGGGACTGGTCAGAGAACAACACAAACCCGGAGTCCCGAGCCGATGCTGCATACAACGCTGCTCGTTTGTTCAACTTTATAGACTCACCGGATGCACACACTGTGCGTTTCGGCCAACACAACGACGGTTTTCTTTCTGGTTTACTACCCTCGAATCGTACTGAAAAACACTCAGAACATGCCTTGCTCTCTGAATTTATCGAAAAAGGCTATTCAAGCCTGATATACAAAGGTGAACAGCAAGTTCTCAAAGCGCCAACCTACCCAACAGGTCGCCCACGGGGAGATAGTAGAACAGCAGAAGAGCTTATAAATGACAACAAGAAAACTTTTGAGAAAATTGAATTTTTCTTCAATAAAAATGCTCATATCAGAGACAACGACTTAACCTTCAACAATCTAGTTGGCGACTGGAGTGCACACAACCGCGACCCGGAATCACGTGCCGACGCACTCTATGACATCATTACTGCTTTTAACTACGTTGAAAGCTTGAAAGGAGGAGAAAATATAAATATCACCTCAGAAAACCCTCTAGGTGATGTTACACCCGGTACCAGATACGGAGGCTATCGTACAAAAGCAGATATGTTTTCCAGTTTTTTTCATATTGGTTACCAGGCATTCAGATCTGTTTTGTGACAAGGTCCAGACATAAAGCCAGACCCAAGCCATAACACCGACAGAACGGTGGCTGACTATCGCTCTGTAAAAGAAACTGCCCGAGAAACCATGCTCAAACACCCCTTATCAGCGCCGAGCACCAGCACAAACTGTGCCGTTGCCCAAAAAGCGTCGCCTGTCTCTCTATGGCTTGGCTTTCAAACTCCTCCAGAGCTTGCTCACCACCGAGACCAGCGCCAGAACCACCGCCCCGGCAATGACCCCCGCGATGGCATTGAGCAAGGTTGGCATCAACCAGGTGATCCCCCCAATACTCTGGCTCACGCTCTCAATCCAGTGATGCACCGCAGGCACGCCATGGGTCAGGATACCGCCACCGACCATGAACATCGCCGCGGTGCCTATCACCGAGAGGCTTTTCATCATGTACGGCGCGGTTCGCAGAAGCCCGTTGCCAATATCGCGTACCAATTGGCCGGGCTTTTGCGCCATCCACAGGCCCAGGTCATCGAGTTTGACGATGCCGGCCACCAAACCATAGACCCCCACGGTCATGACCAGAGCAATGCCCGACAGCACGATCACTTGCTGCATCAACGGTGCATCGGCCACGGTGCCCAGGGTGATGGCAATGATTTCTGCCGAGAGGATAAAGTCGGTACGGATCGCGCCCTTGATCTTGTCTTTCTCGAACGCCACCAGGTCCGTTGCGGGATCGGCCACCGCTTCGACCAACTGGGCATGCTGGGCCTGATCGTCCGCCTTGCTGTGCAGGAATTTGTGCGCGAGCTTTTCAAAGCCTTCAAAACACAGATAGGCACCGCCGAGCATCAACAACGGCGTGACCGCCCACGGTGCAAAGGCGCTGATCAGCAACGCGGCGGGGACCAGGATCAGTTTATTGACAAACGAGCCCTTGGCGACGGCCCATACCACCGGGATTTCCCGCTCGGCGCGCACGCCAGAGACTTGCTGGGCATTGAGCGCCAGATCGTCCCCCAGCACCCCGGCGGTTTTCTTGGCGGCCATTTTTGTCATCAAGGCCACATCGTCGAGTACCGCCGCGATGTCATCAATCAAAACCAACAAGCTGCTTCCTGCCATGAATCGGACGTCCTTAATGTGGGATATTTCTCAGCATAGCGTGGTACAAGGCGTCACGGGCACATTCTTGAGGCTCGCGGATCGCCGGTGCTACCATGCGCAACCGCCTGTCCTGGCAAGGAATCATCTGGTCTATGAGCACCATTCGCGAGCGCAACAAAGAACTGATCCTGCGGGCTGCCAGCGAGGAGTTTGCCGACAAGGGCTTCGCCGCGACCAAAACCAGTGATATCGCCGCCAAGGCCGGGTTGCCCAAACCCAATGTCTATTACTACTTCAAGTCCAAGGACAACCTCTACCGCGAGGTGCTCGAAAGCATCATCGAGCCGATCCTGGCCGCTTCCACACCCTTCAATCCGGATGGCGATCCCAGGCAAGTGCTGAGCGGCTACATCCGCTCGAAAATCAGCATCTCCCGCGACCTGCCGTTTGCCTCAAAAGTGTTCGCCAGCGAAATCATGCACGGCGCACCGCACCTGAGCTCCGAACAGGTGGAACAGCTTAACGCCCAGGCCAAGCACAACATCCAATGCATCCAGAGCTGGGTAGATCGCGGCCTGATCGCCGCCATTGACCCCAATCACCTGATGTTCAGCATCTGGGCGGCCACCCAGACCTATGCCGATTTTGACTGGCAGATCTCAGCGGTCACGGGCAAGGCCAAGCTGGATGAGGCCGATTATGAAGCGGCGGCGCAGACGATTATCCGGTTGGTGTTGAAGGGGTGTGAGCCGGACTGATAGACCGTGGTGTGGCCAAGATTCGCGAGCAAGCCCGCTCCCCCATTTGGATCTGCGCCAGACACAGATTGTATGAACACCGCAAAGCCAATGTGGGAGCGGGCTTGCTCGCGAATGCGCCCTCCCAGACACATCCCGCCAAAAGCCTGCCCATCAGCCTCAGACTCCCCGATCTAGCCTCTCAAGACCCCATCTGAAGAGAGGCAACGGAATGCCTGATCGAGCCACCTCACACCGCCTACGCATTGGCCGGTTCAACGAAACCAACCGCACCTACCTGATCACCACCAACACCCACGAACGCGTGCCGATCTTCAGCGACTTCTACCTGGGACGCCTGGTGGTCTGGCAGTTCAGGCTCGCCCACTATCAAGGGCTGGCGCACTCCCTGGCCTGGGTGGTGATGCCCGACCATTTCCACTGGCTGATCGAACTGCAAAAAGGCTCGCTGGGTGACTTGATGTGCCAGGTCAAATCCAAAAGCACTCGATCAGTCAACGGCGCCACTGGCCGCAAGGGTCGGCTTTGGCAGACCAGCTTTCATGATCGCGCGCTGCGCAAGGAAGATGACCTGGTGAAGATGGCCAGGTATGTGGTGGCCAATCCATTGAGGGCGGGATTGGTGGAGAGGGTTGGCGACTATCCGCTGTGGGATGCGGTTTGGGTATAGATGCAAGACCGAGTCGCCGCTTTCGCGAGCAAGCCCGCTCCCACCATGTGGGAGCGGGCTTGCTCGCGAAGAGGCCCTCCCAGTCACTACAAAATCAAGCACTCACCCCCGCATCCGCCAACAACCCCACCCCCTCGATCGCACTGATCGCGCACTGCTCATCAATATCCGACGTATCCCCACTGATCCCGATCGCCCCCAGCACCAACCCCGCCTGATCGCGAATCAACACCCCACCCGGCGCCGGCACTACACCGCCCTGCCCCAGGCTGTTCAAGGCGGCAATAAACGCCGGTCGCTGCTGTGCATCCAGTGCCAGCAAGCGCGAGCCTTTGCCCAGGGCAATCGCGCCCCAGGCCTTGCCGATGGCAATTTGCGGGCGCAGCAGGCTGGCACCGTCTTCTCGTTGCAGGGTGATCAGATGTCCGCCGCTGTCGAGCACCGCGATGGTCAGCGGTGCAGCGGCAATGGTGCGGCCTGCGGTGATGGCCTGGCTGACCAGGTTGACTGCGACTTTCAAGGTTAAAGCGCTCATGGGTGCCGTCCTTATTTTGTTATTGAGAAAGCCTGGGGGCTCTGACTGATCAGAAGCCTGATACGACAAATAGATCACAATAGATTTATTTTTTGTATACAATTTTTCGAAATATACGCACCATACGTCGAAATACTCCCTGCAAAATGCCTTCCGACGAATGCACAGACGCTAGAACAAAATGGATTGACCTGCGCTGCTCGCCGTGAATACACTTTGACAAAACCTACTTGTATACAATTACAAAACGCAAGAGGCACCAAAACCATGAGCAAAATGAGAGCAATCGAAGCCGCCGTTCTGGTGATGCGCCGTGAGGGTGTGGACACCGCCTTCGGCATCCCAGGTGCCGCGATCAACCCGTTGTATTCGGCCCTGCAAAAGGTCGGCGGCATCGATCACGTCCTCGCTCGCCACGTGGAAGGCGCTTCGCACATGGCCGAGGGTTACACCCGTACCAAGGCCGGTAATATCGGCGTGTGCATCGGTACTTCGGGCCCCGCGGGCACCGATATGGTCACCGGCCTGTACAGTGCCTCGGCGGATTCGATCCCGATCCTGTGCATCACCGGGCAAGCACCGCGGGCCCGGATGCACAAGGAAGATTTCCAGGCCGTGGATATCACCAGCATCGTCAAGCCGGTGACCAAGTGGGCAACCACCGTGCTGGAACCAGGCCAAGTGCCCTATGCGTTCCAGAAAGCCTTTTATGAAATGCGTTCCGGCCGCCCTGGCCCGGTGTTGATCGATTTGCCATTCGACGTGCAGATGGCCGAAATCGAGTTCGATATCGACGCCTACCAGCCATTGCCACTGGCCAAGCCACTGGCTACCCGCATCCAGGTCGAGAAAGCCCTGGCCATGCTCGATCAAGCCGAGCGCCCGCTGCTGGTCAGCGGTGGCGGCGTGATCAATGCCGATGCCAGCGAGTTGCTGGTGGAGTTCGCCGAACTGACCGGTATCCCGGTGATCCCGACCCTGATGGGCTGGGGCACCATCCCCGACGATCACCCGCTGATGGTGGGCATGGTCGGTCTGCAAACCTCGCACCGCTACGGCAACGCGACGATGCTCAAGTCGGACGTGGTGCTGGGCGTCGGTAACCGCTGGGCCAACCGCCATACCGGTTCGGTGGAGGTGTACACCGAGGGCCGCAAGTTCATTCACGTTGACATCGAGCCAACACAAATCGGCCGCGTGTTCACCCCGGACCTGGGCATCGTCTCCGACGCCGGCGCCGCACTGACAATGTTTATCGAAGTGGCCCGCGAGTGGAAAGCCGCCGGCAAGCTCAAGGACCGCAGCGCCTGGCTGCATGATTGCCAGCAGCGCAAAGCCACCCTGCACCGCAAGACCCACTTCGACAACGTACCGGTCAAGCCGCAACGCGTGTATGAAGAGATGAACCAGGTGTTCGGCAAAGACACTTGCTACGTCAGCACCATCGGCCTGTCACAGATTGCCGGCGCGCAGTTCCTGCACGTCTACAAGCCGCGCCACTGGATCAACTGCGGCCAGGCCGGCCCGCTGGGCTGGACCATTCCGGCTGCGCTGGGCGTGGTCAAGGCCGACCCGAGCCGCAAGGTGGTGGCACTGTCGGGCGACTATGACTTCCAGTTCATGATCGAAGAGCTGGCCGTGGGCGCGCAGTTCAAGCTGCCGTACATCCACGTGGTGGTGAACAACTCCTACCTGGGGCTGATCCGCCAGGCCCAACGTGGGTTTGAAATGGACTACTGCGTGCAGCTGTCTTTCGACAACCTCAACGCCCCGGAACTCAACGGCTATGGTGTTGACCACGTCGCCGTCGCCGAAGGCCTGGGTTGCAAGGCCCTGCGCGTGTTCGAACCGGCACAGATCCAGCCGGCGTTGCGCAAGGCTCAGGAAATGATCGAGGAATTCAAGGTTCCGGTGATCGTTGAGATTATTCTGGAGCGTGTGACCAATATTTCCATGGGCACCGAGATCAACGCCGTCAACGAATTCGAAGACCTGGCACTGGTGGGCAATGACGCGCCTACCGCGATTTCACTGCTCGATTAATGACTGCACGTTCCCGCGTCCGACGCGGGAACGCTTTTGAGGAGATTCCCATGCCGCGTTTTGCCGCCAACCTGTCCATGCTGTTCACCGAGCAGGACTTCCTTGCCCGCTTCAAAGCCGCCGCCGACGCAGGTTTCAGTGGTGTGGAATACCTGTTCCCCTACGAGTTCAGCTCCGCCGAAATCAAGGCGCAGCTTGACGCCCACGGTCTGACCCAAGTGCTGTTCAACCTGCCGGCCGGTGACTGGGCCAACGGTGAGCGCGGCCTGGCCTGCCACCCGGATCGGGTCGAGGAGTTCCGTGCCGGCGTCAACCTGGCCATCGCCTATGCCCAGGTGCTGGGCAATACCCAGATCAACTGCCTGGCCGGCATCCGTCCACAAGGCCTGGATGACGCTAGCGTCGAAAAAACCTTCGTCGCCAACCTCAAGTACGCCGCCGACAAGCTGCAAGCGGTGGGTATCAAGCTGGTGATGGAAGCGATCAACACTCGCGATATCCCTGGCTTCTACCTGAACAACACGGCGCAGGCCCTGGCGATCCGTGAACAGGTGGGCAGCGCCAACCTGTTCCTGCAATACGACATCTATCACATGCAAATCATGGAAGGCGACCTGGCCCGCACCATGGCAACGCACCTGGATCAGATCAACCATATCCAGTTGGCGGACAACCCCGGGCGCAACGAGCCGGGCACGGGCGAGATCAACTATCGCTTCCTGTTCGAACACCTGGACCGCATCGGGTATCAGGGCTGGGTGGGCTGCGAGTACAAGCCGCTGACCACGACCCAAGCCGGTCTTGGCTGGCTCAAGACCCATAACGCGATCTGACCAACACCATAAAAACCTGTAGGAGCTGGCTTGCCTGCGATGCAGACACCTCGGTGTATCAGGCATACCCAGGTGAAGCCATCGCAGGCAAGCCAGCTCCTACAGGGGGCAGTGCACAACCTGCATAACGAATAAAAAGAGGATTTTGATCATGGCTAAAATCGGCTTTATCGGCACCGGCATCATGGGCCAACCCATGGCCGCGAACCTGCAGAAAGCAGGTCACCAACTGTTCCTCTCCGAGCATCACGGCAAGGCACCCGCCGAACTGGTCGCCGCTGGCGCCGTGGCCCTGGCCAACCCGCAGCAAGTGGCCCAGGAAGCAGAATTTATCATTGTCATGGTGCCCGACACCCCACAGGTCGACGACGTACTGTTCCGTGCCGATGGCGTGGCGGCCGGCCTGTCACCGAACAAAGTGGTGATCGACATGAGTTCGATCTCGCCCACCGCCACCAAGGCGTTTGCCGCGAAGATCAACGCCACCGGCGCGCAATACCTCGACGCCCCGGTATCCGGCGGTGAAGTCGGCGCCAAGGCCGGGACCCTGAGCATCATGGTCGGCGGCGCGCCACAGACCTTCGAACGCGCCCTGCCACTGTTCCAGAGCATGGGCAAGAACATCACCCTGGTGGGCGGCAATGGCGACGGCCAGACCGCCAAGGTGGCGAACCAGATCATCGTCGCCCTGAACATCCAGGCCGTGGCCGAAGCGCTGCTGTTCGCCTCGAAAAACGGTGCAGACCCCGCCAAGGTGCGCGAAGCGCTGATGGGTGGCTTCGCCTCGTCGAAGATCCTCGAAGTGCATGGCGAGCGGATGATCAAGGGCACCTTCGACCCGGGTTTCCGCATCAACCTGCACCAGAAGGATTTGAACCTGGCCCTGGCCGGCGCCAAGGAACTGGGGATCAACCTGCCCAACACCGCCGGCACCCAACAAGTGTTCAGCACCTGCACCGCGATCGGCGGCGGCAACTGGGACCACTCGGCGCTGATCAAGGGCCTGGAGCATATGGCGAATTTCTCGATTCGCGATAAGTAACCTCCCCTTTTGGAAAGCAATACCTTGTGGGAGCTGGCTTGCCTGCGATAGCGGTCTTTGAGTGACAGATTAATCGCCCCACACACCGCTATCGCAGGCAAGCCAGCTCCCACATTTTGATTGCATTCCACATTTCAAATCCAATAACAAGAATCCGGGAGCCCGCTTATGTCGGTCGATCCGCAACACCTGCTTCGCGAGCTGTTTGCCACAGCCATCGACGCAGCCCACCCCCGGCAAGTCCTCGAGCCTTATCTGCCTGCCGACCGCAGCGGCCGCGTGATCGTGATCGGCGCGGGCAAAGCCGCCGCCGCCATGGCCCTGGTCGTGGAAAACAGCTGGCAAGGCCAAGTCTCGGGCCTGGTGGTCACCCGCTACGGCCACGGCGCCCCCTGCCAGAAAATCGAAGTGGTCGAAGCCGCGCACCCGGTGCCCGATGCCGCCGGCCAGGCCGTGGCCAAACGCGTGCTGGAGCTGATCAGCAACCTCAACGAAGACGACCGCGTGATCTTCCTCTTGTCCGGCGGTGGCTCGGCCCTGCTGGCCTTGCCGGCAGCGGGAATTACCCTGGCCGACAAGCAGGCGATCAACAAAGCCCTGCTCAAATCCGGCGCGACCATTGGCGAGATGAATTGTGTGCGCAAGCACCTCTCGGCAATCAAGGGCGGGCGATTGGCCAAGGCGTCCTGGCCCGCCACCGTCTACACCTATGCGATTTCCGATGTACCGGGTGATCAAGCCACAGTGATTGCCTCCGGCCCCACCGTGGGCGACCCGAGCACCTCGCAACAAGCGCTGGCGATCCTCAAGCGTTACCAGATCGACATCCCGGCCTCGGTGCGCAGTTGGTTGCAGAGCCCTGAGTCGGAGACCGTCAAACCCGGCGATCCGTGCCTTGCGCGCAGCCATTTCCAGCTGATCGCGCGGCCACAACAATCTTTGGAAGCCGTGGCGGTAAAAGTGCGCCAGGCCGGTTTCAGCCCGCTGATCCTCGGCGACCTGGAAGGCGAAGCGCGGGACGTGGCCAAGGTCCACGCCGGCATCACCCGGCAGATCATCCAGCACGGCCAGCCACTGGCAGCGCCCTGCGTGATCCTGTCCGGCGGCGAAACCACCGTGACCGTACGCGGCAATGGCCGTGGCGGACGCAACGCCGAGTTCCTGCTGAGCCTGACCGACAGCCTCAAGGGCCTGCCCGGTGTCTACGCGCTGGCCGGGGACACTGACGGCATCGACGGTTCCGAAGACAACGCCGGGGCGATCATGACCCCCACCAGCTATGCCCGTGCCGAAGCCCTGGGCCTGTCGGCCAGCGATGAGTTGGACAACAACAATGGCTACGGCTATTTCGCGGCACTCGACGCGTTGATCGTCACCGAGCCGACCCGGACCAACGTCAACGACTTGCGCGCCATTCTGATCCTTGAGAGTCCTGAACATGACGCCTGACAAGAAGGTTAAAATCCTCGCCACCCTGGGACCGGCCACCGACGGTATCGATGACATCCGCGAACTGGTGGAAGCCGGGGTGAACATCTTCCGCCTCAACTTCAGCCATGGCGACCACGCCGACCATGCCCAGCGCTACCAGTGGATCCGCCAGGTCGAGCGGCAATTGAACTACCCCCTCGGCATCCTGATGGACTTGCAAGGGCCCAAGCTGCGCGTCGGCCGGTTTGCCGAAGGCAAGGTGCAACTGGTGCGCGGCCAGGCCCTGCGCCTGGACCTGGACGACACCCCGGGCGACCAGCGCCGGGTCAACCTGCCGCACCCGGAAATCATCGCCGCCCTTGAACCGGGCATGGACCTGTTGCTGGACGACGGCAAGCTGCGCCTGCGGGTGACCGCCAAATACAGCGACGCCATCGACACTACCGTGCTCAACGGTGGCGAATTGTCGGACCGTAAAGGCGTGAACGTGCCACAAGCCTTGCTGGAGTTGAGCCCATTGACCGCCAAGGATCGGCGTGACCTGAGCTTTGGCCTGGAGCTTGGGGTGGACTGGGTCGCCCTGTCGTTTGTGCAGCGCCCGGAAGACATCCGCGAAGCCCGCGAACTGATTGGCGACAAAGCCTACCTGATGGCCAAGATCGAGAAACCCTCGGCCGTGCAGCGTTTGCAGGAAATCGCCGAGCTGAGCGATGCAATCATGGTCGCCAGAGGGGACCTGGGCGTGGAAGTCCCGGCCGAAAGCGTGCCGCAAATCCAGAAAGACATCATCACCATCTGCCGCCAGTTGGGTAAACCGGTGGTGGTCGCCACACAGATGCTCGAATCCATGCGCTTCTCACCGGCCCCGACCCGCGCCGAAGTCACGGACGTGGCCAATGCCGTGGCCGAAGGCGCCGATGCGGTGATGCTCTCGGCCGAAACCGCCTCTGGCGAATACCCGCTGGAAGCCGTGCAGATGATGAGCAAGATCATCCGCCAGGTAGAGAACGGCCCGGATTACCAGACCCAACTGGATGTAAGCCGACCCAAGGCCGATGCCACGGTGTCCGACGCGATCAGCTGTGCGATCCGCCGGATCAGCAGCATCCTGCCGGTGGCGGTGCTAGTGAACTACAGCGAGTCCGGCACATCCACCCTGCGGGCAGCGCGGGAGCGGCCGGCGGTGCCGATCCTCAACCTCACGCCAAACCTGTCCACCGCCAGGCGCCTGAGCGTAGCCTGGGGCGTGCACTCGGTGGTCAATGATCGGTTGCGGCAGGTGGACGAGGTATGTTCCACCGCGCTGGAAATCGCCCAGGCCCAAGGCATGGCCCAGCGTGGGGATACGTTGTTGATCACGGCGGGGGTGCCCTTTGGGCAGCCGGGGTCGACCAACTCGCTGCGTATCGAGACGCTACTGTAGGAGCGAGCGTGCTCGCGAAAAAACTGAGAGCGACGCGTCCATTCAAAAAGTACGCGTCATCGTTAACGACCTTCGCGAGCAAGCTCGCTCCTACAGGGGAGCGACCACCACCATGTCCAACCCAACCTGCCCCGACTGGGCCGAAGCCCTGCTCAACGGTTTCAGCCAGATCTTCCTGCAGCGCCACCCGCTGTGTGGCCTGCTCTGCCTGCTGGCGATCCTGACCTGTGCCCCGGCCCTGCTCGGCGGTGCGCTGCTGGGCGGGGTCGCCGGTTTGCTCACGGCCCAGCGCCGTGACTATCCCAAGGCCGAGCGCCAGGCCGGGCTCTATAGCTACAACGGTGTGCTGCTGGGGTTGCTGATCAGCCAGCACTTTGCCTGGTCGGCACTGTTGCCGCCGCTGATCCTGGCGTGCGGCGGCCTGAGTGCGATCCTGACGCGCCAATGGATCAAGCGCGTGGCCCATAGCGATGACTTGCCCGCCTACACCGCGCCCTTTGTCGGTTTGAGCTGGCTGTTGCTCGGCACGGTCTCACCTGCGGCGTTGACGATCAGCCCGCCGGATACCCTGGTGTGGCTCGGCGCACCGCTGGTTGGCCTGGGGCAGATCGTCCTGCTCGATCAACCGTTGGCCGGCCTGTTGATTGCCTTCGGTTTATGGCTGGCTGACCGACGCGCGATGCTGTGGGCCTTGATCGGCGCCAGCAGCGGCGTGGCGATGGGCCTGTTGCTCGATGACCGCGCTGGCGCCCTGCTCGGCCTGCACAGCTATAACCCGGCACTCGCCGCCTTGGCCCTCAGCCAGTTCCGGCGCCAGCCCTGGCTGCCATTGTTCGGCATCCTGCTGGCAATCATCCTGACCCCAGGCTTCGCCGGCCTGCACCTGGCGCCGCTGACTGCGCCGTTTATCCTCGCCTGCTGGCTGGTACGCGCGACGCGGCGCCTGCTGCAAAGGCCCAACATGGACAGCCCGTTCGAATCCCCCTAGGCTTCGCAGACCTTCGATTCAGGCGAACTTCATGGACAGCAACAACGACTGGCGCCAGCGCCTCTACGTCATGGTATTCCAGAGCGACACCGCGGCCGGGCGGCGCTTCGACGGCATCCTGTTGCTGACCATACTCGCAAGCCTGGTGATCGTGATGCTCGACAGCATCGACCAGATCCACCAGAACTACGCCGATGTGCTGGCCTATATCGAATGGGGCTTCACCATCATCTTCGCCATCGAATACGGCCTGCGCCTGTATTGCTCGCCCAAACCGTTGCGCTATGCCTTCAGTTTCTACGGGCTGGTGGACTTGCTGGCCATCGTCCCCGGCATCCTTGCGCTGTACTACAGCGATGCCCAGTACCTGCTGATCATCCGCATCATCCGCATGTTGCGAATCTTCCGCGTGCTCAAGCTGGGTCCGTATCTCAAGCAGGCCAACTACCTGATGTCGGCGCTGCGCGGCAGCAAGCAGAAGATCGTGGTGTTCCTGGTCAGCGTGTGCACCCTGGTCACCGTGTTCGGTACCTTGATGTATGTGATTGAAGGCCCGGAACACGGCTTTACCAGCATCCCCAAGGGCATCTACTGGGCTATCGTGACCCTGACCACCGTGGGCTTTGGCGATATCGTGCCCAAGACCCCGCTGGGCCAGGTGATTTCGTCGCTGGTGATGATCACCGGTTACTCGATCATCGCCGTACCCACCGGGATTTTTACCGCCGAGCTGGCCAACGCCATGCGCGGCGAGCAACTGCAACACGATTGCCCGGTGTGCAAGAAAAGCAGCCATGAACCCAACGCAGCCTTTTGCTCACGTTGTGGCAACGGGCTTTATCGCAAAGCAGAATAAGCAAAGTTCTTTTTAATCTTTAAGCGTCTATGCCGCCCCGGCTATAGTCGTGGGCTATAAGCCACTACCTTCTCGAACAACAAGGAATGAGCAGTGAAAAAACTCGTTAGCGCTTCTCTCCTGGCCGCCGGCCTCGCCCTGTCTATCGGCGCCCAGGCCGCATCGACCACCCTGCTCAACGTCTCCTACGACGTGATGCGCGACTTCTACAAGGATTACAACGCCGCGTTCCAGAAGCACTGGCAAGCCGAGCACCCAGACGACAAGCTGACCTTGCAGATGTCCTTCGGTGGTTCCAGCAAACAGGCACGCTCGGTGATCGACGGCCTGCCGGCTGACGTGATCACCATGAACATGGCCACCGACATCAACGCCCTGGCGGACAACGGCAAACTGGTGCCCGATAACTGGGTCACGCGCCTGCCGAACAACAGCGCGCCGTTCACCTCCGCCACCGTGTTCATCGTGCGCAAGGGCAACCCCAAGGCTCTGAAAGACTGGCCGGACCTGCTCAAGGATGGCGTACAAGTGATCGTGCCCAACCCCAAGACCTCCGGGAACGGGCGCTACACCTACCTGTCGGCCTGGGGTTATGTGCTGAAGAACGGCGGCGATGAAAACAAGGCCAAGGAGTTTGTCGGCAAGCTGTTCAAACAAGCACCGGTGCTCGATACCGGTGGCCGTGCCGCCACCACGACCTTCATGACCAACCAGATCGGCGACGTGCTGGTGACCTTTGAAAACGAAGCAGAAATGATTGCCCGTGAATTCGGTCGTGATCAGTTCGAAGTGATCTACCCAAGCGTCTCTGCCGAAGCCGAGCCGCCGGTGTCGGTCGTCGACAAAGTGGTCGACAAAAAAGGCACCCGTACAGTGGCCGATGACTACCTCAAATACCTGTGGTCGCCAGAAGGCCAGGAAATCGCCGCCAACAATTACCTGCGTCCGCGTGACCCGGCGGTACTGGCCAAGTACACCGACCGCTTCCCGAAAGTCGACTTCCTGTCCGTGGAGAAGACCTTTGGTGACTGGCGCACCGTGCAGAAGACCCACTTCAATGATGGCGGGGTGTTTGACCAGATCTACAGCGGCCAATAACTGACCGTGAGAGCCGGCTTGTGTGGGAGCGGCGG
>NZ_CVTS01000046.1:0-29985 GCF_900004755.1 Pseudomonas sp. 25 R 14 | reverse complement strand
CCGCCGCTCCCACATTGGCTTGCGCGTAAGGCATCAATGCCAGGCATGACTGAAATCATCAGTAACACTTACTCCCTTCCTTCGCCTACCCTTTACCCTTCACGCCCTCCTTCCCCGCTTTAACGAGAACACCATGACCGCTACCCCACCCGCGACCGCCACCCTGACCCGTGGCATGGTGCTGCTATTCGCGTTCTGCTGCGGGGCTATTGTCGCCAACATCTACTACGCCCAACCGATCATCGAGCTGATTGCCCCGGACATCGGCCTGACCCCGGCCATGGCCAGCCTGATCGTGTCCCTGACCCAGATCGGCTATGCCCTGGGCCTGTTCTTCCTCGTGCCCTTGGGCGACCTGCTGGAAAACCGCCGGTTGATGATCATCACCACCGTGGTTGCCATCGCCAGCCTGTTGGGCGCGGCCTTTACCGAACAGCCGAACCTGTTCCTGCTGGTGTCGTTGTTGATCGGCTTCAGTTCGGTGTCGGTGCAAATCCTGATCCCCCTGGCTGCACACCTGGCGCCCGCCGAATCACGGGGCCGGGTGGTGGGCAGTATCATGGGCGGCCTGTTGCTGGGCATTCTGCTGGCGCGTCCGGTTTCCAGCCTGGTAGCTGACCACTTCGGCTGGCGGGCGATGTTCATGACCGCAGCGGCGATGATGGCCGTGATCAGCGTGGTGCTGTTGTTGACTGTCCCCAAGCGCCAGCCAGACCACAGCGCCAGCTATGGCCAGTTGCTACGCTCGTTGGGCACTTTGCTGCGCGAGCAGCCATCGCTGCGCCAACGGGCGTTCTATCAAGGCTGCATGTTCGCCGCCTTCAGCCTGTTCTGGACCGCCGTGCCGCTGGAGCTCTCACGCAACCATGGCCTGAGCCAAAGCGAGATTGCCCTGTTTGCCCTGGTTGGGGCCTTGGGCGCCATCGCCGCACCGATCAGCGGACGCCTGGCAGACGCTGGCCACACCCATCGCGCCTCATTGCTGGCGATGTTGCTGGCGGCCCTGAGTTTTCTGCCAGCGCTGGTACACCCGGCCTACAGCGTCATCGGCTTGATGGTCACCGGCGTGGTCCTGGATTTTTGCGTGCAGATGAACATGGTCCTCGGCCAGCGCACCATCTACGCCCTGGACGCCCACAGCCGCAGTCGCCTGAACGCGCTCTACATGACCAGCATCTTCATCGGCGGTGCCTTCGGTTCGGCGATTGCCAGCAGTGTGTATGAACATGGCGGCTGGCTTGGGGTGATTGTGGTCGGCAGCCTGTTCCCGCTGGTGGCACTGTTACGATTCCTGAGTGTGTCCAGAGCCGCTTCGACAGTGAGCGCCTGACGTTCGATATCTCATCAACACGCTCAGGATCCTGCCTATCGTTTATCGCTGCTCTGACGGGCTTTTCTCCAACAGACGGACAAGCCCCTGCAACATCATGAGGGTTCCGTGCAGAACACTTCCCAGCGTAGCAAGTAGAGAAGCAGTGGGTTCTGGTGTTGGTGTTGGTGCTGGTGCCGGTGCTGGCACCTGCCCTCCCGTCACGATATCGGCGGATTGAATTTTGCCCACTGTGGTAACCAGCAAGTCAGACTTGCCATTGCCGTTCATATCGATAGCCAAACTGCCACGCCCTGTGTTCGGGTCATGGCTCAGCACTGCGTTACCGGGCCGGCCATTGAATTGACTGGAAAAGTTGAGACCTTTGATACCGGCTTCTCTCAAGGCGCCGGAAACATCGATCTTGTCGACACCGCTGGTAAAATCTTCGATCAGGTCTGAGTTCTTCGATGTGGACTCGCTGGCTTTGTCGTAGACAAATGTGTCAGCGCCGCCTCCCCCTCTCAACCTGTCTAAGCCCCCGCCACCCTTGAGACGATTGTCCGCATCATTTCCCGTAATCACGTCAGTACCTGAACCGCCGATGGTATTTTCCAGTGTTACGCCCTTGGCGATGGAAACATTACCTTTCATTCCCCCGACGTCCGAGAATGATTGTTCATTAAGATTAATGTTCTGGTTCTGTGAATACCCGGAAAAATCCAACGTATCGTTCCCGCCACCGTCCCACACACAAAATATTGCTGAATCAGCAGCGCTCTTGACACTCAGCGACTCACGCCCGGTGTTGGAATTGAAGCCATAGGTCGTGTCCGTGTTACGGGTAGCGCGGTTTGCACCATAAAGACGTTGGGCGGCCGCGATGTCGTACATCATGGGCGCCGAGGGCCCCTTGTTGTTGAAGTTGTGGCCAGCGTTCTCGCGTTCAGACCAATAACTCATGACTGTGCCAGCCTTCGTGTCCTGCGCAAACTGTGCATTCTTCTCGTACGTACCTCCGCCGTTGTAATGGCCGGGGTGGGCGAGCCCAAGACAATGACCGATCTCATGAATCATCGTGGTGTGAAAATGACTCCCCAGCTTTGGGTCATGTGACACACCGCTTGTGCCGATCATCGCGGTTGTCTTGGAGTTTTGCTCGCCAGATCGCCATGCCACCCCCCTGTCCGAGTTATGGGCGCCGGATACCTGAATAGAACCGTCAGCCTTGCGGGCATTCTCATGAAAACTGATGTCGGCCACGTCTTGCCAAGCCTGCATCGCCCGGCGGGCACAGGTTTTTTGCTGCTCGGTGAAACTACTCAAGTTGAAAGACACCTGCATCTTGCCGTCCCTATCCCGATCATGAAAGCGCGTCCCCTCTCGCGTAAGATGCTGGGCGGCCTGATCAGTACTGATGGTGCGTTTCCCGCGAGCGGAAAATTGCTCCTTGGACGGTCCATACATTTCTTCCGGGCAGCAACCAGGATGAGTAACACCGTTGTTTATTTGACTCATGGCGATCTCCAAATCGATTAATGACAGGGATAACAGCGTCCAATGGCGTCGCCTTTCATCGCAGAAAGCTGCCTCAGCCGGCGTCATCCGTCCCTAATCTTTCATGCAGAAAACCACCTCGCCACCTGGGCTTTGAGTCTTATTGAAACGCGTTGAGCTGCGGTTTAGTTTGCTGACAAAACACATGGTTTTTTACATTTACCCGGTGTCACCCGGCCTCGAAAATGCGCGTTCAAGTCGCTGACACCACTAAGAAAACGTAAAAAAGAACACGCTTGTATAATCCAAACCGTCGCTATCTTAAGAAATATCCTCTCTACATTTTCAGCCTCAACGTCAGGCACTTTCCCTCACCTATGGAGGGGCCACCCACTAAGAACGCACCAATTTCTCCAACGCGGCATCCGCCAGGAATGACGAACGGCTTTTGACTTTGTGCTCGCGTACATAACGGTCAATGCGCTGGATCACATACCCTGGCAAGGTCACATTGACCTTCTCGGTCTTGCCCAGGTAAGGCGAAATATCCAGCTCCAGCATGCCCCAGCCCATCCCGGCATATTCCGTGTTGCCATGATGCGCCGCGACCGAGGTCGGCATGGGAATCGCACGGCCTTCGCTGGCCATCTCTTGCAGCATGATGTGGGCCACTTCCACTGCGGCGTTGTAAGCCTCTTCAAAACTGTCCCCGGCGGTCACCGCACCTGGAATATCGGGGATCTGGATACCGGAGGCGGTAAAGTCATCGCCCCATTCGATACAGATTGGGTATTGCATGAATATTCTCCTGAAAAACCGTTCTAGAACGAAAACAGCCCGGCGCGCCGCCTGATACTTCGCACGGTGCCTAAGGGTAGGTCCTTCTTGGGATGAGGCACCGGTATCGTGTACGGGTTATAACGGTGGGTGAAAATTGATGGCTGCCCGTAACCCGATCCAGCACCCAGCCCGCCTCTTGCAGTTCCTTGATCAATAACCTGCTTTGCACCACAGCCTCCTTGCTCCGGCCCGAACAAAAGTAACCCTGGAGTTATCTTTACTCAAGCACAGATTTACCGGAACAGACTGGCGGTTGTTTTGCCGGATATTGAAAAACTGAAGGCCTTGAGTTAAAGCACCCGCCCATCCCAGCCCACCGTCACATGGCGCGGCAATTCACCGCGATACTGCAACAGCCAGGCATCGAGCGTATGCCCGACGTGGGTCAGCACGCCAAGCTCGGCGCCGCATGCTTCGATGCATTGCAAGGCCAATGTCAGGTCATTGTGATTACGCGGCGCCTGGGGTTGCGGCGGCATGGAGCAGTCGATGACCAGTACGTCCAGGGGTTCGCGCCGCAACCAGTCGACGGTTGCCGGGGGCAGGCCCGTGGTGTCGGTGAGATAAGCGATACGCCGGCCCTGCCCTTGCAGCAGGTAACCGAACGTCAGCTTGGAATGTTGCAGCGGCAACGCGGTGACCGTCAGCTCGCCAAACTGCCGGGTCTCGAACTCGGCGAAGGGCTGGCTGAAATCGAGGATGCCGGGGTGTTTGTAGAGGTCCGACAGGCCTTCGGGGTCTGCCGGGCCATGCACCGCAATAGTCAGGCCCTGGCCCCAGCGCAGATGCAGCAGGCCCTGGGCATGATCGGCGTGGTAGTGGGTCTGCAGAATGCCGCTGAGGCTACGTGGCGGGAAGCGCTCGGTCAGGTCCGTCAGCCCGCTGTCGATCAACCAGCGCTGGTCACCGCACTCGACCAACGCACTGCATTCGCGGCGACGCAAGCGTGCATCGCTGCGGGCCAGGGCACAGGCGGCGCATTCACAGCCATACACCGGGACCTGGCGGGCGTCACCGGTGCCCAACAAGGTCAGGCGCATGCCGAGTGCCCTGCGTCCAGGCACCTGAACAAACGTTCAACGGTATGTGCCAGCGACCCGGAATTATCCAGCAGAAATACGCCGGGAGTCGCCGTCAGGCTGTCAGTGAACTGTGTATTGCGCGCCAGGCGTGCGTCGATTTCTGCCACCGACTCACGCCCCCGCGCCAGCAGGCGCTGGCGCAGCACCGCCTGATCAACCGTCAGCAACACCACCAACAGCGTCGGATAACGCTCGCGAGTCTGCGCCAGATGACCGCGCGAGCCGTTGACCAGTACATCGTCCCCCACCGCCAGCCAGTCGTCGATCTGCCGGGGAATGCCATAGGACAAACCATTGGCCTGCCAACTGAGGGCAAAGGCGCCCTCGGCGTTCATCGCCGCAAATTGTGCGGGGCTGACCCCCTCGGCCGCCTCACCCACCGCCTCCGCCGAGCGGGTGATCACTCGCCGCACAATGCGGCAACCGCGCTCGGCCAAACGTAGGCGCGCGGCATCCAGCAGGCTGTCCTTGCCCGAACCCGATGGCCCGATGAGATAGATCAACCTGCCTGCCATCAAAACACCCTCTTGGCTTGTCGCCAGACTTGTTGGACCACTGGCAGCCCTTCACGGCTCCGAGCTTGCACCAGGTCCGCCCGCAGGCCAATGGCAATTTCACCGCGATCGTTCAAGCCCGCAGCGCGTGCCGGAGCCAGGCTGATCATCCTGACCGCACGCGAAAGATCGCCGCCGTCCTGCTGATCGGCCAGGACGAACGCCGCCTGTAGCAGGCTGGCGGGGTAATAGTCACTGGAAAGTATATCCAGCAATCCCTCGGCGGCCAGGCCGGCGGCGGCCACATTACCCGAGTGCGACCCGCCGCGCACCACGTTCGGGGCGCCCATCAGCACGTTCATCCCAAGTTGCCGGCAACCACGCGCCGCTTCCAGGGTAGTGGGGAACTCAGCGATGCTCATGCCGTAGCGCGCCGACTCCTCGACATGGGCCAACGTTGCATCGTCATGGCTGGCCACCGACAGGCCGCGCCCCAGGCAATGCTCGACAATCGCCGCACGATAGCGGTCACTGTAGGCCTTGGAATTGGCCATTTGCAGCACGATAAACGCGTCCATGGTCTCGTCGTTCAGGTGGTACTTGCCCATGTAGTACTCACGGTACTTGGACTCCAGCACAAACTGGCGCTGGCCCGGTGAGTGGTCCATCACCGACACCAGTTGCACCAGCGGGTTTTCCACCAGGTCGCGGAACACGCTCAAGGTGTCCGGGTGGCACAGCTCGCAACGCAGATGCAGGCGGTGTTCGGCGCGGGTCAGGCCGGCCTCTTGCGCCGAGGCAATGGCATTGAGCATCGCCGGCAGTTTCTGCATGCGGTTGCCCTTGGGATTGACGTCGCCGATGGACACCGCGTCGAACACCGTGGTGATACCGGCGGCGATGATTTGCGCGTCATGGCTGAGCACCGCCGAAGTCGACGGCCAGTCCACGCCGGGCCGTGGGGTCATGTGCTTTTCCAGGTTGTCGGTGTGCAACTCCACCAGCCCCGGCAGCAGGAAATCGCCGCCCAGGTCCTGGGCCTGGGACAACTGGCTGCGGCCTTCGGCGAGATCGACGATCATCCCGTCACGCAGCACCACGCTGCCGAGAAATACACGATCAGCCGTGACCAGCCGGGCATTGCTGAGGATCTGTTCAGCGGGCATGAGCGTATTCCTCTTCGGCTTGATGGGCAGGAGTCATGTCCAAGTGACGATCGGCCACCGCCTCACGGGCGGCGCGATCATGGAAGATGCCGATCAGTGCGGCACCGCCGGCCTTGGCTTCGTTCATCAGTTCCAGGACAACCTGGCGGTTGCTGTCATCCAGGGACGCTGTCGGTTCGTCCAGCAACATCACCGGCCAGGCCACCATGAAACCGCGTGCAATATTGACCCGCTGCTGCTCGCCACCGGAAAACGTGCCCGGCGCCAACTGCCACAGGCGCTGCGGGATATTCAGGCGCGCCAGCAAGTGCTCGGCCCGCGCCTGGGCCTGAGGTTTCGGCCAACCACGGGCCAATGCCGGTTCCATCACTACATCCAGGCACGCCACCCGTGGGATCACCCGCAAGAACTGGCTGACATAGCCCAGGGTCTGCTGGCGCACCTGCAGAATGTCCCGAGGCTGTGCGCCCACCAGTTCCAGCCATTGCCCGTCGTGGCAGATGCGAATGCTGCCGCCCGCTGGTAGGTAGTTGCCGTACAGGGTGCGCAGCAAGGTGCTTTTACCGGCGCCGGACTGGCCGTGGAGCACCAGGCACTCACCGCCCTGCACACTGAAATCCACCCCGCGCAGCACGTTCAGCACCACGCCGTTCTGCTGGTGCAAGGTGAAGGTTTTCGACAGGTCTCGGACCTCAATCAACGTATTCATCATGGCTGCAATACCGAAGACACCAGCAGTTGGGAATAAGGGTGCTGTGGATCGTCGAGGATCTGGTCGGTCAAGCCGGTTTCCACCACCCGTGAACGGCGCATCACCATCAGGCGGTCGGCCAGCAGACGCGCAACGGCCAGGTCGTGAGTGACGATGACTACCGCCAGGTCCAGCTCGCGCACCAGGCCGCGCAACAGATCAAGCAAGCGCGCCTGCACCGACACATCGAGGCCGCCGGTCGGCTCATCCATAAACACCAGGCGCGGGCTGGAGACGAGGTTGCGGGCGATTTGCAGGCGTTGCTGCATACCGCCAGAGAAGGTACGTGGCAAGTCGTCGATACGCTGCGGGTCGATTTCCACCTGGCTCAGCCAATCCAGGCCGGCGCCGCGCAGCTGCTGGTAGTTGCGCACGCCCTGGGCCATCAAGCGCTCGCCGATGTTGGCGCCAGCCGAAACGCCCATGCGCAGGCCGTCGCGGGGATTCTGTTCAACAAAGCCCCATTCGGTGCGCAGCAAAGTGCGCCGTTCGGCTTCGCTGGCGCTGTACAGGTCCAGCCATTCGCCCTCCTTGCTCCGATAACCGATGCTGCCGGCCTGGGGTGGCAAGCGCCCGCTCAACAGCGAGAGCAAGGTGGATTTGCCCGAGCCGGACTCGCCGACAATCCCCAGCACTTCGCCGGGGTACAGATCAAAGCTCACGCCCTGGCAACCCTTCTGCGGGCCGTATAACAGGGACAGATCACGCACTTGCAATAAGGGCTGGCTCACTGGTTGTTCTCCTTGACCCGTTGGGCGCAATACCAGGTATCGGAACACACGAAACTCTGGGTGCCGGCGTCATCCAGAATCAGCTCGTCGAGGAATGATTCGTGGCTGCCACAGATCGCACAGCAGTGCTGCCACTTCTGCACTTCGAACGGGTGATCCTCGAAGTCCAGGCTGCTGACCTGGGTGTACGGCGGCACTGCGTACAAGCGCTTTTCGCGACCGGCACCAAACAGCATCAGCGCCGGGCTCATGTCGAGTTTGGGGTTGTCGAATTTGGGGATTGGCGAGGGGTCCATCACATAGCGTTCGTCGACCATTACCGGGTAGGCATAGGCCGTGGCGATATGGCCAAAGGTGGCGATATCTTCGTAGAGTTTTACGTGCATCACCCCGTAGTCATTGAGGGCGTGCATGGTGCGGGTCTCGGTTTCCGACGGTTCGATAAAACGCAGCGGCTCGGGGATCGGCACTTGATAGACCATGATCTGCCCGGCCTGCAACGGCGTTTCGGGGATGCGGTGGCGGGTCTGGATCACCGTCGCGTCGGGGGTGGCCTCGGTGGTGGCGATGCCGGCGGTGCGCGCAAAAAAACGGCGGATGGACACGGCGTTGGTGGTGTCGTCGGCGCCCTGGTCGATAACCTTGAGCACGTCCTCGGCGCCCAGGATTGCCGCGGTCAATTGCATGCCACCGGTGCCCCAGCCATAGGGCAGCGGCATCTCGCGGCCACCGAATGGCACCTGATAACCCGGGATTGCCACGGCCTTGAGCAAGGCGCGGCGGATCATGCGCTTGGTTTGCTCGTCGAGGTAGGCGAAGTTGTACGCCGGATCACGCGTGGGTATCTGGGTAATGTCATTCATGGCGGGAACCCTCAGCCGGTTGGCGCAGTTTGCGGATCAGCTCCAGTTCGGCCTGGAAGTCCACGTAATGAGGCAATTTGAGGTGCGAGACAAAACCGGCTGCCTCGACGTTGTCGCAGTGGGCCAGCACAAACTCTTCACGCTGGGCCGGCGACACCACCTCTTCGTTGAACTCTTCGGCGCGCAGTGAACGGTCCACCAGCGCCATGCCCATGGCTTTGCGCTCGGCATGCCCGAACGCCAGGCCGTAGCCACGGGTGAACTGCGCCAGCTCAGTGGCCGAGCCGACGAACTGGTTGACCATCTCGCACTCGGTGACTTCGATGCTACCCAGGCAGATGGGAAAACCCAGTTCTTCGGGATCGATCCACACCTCTACGTCACCGATGCGAATTTCCCCGGCAAAGGGGTGATTACGCCCATAGCCACGCTGGGTCGAGTAACCCAGCGCCAGCAGAAACCCTTCGTCACCACGGGCCAGGGCTTGCAGGCGCTCGGCACGGCTGGCGGGGAACTCCAGCGGGTCGCGGGTGATATCGGCAACGCGGGCATTGTCGTCGGCTTCGTTCTTGATCAAGCCTTCTTTGGCCAACAACCCCAACACACGCGGGCAAGGTTCCAGACACGCATCCACAGAGGTCTGCGGGCCGGGATACTCACCTTCGGCCAGCAGCGCAAAATCCAGCAGGCGATGGGTGTAGTCGAACGTCGGGCCAAGCAACTGGCCGCCGGGCACATCCTTGAAGGTTGCGGACAAGCGTCGGCTGAGCTGCATCTGCGCGGTGTCGATCGGCAGGCTGGGACTGAAGCGTGGCAACGTGGTCCGGTAGGCGCGCAACAGGAAGATCGCTTCCACCAGGTCCCCCGCCGCTTGCTTGATTGCCAGTGCGGCCAGTTCTTCGTCGTACAACGAGCCTTCGGTCATCACCCGTGCAACGGCCAGCGGCAGTTGCTGGCGGATCTGCTCCACACTCAACTCAGGAATTGCGGTGTCGCCCCGGCGTTTTTTCGCCAGCAGGCGGTGGGCATTGTCGATGGCTTGTTCGCCACCTTTGACGGCTACGTACATCAGGCACACTCCTCTGCGACGCGGGTGCTGCGGGGCAAGCCGAGCAGGTAGTGGCCGGCGCCGAACAGCACGTCCAGGCCACGGGGGAACGCCTCGCGACGCTGGCGTTCCAGCCAGAACGCCTGGGGCAGTGGCAGGCTGACCTGGCGCTGGGCCTGGATGCCCGGGCCGCTCCAATTCAGGCCGCGCCCGCTATCGAGGTCGCTCAACTGGACGAGCAAGGTGCACGACTGGTCGGGATAACGGTCATTGCCGTGGTCGAAGCCGCTCAGGTCGTGCAGGTCATGTTCCCCCAACAAGGCGAACACCGCGTCTTCGCGGCGCGCGACCAGCGGGCAGCCACAGTGGAAGGCCAGGTTGGCGCGGATCAGCGGCGTATCGAAGCTCGGCGCCAGCCACAACGGCGTGTCTGCATCCAGCAGCCCCAGGCACAAGGCGTAGATGGCCGGCGCCAGGCCTTCGAGGTGCGGGGCCGCAGGCAGAGGCTGGATCAAACCCGGTTCGGCCAAGGCCTTGAGCGCTGCACGAAAACTGCGTTGGGCATCCAGGACCGGATCGACAAACGCCGGTTGTAATAATTGAGCATTCATCAGTTTTCTCCTCGCACCAGGGTGAAGAACTCGACCTTGGTGGCGGCGGTATCGGCTTCTTTTTGCGCGCGGCGCCGGGCCTGGGCGTTGGCCAGTACGCGGATCAAATCACTGAGCCATTGGCTCGGCTGTGCGCTTTGCAGATGGGCATCGGCCAGGGCCGCCAATTCGGCATGCACCTTGTCGCGCCCCGCCAGGTAGCTGTAGCCGGTGCGCCCATCGGCCAGGCGTACCACGCAACGGGTCACGCTCATTTCGCCGACGTTGAACGGCGCACCATTGCCACCCATGCGCCCGCGTACCAGGGTCATGCCGATTTCCGGGGCGCGGATCAGTTGGTAATCGGCGTCGCGCAGGGCCGCTTCGTGGGGGATCAGCTCACTGCGAAGGGCGCGGGCAAGCACGCCGATCCAGTGTTGACGCGGGGACAGGCTCATCAAAGTCTCCATCAGGTCAGCACCTGGTACTGGAAGCGATCCGAACGGCTGGTGGACTGCGCCAGCTCCACCGGGCGGCCATCGCGATCGCGGGAAAGGGTGAATACGGTCAAGGCTGGCAAGTGCCGGGGCATCATCAGCAGCGCGGCTTCATCACGGTTGGGCAGGCGCGCACCGATCAGGCTCTGGGTGCGGGTCAGCGGCAGGTCGCGCTCGCGCAGGTATTGACGCAGGGAGCCGCCGTTGTAGTCCGCCAGCAGCGGCGCATGGCTGGCGCAGTAGCGATGGCGGATCAGGCTGACCGGCTGCTGGTCGAGTTTGCGCAGGGTTTGCAGCTCGATCATCGGCGCCATCTCGGCGATCCCCAGGTGCTGCGCTTCGTCACGGCTGGCGTAGCAATAACGGCGCTTGAGCAACAGCGCCTGCACCCCGTGGCCCTGGGCCGACAGCGATTGGCTGTAGGCAGTGTCGGCACCCATCGGGTAGATCAGCGGCCGGTCCAGCACTTGCGTGCCCTTGCCCTGCTGACGCAGCAGGCTGCCTTCGAACACCAACTCATCAATGGCCCGACGCAGCGTGTGGCGGTTGACGCCAAAACGTTCGGCCAATTGCACCTCGCCCGGCAGGAAGTCACCGGCCTGGTAGTCGCTGAGTTCGCGACGCAGGATATCGGCGAGTTCGCGGTACACCGGCTCATCTTGTCTAGACAACTGCATGCTTTAAAAAAGCGCCCTCAGGCACCCCTCCGAAGTCAGATAAACCGCTTGCGCAGGCGTTGGGACAGCACGTCGATCAGGCTCACGACCACGATGATCACCAGCAGCACCGCGCAGGTCTGGACGAACTGGAAGGCGCGGATGTTCTCCCACAGGATCACCCCGATCCCGCCGGCGCCGACCATGCCCACCACCGTTGCCGAGCGCACATTGGCTTCGAAGCGGTAGAGCGCGTAGCTCACCCACAGCGGCATCACTTGCGGGATCACGCCGTAGATCACTTCCTGCAAGGCACTGGCACCGGTGGCGCGCACCCCTTCCACCGGGCCTGGGTCGATAGCCTCGACCGCTTCGGCAAACAACTTGGCAAGGACCCCGGTGGTGCTGATCCACAAGGCCAGGACGCCGGCAAACGGACCCAGGCCGACCGCCACCACGAACAACATGGCGAACACCATTTCGTTGATCGAACGGAAGGCATCCATCACCCGGCGCAGCGGCTGGTGAATCCACCATGGGGTGATGTTGTCGGCGCAGAGGATGCCCAGGGGCACCGAGCAGACAATCGCCAGTACCGTGCCCCAGAGGGCGATTTGCACGGTGACGATCATCTCCTTGAGGTAAGAGCGCCATTCATGGAAGTCCGGCGGGAAGAAGTCGGCGGCGAAGGTCGCCATGTTTCCCGAGTCGCGATACAGCGCCAGCGGGTTCATCTCGGCGCCCTTCCAGGCCCAGGCCAGCAGCACCAGGAACAGGCCCCAGCCGAGGTATTGCGGCCAGGTGCGCTTGCCGACGGCTTCAGCGTGCAACGTAGTCATGGGTCACTCTCGATGATTGTAGGAACTGGGCCCCTGTGGGAGCCCGCTCCACAGGGGGTTAGCTGTTGGCGGCGGTTTTCTTGTCCAGCTCGGTCAGGCGCTGTTGCAGCTTGGCCAGGTCAGCATCGATCTCTGCCAGTTTCTTGGCCTTGTCGGCTTCGGCCAGCTTGCTGTCGGCGCTGATGGTGGTGCGCTGCTTGAACAGCTCCAGTTGGCGGATCGGCAGCAACTGGTCGTCGTTGGAAGCGAGGAACTTGCCCAGTTGCATGTTCTTGAGTACCGCCTTCTCTTCATCGGTGTTGCCGTAGTTGAAGATGAAGTCGCGGATCTTGGTTTTCTCGCTGTCGGTCAACGCCTTGCTCCACACCAGCGGGTCGGCGGGGATCAGCGGCGACTTCCAGATCACCTTGAGTTGCGCGGCCTTGTCCGGCTGGGTGACCTCCAGGCGGTCCCAGCTTTCGGTGTTGAAGGTGGCCACGTCCAACTGCCCCTTGGCCACGCTCAGTGCGTTGACTTCATGGCTGGAGTTGAGCGTGCGCTTGAAGGCGGTGGCCGCGTCCACATTGTTCTTGGCGAACACGTAGTAGCCCGGCACCAGATAGCCCGAGGTGGAGTTCGGGTCGCCGTTGCCAAAGGTCAGGTTCTTGGCGTTCTTGAGCATGTCTTCAACGGAGTTGAGGGGGCTGTCCTTGCGCACGATCAACAGGCTCCAGTAACCAGCGGCACCGTTGGCGGCGGCGGTCTGGGCGAAGATCTCGCCGTTGGAGCGGTCCACCGCTTCCATTGCCGCCTTGTTGCCGAGCCAGGCCACATCGACCTTGTTGAAACGCATGCCCTGGATCAGGCCGGCGTAGTCGGAGGCGAAAGTGGCGTTGATGGTCAGGCCGGTCTTCTTGTGCATGTCATCCAGAAATGGCTGCCAGATGCTCTTGAGGTTCTGCGAAGACTCGGTGGACATGATGCCGAAGTTGATCGCCTTGTCGGCAGCCTGGGCATTGCCCATGGCGACGCTGGCCAACAACACCGCAGACAGAAAAACATGACCGATACGGTTCAACATGGAACAGGCTCCTGTGGCTCGTGAGTAAGGGTTCAAGCGCGTGCCAGGGCCAGCCGTTGGGGCAGCTCGGCGTGGCGGGACTGGTCGCAAATCATCAGGCTGGCGTCGACATCGGCACCGTACAGATCGTTGAGGAACTGGCTGCTCATCGCGCTACCCTGCCCGTCGAAATGAATGCGCCCACCCTTGAGCGCCACGGCACGCGGGCAATAACGCATGGCGTAATCGACTTGATGCAGGGTCACCACCACGGTCTTACCGTCACGGCGATTGATGTCGGCGAGGATTTCCATGACCTTGCGCGCCGACTCCGGATCGAGTGAGGCGATGGGTTCATCGGCGAGGATCACTTCGGCACGCTGGGTCAACGCCCGGGCAATCGCCACGCGTTGCTGCTGGCCGCCAGACAAGGTGGAGGCGCGTTGCTGGGCCAGGTCCGCCAGGCCGACCCGCGCCAGGGATTGCATGGCACATTGCTTTTCCTCGGCATTGAACAACCCGAGGCTGCCGCGCCAGCGCGGCATGCGGCCCAGGCAACCGAGCAGCACGTTGTCGATCACACTCAGGCGATTGACCAGGTTGAACTGCTGGAAGATATAGCCGATATCTGCCCGCAACCTGCGCACCTTGCCATTCAACCGCCCACTGGCCTGCACCTCCCGGCCCAGCACCTTGACGCTGCCGCCATTGCCCTTGTCGCAACAGGCCAGGCCCGCCAAATGGCGCAACAACGTGGACTTGCCGGAACCGGACGCACCAATCAGCGCGACCATCTCACCCGTGGCGATGGTGAGTTCGAGGTCGACCAGTGCGGTTTTCTTCGCAAAGGTCTTGTTCAGGTGATCGACATGGATAGCGGGAGTCATGGGCTTCTCTGTCTTGGTTTGAACAGCCTTCCATGGCTGTGTTTGAGTTCAAACGACAGTAGGCGCGGCAGGTGTCAGACCTATGACTTGCACATGACGGGAGGGGGACGGTTTGGTTAAGGTTTTGTGAAAGGTTGGAATGACGCAGGCACGTGTTTCTTGAAGCCGCCGCCCCCTTGTGGGAGCGGGCTTGCTCGCGAAAGCGGTGAGTCAGTCGCTGGATGTGTTGAATGACACACCGCATTCGCGAGCAAGCCCGCTCCCACATTTTGATTGGATTTCAAGTCAAAAGGTTGGGATAGCTGAAGGGCTTTTCCAATGCACCATATATGCGGCTTTTCCTACGACCTCTGTGGCTTGCAGTTGTTATAACGCATCGTTAGCCTCTCGCAGTCGCTGCTCATCAGCGATCGGGTTTGGTCGCCCGGGTTAGAATGGCGCACAGTGCCGCGCGAGCGGCATTATTGTGTTCGCGTTATGGCGAACTGTGCGTGGGAGGGCTTAGGCCCTGCCGGGTTTCCATTCCCTGGTCGACCAACCTGCGTACAGCTCGCCACCTTTCTGCTTGGTCGCGGATGTGGTGAGCTCCAATTGAATGGAGATTTACTGCATGAAAAAAGTCACGCCTAGCCCGCCCTACTCCCTGAACGACAGCAAACTCCACGAAGCCGCCCAACGCGCGTTCAAGCATTACGAACTGCATTCGCAGCCTGTCTGTACCCCATCAGAAAAGCTCTTCACCGTACGTGCCGGCCTCAGCACCGAAGAAGCGTTAAGCAACGCCTGTGAAATTCTCGAGTCGGCGGCGGCCAGTGCATACGACTGCACCGAGCATCTTGAAGGCTCCAGCCGTAAGCAAGTACTGGCGGTGGTGCAGTTGATCGAGATCGCGCAGTTGTTGGTGGACGCAGCGTTGCACCGGGAATGCCCAGCGGCCTGATGACCAAGCGAGTCCCTGTAGGAGCTGGCTTGCCAGCGATGGACATCAACGATGACGCGGGCATTCAGGATGACCGCAGCGTCTGGGAGTTTTTCGCTGGCAAGCCAGCTCCTACAGTAGAAGGGTGATGGCATGGGTAGCGGTGTTCCAGGCGGGAAAGAAAAAGGCGACCCGAAGGTCGCCTTTTGTCATTGCGCGTAGTGCTTACTCAACCCCGGCGGTACACCCTGCACATTGGTCTCTTCCCATGGCCCGTTCGGGCTGATGGAGCGGCTCCAGCCGTTGCTCCAGCGGTAGTAGGTGCGCTGGCGGTAGAAAGTGTCCGGTTGTTCGTCCAGCACGTAGACGCCCATCTTGCCGTCCCAGTGGCTGGCAGCGCCCGGGGGCGGAGCGAAGGTGGGAGAGGAAGTAGGCAGTGCTTTGGGTGGGGCGGTGACCGGGCCGGAAGGTTTGGTCACCGGTTTGGTCGACGGACCCGACGGTGGAATGGTCGGGCCCGTAGGGGCAGGAGGTGGCCGGTGGACCGCGCAAGCACTCAGGCCCAATACCAGGCTGAGCAGGGTGATACGAGCGATGGCGGTCATGGGGGTTTCCTCGAAATTATTTGTCCGGACTGTCGATGGTCAACTGCTGGGTCGCGGTGGTGCTGCTGGCCAGGGGTTGACTGCGCCCGATCCACTCGCCGGCAGTCGGTTGACCGGCCCGTGAAATGCGCGCAACCAGTTGGACTTCGGGAAAGTTGGACAGTTTCAACTGCGGCATCATCGCGTCGGCATCGCCCAGTTCGACGGTCACCGGCAGGTCAGCCACGGTGACGCGCTTGGCGGCCAGTGGCGCGGGCGGGCCGGAAACGGCACGGGCGAAGATGAAGACGCTGTCAGTCGGCAGAGCGCGGGCTTTGACGTCGGCCGCCAGGTCCACCCGGACTTTCATCACGGCGGTCTTGGCAGTCGGTGCGACGGTACCGCCGCCCTCTTTCAACTTCTCGGCTGCGCGGTCGATGCCGCCTTGCAGCGCGGCGCGGGAGTTGTCTTTCTCCGGCAACAAGGCCAACAGACGGTTCCAGTAGTCGATGGCTTCCTGGTAACGCTGCCCTTCAAAGGCGGCGATACCCAGCAGGCCGAGGCTGGTGACTTCCTTCGGGTCGAGCTTCAGCGCTTCGTCGGTCAGGGCCTGAAGCTTGGGTGACCACTGTTTGTTGTCGGCAAAATACTGCGCCTGGGCCCACTGCCCGAGCAATTCGGGCTGGCGACCGGCCAGGGCTACGGCGCGCTCGAAGACTTTCGCCGCATCGGCCGAACGGTCCTGGGCCATGTAGGCGCGGCCCAGGAAGTACAGGCCTTCGGCCGAATCCGGTTGCGCCGCAGCCGCCCGTTCCAGGCGCTGGGTCATATCAGCAAGAGACACCGGCGGCTCGGCGAATTCGCGGGTCAGTTCAACCTTGTCGATGGCGCCGTAATGCAGGTACAGCGCAAGGCCCAATACCGGCACCAGCACCGCGGCCAGCAGTGGCAGCGGCTTGCCCAGGCGCGATTCGCGGGGTTTTTCCACGCCTTCGGTATCGGCGAGCAATTCACGGGCAGCTTCGGCGCGGCCGGTGTCGAGTTGCGCCGCGTTGAGCACACCTTCGCTTTGTTGGGTTTGCAGTTCGGCGACACGTTCCTGATACAGCGCGACGTTCAAGGCGGTGCGGTCTTCTTCACGCTGGGCGCGACGTACGCGCAACACCGGGATCAACAGGAAACTCAAGGCAACCAGGAGCAGCAGGCCAGCTGCGAGCCAGAAATCAATCATCAGTTTTTTTGTCCAGCAGTTGGTCGAGGCGTTGGCGCTCTTGGGCAGATAGCGCGTCGGAGCCATCGGTGGGAGCCGCACGGCGACGGCGGACGATCACGGCCATGACCACCAGGCCGCCCAGCAACAGGGCGGCGGGGCCAAACCAGAGCAAAGCGGTCTTGCCGGTCAGCGCCGGCTTGTAGCGCACAAAATCACCGTAGCGATCAACCATGAAGTCGATGATCTGCTGGTTGTCCTTGCCTTCGCCCAACATGCGGAAAATTTCTTTGCGCAGGTCAGCGGCAATCGGCGCGTTGGAGTCGGCGATGTCCTGGTTCTGGCACTTGGGGCAGCGCAGTTCCTTGGTCAATTCGCGGAAACGCTCGCGGTCGCCATCGCGGGCAAATTCATAGGTGTCGATGGCGGCATGGGCCACACCCACCAGCCCCAGCACCAATACAGCGGCGGTCAACCAACGCTTCATGGCTTGGCCTCGTCCACCAGGGCCTGGTACTTGGCCGCCAGTTGTTCGCGCCAGATCACTTCGTCGATCACGCCCACGAACTTGTCGCGGATCACGCCCTTGGCGTCGATAAAGAAGGTTTCCGGGGCACCGTAGACGCCGAGGTTGAGGCCGAGATTGCCGTCTTCATCGCGAATATCCAGCTGGTACGGGTTGTGGAACTCGGCCAGCCACTTCAAGGCCGACGCATTGTCGTCCTTGTAGTTGATGCCATAGATCACCACGCCCTTCTCGGCCAGTTTGTTCAGCACCGGGTGCTCCACGCGGCACGAGATGCACCAGGTGGCCCACACGTTGACCAGCGCCGGCTTGCCGATCAGGTCGGCCTGGGTCAGGGTTTTGTCGCCCTGCACCGTCGGCAGCGAGAACGCCGGGAACGGCTTGCCGATCATCGCCGACGGCAGCTCGGCCGGGTCCAGGGACAGGCCGCGATACAAAAACACCGCAACCACCAAAAACACTGCAAGCGGCAACACCATCAACCAACGCTTCATACCGCAGCTCCCTGCATGCCGAGGGCTTCACGCACCCGGCTCTTGACCTTGACCCGGTAACGCCGGTCCATCGCGGCCAGCAGACCACCAAAACCGGTCAGCAGGCCGCCGAACCAGATCCAGCGCACAAACGGTTTGACGTGTACGCGCACGGCCCAGGCGCCATCGCCCAGCGGTTCGCCCAGGGCCACGTAGAGATCACGGGTGAACCCGGCGTCGATCCCGGCTTCGGTCATCATCGAGCTCTGTACGGTGTACAGGCGTTTTTCCGGGTGCAGCACGGCGATTTGCTTGCCATTGCGCACGACGCGCACGGTGCCTTTGTCGGAGGTGAAGTTCGGCCCTTCGAAGTGCTTGGCGCCTTCAAAGACGAACTGGTAACCGGCCAGGTCCATGGACTCGCCAGGGGCCAGGCGCAGGTCGCGCTCGGCGCTGTTCTGGCTGGACAACACCACGCCCAGGGCGCACACGGCGATGCCGATGTGGGCAATCTGCATGCCCCAGTAGCTGCGGGTCAGGGTCGGCAGGCCTTTGATCAGGCCCTTGTGGCGGGTCTTGTCGAAGATATCGCGCACACCGGCCAGCAGCACCCACGCAGCGAGCATGAAGGTGGCGAGCACCGCCCAGTTGAAATCGCCGTAGGCAATCCCGGCAATCACCGACAAGGCGGCACTGCCCAGCAGCACCGGGGTCAACATGCCCAACAGCCATTTGACCGGGGTGTCTTTCCAGCGCACCAGTACGCCAATGGCCATCACCACCATCAGCAGGCCCATCAACGGGATGAACAGCGCGTTGAAGTACGGCGGGCCGACCGACAGCTTGGCGCCGGTCAGGGCATCGAGTACCAGCGGATACAGGGTGCCCAGCAGGATCATCGAGGCAGCGACTATCAGCACCAGGTTGTTACCCAGCAGCAGGGTTTCCCGCGACCACAGGTTGAAGCCCACGTGGCTCTTGACCACCGGCGCGCGCAGGGCGAACAGCGTCAGCGAACCACCCACCACGCACAGCAGGAAGATCAGGATAAACACACCGCGCTCAGGGTCGGCGGCGAACGCATGCACCGAGGTCAGCACGCCGGAACGTACGAGGAAAGTGCCTAGCAAACTCAGGGAGAAAGCGGCAATGGCCAGCAACACGGTCCAGCTCTTGAACACGCCACGTTTTTCGGTGACGGCCAGGGAGTGGATCAGCGCCGTGCCCACCAGCCAGGGCATGAAGGAGGCGTTTTCCACCGGGTCCCAGAACCACCAGCCGCCCCAGCCGAGTTCATAGTAGGCCCACCACGAGCCCAGGGTGATACCGATACCGAGGAAGGCCCAGGCGACGATGGTCCACGGTCGCGACCAGCGTGCCCAGGCGGCGTCGAGACGCCCGCCGAGCAAGGCCGCGATGGCAAAGGCGAAGGCCACGGAGAAACCCACATAGCCCATGTACAACATAGGCGGGTGGACGATCAGGCCGATATCCTGCAGCAGCGGGTTGAGGTCGCGGCCATCGGTAGGAATCTGCGGCAAGATCCGCTCGAACGGATTGGACGTCATGATCAGGAACAGCAGGAAGCCGATGCTGATCATGCCCATCACCGCCAGCACCCGCGCCAGCATCACTTGCGGCAACTGCCGGGAGAACACCGACACGGCGAAGGTCCAGCCGCCGAGGATCAGGGCCCAGAGCAGCAGGGAACCTTCGTGGGCACCCCAGACGGCGCTGAACTTGTAATACCAGGGCAAGGCGCTGTTGGAGTTGCTGGCGACATAGGCGACGGAAAAGTCGTCGGTCATAAAGGCGTAGGTCAGGCAAGCGAAGGCGAACGCCAGGAACGCGAATTGCCCCCAGGCGGCCGGCTGCGCCAGGCTCATCCACAGCCGATCACCACGCCAGGCGCCCAGCAGCGGCACGATGGCCTGGACGATGGCAAAGCACAGGGCGAGGATCATCGCCAACTGGCCCAACTCGGGAATAAACAATGTAGAGGTCATCGCTTAACCCTCCTTGGCTGGGGTTGGCGCGGATTGGCCGCTTTCTTTCAGGGCCTTGGTCACTTCCGGCGGCATGTATTTTTCATCGTGCTTGGCCAGCACTTCATCGGCCACCACCACGCCCTGGGCGTTGAGCTTGCCGAGGGCGACGATGCCCTGCCCTTCGCGGAACAGGTCCGGGAGGATGCCGCGGTAGGTGATGGTCACGGATTTGTTGAAGTCGGTGACCACGAAGGTCACGTCCAGGGAGTCGCCGGAGCGCTTCAGGGAACCAGCCTCGACCATGCCGCCGGCACGGATGCGCGTGTCTTGCGGCGCTTCGCCATTGGCGATCTGGGTCGGGGTATAGAACAGGTTGATGTTCTGCTGCAAGGCACTCAAGGCCAGGCCCACGGCAATGCCGACGCCCACCAGGATGGCAAGGATGATCAACAGACGCTTTCTACGCAGCGGATTCACTTTTCGGTCTCCCGGCGCAGACGACGCGCCTCTTGTTGCAGGTAACGCTTGCGGGCCAGGATCGGCGCAACAACGTTCAGGGCCAGTACCGCGAGGCTGATGCCATAGGCGGTCCAGACATACAGGCCGTGATGGCCCATGGCGAGAAAATCACTGAAAGAGGCGAAGCTCATCCACGGGCTCCCAGGCTGTTTTGTACTTCGACCTTGACCCAACTGGCGCGGGCTTCACGCTTGAGCACTTCCAGACGCATGCGCATCAGCAGCACCGCGCCGAAAAAGCAGTAGAAGCCCAGGACCATCAGCAGCAACGGCGCCCACATTTCCACGGGCATCGCCGGTTTTTCGGTGAGGGTAAAGGTCGCGCCCTGGTGCAGGGTGTTCCACCACTCCACGGAGTACTTGATGATCGGGATGTTGATCACGCCGACAATCGCCAGCACCGCACAAGCCTTGGCCGCACTCTCACGATTGCTGATGGCATTGCCCAGGGCAATCAGACCGAAGTACAGAAACAGCAGGATCAACATGGACGTTAGTCGCGCATCCCAGACCCACCACGAACCCCAGGTTGGCTTGCCCCAGATCGCCCCGGTCAGCAGCGCCACAGCCGTCATCCACGCACCAATGGGCGCCGCGCATTGCAGGGCGACGTCGGCCAGCTTCATCTTCCACACCAGCCCGACGATGCCGCACACCGCCAGCATCACGTAGCAGGACTGGGCCAGCAGCGCGGCAGGAACATGGATATAGATGATGCGAAAGCTATTGCCCTGCTGGTAGTCCGGCGGCGCGAAGGCCAGGCCCCAGACCAGGCCGATACCGATCAGCAGGAAGGCGGCGATGGCGAGCCAGGGCAGCATTTTGCCGCTGATGCCATAGAACCACTTGGGCGAGCCGAGCTTGTGAAACCAGGTCCAGTTCATTGCTGTTTCCATCACGGTTGCTTCTTGTCGTGGCAAGAAGCTTAGGGTCTTTACTGACTAAGACAACGCCTAGTCAGACCTCATTATTCGCCGACGCTGATCTTCAGGCCGGCCGCTATAGCAAACGGTGTCAGGGTTACCGCCAGGGCGGTCAGGCTGCCAAGCCACAAGAGGTAACCGGTCGCCGGCATCCCCATGAGCGCGGCTTGCAAGGCACCGCTGCCCAGGATCAACACCGGGATATACAAAGGCAAAATCAGCAAGGCCAGCAACAGCCCACCACGTTTCAAGCCGACGGTCAGTGCCGCACCCACCGCCCCCAGCAGGCTCAGCACCGGGGTACCTAGCAACAACGAGGCCAGCAACACCGGCAGGCATTCGGCAGGCAAGCCCAACATCATCGCCAGCAGCGGCGCCAGCAGGACCAGCGCCAGGCCGGAGAAGGCCCAGTGTGCCAGTACCTTGGCCAGTACCAGAAGAGGCAGGGGGTGCGACGAAAGGACCCACTGTTCGAGGGAACCATCTTCAAAATCACTGCGAAACAGCCCGTCCAGCGAGAGCAGGACGGACAAAAGTGCCGCGACCCACACCAGTCCCGGAGACAAGGTTTGCAACAGTTTAGTCTCGGGACCGACCGCCAAAGGGAACAGGGCGATGACAATCGCGAAGAACACCAGCGGGTTGGCCAACTCAGCCGGGCGCCGACACAACAAACGCGCTTCGCGAGCGACCAACAGGGCAAATACACTCATACCGACCACCGTGCCAGATCCAGCTCACGGTAACCGGCGGGCATGCGGGTCAAGGTGTGGTGGGTGGTGAGGGCGATCATGCCGCCTTGTTCGCAGTGCTTTGCCAGATGTTCTTCAAGTTGCGCCACACCTTGTTTGTCGAGGGCGGTGAAGGGTTCGTCGAGGATCCACAGCGGCGGGCCCGGCAGATACAGGCGGGCCAGGGCCACGCGGCGTTGCTGGCCGGCCGACAGGGTGTGACACGGCACATCTTCAAAGCCCTTGAGGCCCACGGCGGCCAGGGCCTGCCAGATTGAATCGCGCGCGGCCGGGTGATGCAGGGCGCTGAGCCAACTGAGGTTTTCTTCAGGCGTCAGCACATCCTTGATGCCGGCGGCGTGGCCAATCCACACCAGGTTGCGCGCCAGCTCCGTACGTTGCTCGTGCAGGGGCTTGCCGTTGAGGCGTACCTGGCCCGCCGTCGGCTGCATCAAGCCAGCCAGCAGGCGCAGCAGACTGGTCTTGCCGCTGCCGTTGGGCCCACTGATCTGCACCATGTCGCCGCCCGCCAGACGCAGTTCGAGATGTTCGAACAGCATCCGCAGGTCTCGCTCACAGGCAAGCGCAACGGCTTCAAGTAGTGGACTGGTCACAAGATCGCGGGCCTTTACGGTTCAAGTCGGCGGTGGAACGGCCGTTAAAGAGATGCAGAATAAACGCATTGGCGGCCTGTTTTAGAGAGCTGGATCAATCAGTTGTGATGTTTTTGCGCCGCTCTTTGCAGACGGGCGGCATTATACATGCGATGCCCTACTCTAAAGAGGGCAATTTCCTTGAGACGGCGGCCACGATGAGCGGTGACATCAACCTTCCGATCCTTCCCCCAGCACCCGCTACCGGGCCCAGGCCTGCGCCTGCGGTGGGTGAGTTGCTGAAACTGCTGGAACCCCAGACAGGGTTGATCGATGCAGGGAAAACCGTGAACGCCGAAGTCTTGGCGCTCAAACAAGGCGGTGAAGCCTTTCAGCTGCTGCTCAAGTTGACCCTGGAAGGTGGCCGGCAAACCCTGGTGCAGGCCGCCAGCAGTCAACCGTTGCCCCTGGGCAGCAACGTGGCGGTGAGCCAGACGGCTTCGGGCGACCTGGCGATCAGCCTGCAACAGGCCTTGAGTGCCAATGTCGCGGCCCTGACCCGTATCGACACAAACCAGTTGCCGGTGGGCACGTTGTTGCAAGCCAAGGTGCTGACCTCGCAGATGCTGCCCCAGGGCGCCGGGCAGCCGGCGCTGTACCGCTCGCTGGTATCGGTGCTCAACAACGCGTTGAGCGGCACGACCCTGACCCTGGAAAGCCCGCAGCCGCTGCGCATCGGCAGTTTGCTCAGTGCCGTGGTCCAGGGCGCACAGGCCCTGGACTTCGTGCCCTTGAGCGGACGCCAGGATCAACTGGCGATCAGCCAGCAGCTTGCAACCCAGCAAAGCCGCCAGGGCTCGCTGGAAGGTTTGCTCAACGCCCTGCAAAACCTGCCGCGCAATGCCGAACTGCCAGCGGATCTGCGCGCCGCCGTGGAACGGGTACTGGCCGGGATGCCGGACCTGACCCAGGTCAGCAACCCCAAGGTCCTCGCACAGTTGCTGCACAACAGTGGCGCGCTCCTCGAAGCCAAACTGCTGGCCGGGCAAAACCCGCTGATCCCGCCCTTGGACATGAAGGGCAGCCTGCTACGCCTGGTGGCCGAACTGATGCCCGCCCTGCCCGCCAGCACCAACCTCAATGCAATCCTGGCCGCCAACACCTTGGCGCAGATGCTGCCCAGCTTCGTGCGCAGCCCCCTGGGCACCCTCGGCCAGGTGGGCGCCCGCACCGCGCCGGGCGGTTTCCCGCTGCCGGAGCGTCTGTTGCAGCGCCTGGACGGTGAAAACAGCCTGGAAAACCTGCTGCGCCTGGCCGCCGCTGCCATCTCGCGCTTGCAGAGCCATCAACTGTCGAGCCTGGAACAGACCGGCACCACCGCCGATGGTCGCCTGCAAACCACCTGGCAGATGGAAATCCCCCTGCGCACCTTGCAGGACATCGTGCCGTTGCAGGTCAAGTTCCAGCGCGAAGAACCGGCGCCGGACAAGGACGAACCCGAGCGCAAGATCGAGCGCGACGCGAAAAAGATGCTGTGGCGCGTGGAACTGGCCTTCGACATGGAGCCCCTGGGCCCGTTGCAGGTCCAGGCACAACTGAGCGAGGGCAAACTCTCCAGCCAGCTGTGGGCCTCCCGCCCCTTCACCGCCAGCCTGATCGAAAGCCACCTGGGCAGCCTGCGCGAGCGCCTGGTGTCATCGGGCCTCAACGTCGGCGACATCGACTGCCACCTCGGCACCCCGCCACGCGGGCCAAAGACCGGGCTTGAACAACGCTGGGTGGATGAAACCGCATGAAAAATCCCAACCCGCCACGCCAGGCCATAGCCCTCAAATACGACGGCAAGGCCGCCCCCGCCCTGACCGCCAAAGGCGACGACGCCCTGGCCGAAGCCATCCTCAAATTGGCGCGGGAACATGAAGTACCGATTTATGAAAACGCCGAATTGGTGAAATTGCTGGCGCGCATGGAACTGGGCGACAGCATCCCGGAAGAGTTGTACCGGACCATTGCCGAGATTATTGCCTTCGCCTGGACGTTGAAGGGCAAGTTCCCGGTGGGCTATGACCCTCAGGCTGAGCCGACTGAGCGGGATGTGACCGCGCGCGGGGATGATTACTGAAACCCAGCAGGTGTACCCCAATCAAAAATGTGGGAGCGGGCTTGCCCGCTCCCACATTGGAACTGCGGCAAGCTCAGCTTTTGTGCAACTTGCTCATCAACTGCGCCTCGGCCTGGGTCAGGCCGCAGGATTGGGTCAGTTCGTCCACCGTGGCACCCATGCCTACCAGCTTGGCCGCCTGGGCAAAGGACAGGTTGGCCGGGTCACGCTGTTCCAGCGCCGACAATTTGTCGGGTAACGGAGCGAGGATGGCGCGCAGTTCATGCACGTCCTCCCCTACCCGCACGGCGCTTTGCTGGTAGTTGTCGACGCGCTTGGCCATCTCGCGCAGGCGCTGGTCGCGCACGGCATCGCGCTCGGCCTGTTGCAGCGCCAATTCGCGTTGCTGGCGCATATGGCGCAGCAACACCACCAGAGTCCCGACCCACAGCAGGGCCAGGACGATTACCGCTACCTCAAGCATCAATCAGATGTTCTCCAGGTCCGACCACTCTTCTTCGCTCATCATCTTGTCCAGCTCAACCAGAATCAGCAGCTCGCCGTTCTTGTTGCACACGCCCTGGATGAACTTGGCCGACTCTTCGTTGCCGACATTCGGCGCAGTCTCGACTTCCGACTGACGCAGGTAAACCACTTCGGCGACGCTGTCGACCATGATCCCGACCACTTGCTTGTCGGCTTCGATGATGACGATACGGGTGTTGTCGTTGACTTCAGTCGGCATCAGGCCAAAGCGCTGGCGGGTGTCGATCACCGTCACCACGTTGCCACGCAGGTTGATGATGCCCAGTACGTAGCTCGGCGCACCCGGTACCGGGGCGATCTCGGTGTAGCGCAATACTTCCTGCACGCGCATCACGTTGATGCCGTAGGACTCGTTGTCCAGCTTGAAGGTCACCCATTGCAGAATCGGATCATCCAAACCCTGTGCGGACGCTGACTTGTTCATACCCCTGACCCCTTCAAATACCGTTGAGCACGGCGTGTGTTCTTCTTGGGCAGCGCCGTGGCGCTGCGTCTTTTATCAAGTACGTTTGTTACCTGGCAGATCCTTTACCGCGCCGCTGGCAATCAGCTCCGCCAATTCGGCGACATCCAGCAGCGCGCACATATGTTCAATCACCGTGCCCGCCAGCCATGGCCGCTGGCCCCGGTGGCTGCGCCATTTGATTTCGTTGGGGTCCAGGCGCAACGAACGGCTGACCTGATGCACCGCCAGCCCCCATTCGTAGCCCTGCACCGAAATCACGTATTGCAGGCCCTGGCGGAAATCATCGCGGTAGCGGTCGGGCATCACCCAACGTGCGGTATCCAGCACCTTGAGGTTGCCGGCCTGGCTCGGCAGGATCCCGAGGAACCACTCCGGCTGGCCGAACAACGGTGTCAATTCCTGGCCTTCCAGGGAGTAGATCGAGCCCAGGCACACCAGCGGCACCGCCAGCGTCAGCCCGGCAACGTCGAACAGCAGGCATTCAAACGGCTCGGCGGCCCAGGACGGCCGGCCATCCGTCTCCACCGGTGGCGGTGTAATGCTTGGCGGGCGATGCACCTCGGCCACGGGCGGCACCAGGACCAGGGGCGCAGGCGCCTCCAGGGCCGGGACTTCGACCGCAACCACAACAGGCATCACCACCGCATCGCGGGCCTGCTCTTCCAGGACCGCCAATTGAAACTCATCCAACTGGGTCTCAGGCTCAAGAACAGGCAGCGGTTCGACTTCGTCCAGCACCAGGATCGGTTCGGGCAGTTCTTCCTCGGTGGCATCCTGCAGCAGCGCGTCCAGGTAGGACTGCAACGCCAGCTGCGGGCGGCTCTTGATATCGACTGGACGGCTCATCTGTATGCCCACGCGCAAGCCCCGTTAACCGTGTATTCAAAGGTTATCGGCGCGATGCCCCGTGGACTTGAATGTGTGCTCATCTCATGCCACCTGTGCCACAAGTTGCTGGGCCAGCAGATGCTTGAGCAAGGCCCGGTAAGCCAGGACGCCACGGCTTTTGCCGTCGAACTGCGAAGGTGTGAGACCTGCGCGGCTGGCGTCTCGCAGGCGCGTATCCACCGGGATATAGCCTTGCCAGATGGTCTCTGGATAGGCGTCACGCAATACACGCAAGGTGCCGAGGGAGGCCTGGGTGCGGCGGTCGAACAGAGTCGGCACGATACTGAACGGCAACGCCTGCTTGCGCGAACGGTTGATCATGGTCAGGGTGCTGACCATGCGCTCCAGGCCCTTGACCGCCAGGTGCTCGGTCTGTACCGGGATCACCAGTTGCTGGCTGGCCGCCAGGGCATTGACCATCAGCACGCCGAGCAATGGCGGGCTGTCGATGATTGCGTAGTCAAAGTCCTGCCACAATTGCGCCAGGCTCTTGGCGATCACCAGGCCCAGGCCGCTCTGCCCCGGCGATTGGCGCTCAAGGGTGGCCAGCGCGGTGCTGGAGGGCAACAGCGAAATCTTGTCGTTGCTGGTGGGCAACAACAGTTGCCCGGGCAAGCCTTGGGGGACGCTGCCCTTGTGCAGGAACAGGTCGAAGCAGCTGTGCTCCAGCGCATCGGGGTCATAGCCGAAATAGCTGGTCATCGAGCCGTGGGGATCCAGGTCGACAATGACCACGCGCTTGCCCGCCTCGGCCAGCAAGCCGGCTAAGGCGATGGAGGTGGTGGTCTTGCCGACCCCACCTTTTTGATTGGCAACTGCCCAGACTCTCATTCGGATTGTTCCTCCCGGTGGGCACTGGCTCGACCGAGAAATAGCACGAGGTTATAGAGCCGGTGACGGAGAATTGACGGCACTCCCGCGTTCCGGCGGCTTTACGGGCGTCGGTGCAGTTTGTGTGCCAGCCCGTTTCATTGCTGCATCAGGTTGTGCATTGGCCGCACCCGTCGCGGTCAGGCTGCGGCGTACATCCAGGTTACGCGACACCACCAAGACCACCCGGCGATTGCGCGCGCGGCCTTCGGCCGTCGCATTATTGGCCACCGGCTGGAATTCACCATACCCCACCGACGCCAGGCGCCCAGGGTTTACGCCCTGCATCGCCAACATACGCACGATGCTCGCCGAACGCGCCGACGACAACTCCCAGTTGGTGGGGAATTGTGCGGTATGGATCGGCTGGTCATCGGTAAAGCCTTCGACATGGATCGGGTTGTCGAAGGGTTTCAAAATGGCCGCCACCTTGTCGATGATGCTGAAGGCAATATCGCTGGGCAGGGCATCGGCGCTGGCGAACAGCAGGCTGGAGTTGAGCTCGATCTCCACCCACAGCTCGTTGCCACGAATGGTCATCTGGTTGGAGCTGATCAGGTCGCCAAATGCCGCGCTGATATCGTCGGCGATGCTCTTGAGCGGGTCGCTGCCGCCACTGATGCCGGCGTCGGTCTCTTCACTGTCCTTGACCAGGGGCTTGGCCGGGGTCGTGGTCTTGGGCCGCTCATCGCCAATGGGAATCGGCTTGAGGGCCCGGTCCGAGTCGGTGAATACGCCGACCAGGGCTTCAGAGATGACCTTGTATTTGCCTTCATTGATCGAGGAAATGGAGTACATCACCACGAAAAACGCGAACAGCAAGGTGATGAAGTCGGCGTAGGACACCAGCCAGCGTTCATGGTTGACGTGCTCTTCAGGCTCACGGCGGCGACGGCTCACAGGCAATCCCCCTCGCAACACACATCAACTGTAGGAGCGAGCTTGCTCGCGAAAGTCGCGAACGATAACGCTGGCTGGCAGGTTAAACGCAGCGCTCTCGGGGTTTTCGCGAGCAAGCTCGCTCCTACAGGGAGAGGGAGGCGCATGCTCATGCCCATCAATCCATGAAGCCCTGGAGCTTCAATTCGATGGAACGCGGGTTCTCACCCTCGGCAATCGACAGGATGCCCTCCAGGAGCATTTCCCGGTAACGGGACTGGCGCATGGCAATGGATTTGAGTTTGCTGGCAACCGGCAGCAGCAACAGGTTGGCACTGGCCACGCCGTAGATGGTGGCGACGAATGCCACGGCAATGCCGCTGCCCAGTTGCGAGGGGTCGGCCAGGTTGCCCATTACGTGGATCAGGCCCATGACCGCACCGATGATGCCGATGGTCGGCGCGTAGCCGCCCATGCTTTCAAAGACTTTGGCCGCGTTGATATCGCGGCTTTCCTGGGTGTAGAAGTCCACTTCAAGGATGCTGCGGATGGCTTCCGGCTCCGCGCCGTCGACCAGCAGTTGCAGGCCTTTGCGCGCGTAGCTGTCGGGCTCGGCATCGGCCACGCCTTCGAGGCCCAGCAGGCCTTCCTTGCGCGCGGTGAGGCTCCAGTTGACCACGCGGTCGATGCCGCCGGCCAAGTCCACGCGCGGCGGGAAAATGATCCACACCAGGATCTGCATCGCCCGCTTGAACGAGCTTAAAGGCGACTGCAACAGCGCCGCGCCGACGGTGCCACCGATCACGATCAGCGCCGCCGGACCGTTGGCCAGGGCGCCCAAATGGCCGCCTTCCAGATAGTTGCCGCCAATGATGGCGACAAACGCCAGGAGTATCCCAACCAGGCTCAACACATCCATCAGTGACAGGCCTCCACCAGGTGCTTGCCAATGTCATCCAGGCTGTAGACCGCGTCAGCCAGGTCAGCCTTGACGATGGCCATGGGCATGCCATAGATCACGCAACTGGCTTCATCCTGGGCCCAGATCGAGCTGCCGCCCTGTTTGAGCAGGCGCGCGCCTTCGCGGCCATCGGCGCCCATGCCGGTGAGGACCACCGCCAGAACTTTGTCGCCGTAGGACTTGGCCGCCGAACCGAAGGTGATATCCACGCACGGCTTGTAGTTCAGGCGCTCGTCGCCCGGCAGGATTTTCACCGCGCCGCGACCATCGACCATCATTTGCTTACCACCCGGGGCCAGCAACGCAAGACCCGGGCGCAGGATATCGCCGTCTTCGGCTTCCTTGACGCTGATGCGGCACAGCTTGTCCAACCGCTCGGCAAAGGCCTTGGTGAAGGCCGCGGGCATGTGCTGGACCAGCACGATGGGCGCCGGGAAGTTGGCCGGCAACTGGGTCAAGACGCGCTGCAAAGCCACCGGGCCGCCGGTGGAAGTACCGATCGCCACCAGTTTGTAGGCCT
>NZ_CVTS01000045.1:6891-89566 GCF_900004755.1 Pseudomonas sp. 25 R 14 | reverse complement strand
CGTAGGGCCATCCACTGCTCAAGAGCAGCTGCGTACCGCTCTGGCGCTGGGTGCCGACCGCGCGGTGCTCGTCGAATCCGCTGAAGAACTGACCTCGCTGGCCGTTGCCAAGCTGCTCAAAGCCGTTGTCGACAAGGAGCAGCCACAACTGGTGATCCTCGGTAAACAGGCGATCGACAGCGACAACAACCAGACTGGCCAGATGCTGGCTGCACTGACCGGTTATGGCCAGGGCACCTTCGCCTCGAAAGTCGAAGTCAGCGGCGACAGCGTTGCCGTGACCCGCGAAATCGACGGCGGCGCACAGACGGTTTCCCTGAAACTGCCGGCCATCGTCACCACCGACCTGCGTTTGAACGAGCCGCGTTATGCGTCCCTGCCAAACATCATGAAAGCCAAGAAAAAGCCTCTTGAAGTGCTGACTCCTGATGCTTTGGGCGTTTCCACCGCCTCCACCAACAAGACCGTCAAAGTCGAAGCGCCAGCTGCACGCAGCGCGGGGATCAAGGTCAAGTCGGTGGCTGAACTGGTCGAGAAACTGAAAAACGAAGCGAAGGTGATCTGATCATGACTATCCTCGTAATCGCCGAACACGATAACAAGGTGCTGGCCCCGGCCACCCTGAACACCGTTGCTGCCGCCGCCAAAATCGGTGGCGACATCCACGTACTGGTCGCCGGTCAAGGCGCTGGCGCCGTGGCTGAAGCCGCAGCAAAAGTAGCTGGCGTGAGCAAAGTACTGCTGGCTGACAACGCTGCCTACGCGCACCAACTGCCGGAAAACGTCGCGCCTCTGGTTGCAGAGCTTGGCGCTTCCTACAGCCACATCCTGGCTGCCGCTACCTCCAACGGCAAAAACATCCTGCCACGCGTTGCCGCGCAGCTGGACGTCGACCAGATCTCCGAGATCGTTTCGGTGGAAAGCGCCGACACCTTCAAGCGCCCGATCTACGCCGGTAACGCCATTGCCACCGTGCAATCGACAGCTGCCGTCAAAGTCATCACCGTACGCGCCACCGGCTTCGACCCGGTTGTCGCGGAAGGGGGTTCGGCTGCCGTTGAAGCCGTTGCGGCTGTGCACAATGCTGGCACTTCCAGCTTTGTTGGCGAAGAACTGGCCAAGTCGGACCGCCCTGAGCTGACCGCTGCCAAGATCGTCGTTTCCGGCGGTCGTGGCATGCAGAACGGTGACAACTTCAAGCACCTGTACGCCCTGGCCGACAAGCTGGGCGCGGCGGTCGGCGCTTCGCGCGCGGCGGTCGACGCAGGCTTCGTACCCAACGACATGCAGGTCGGCCAGACCGGCAAGATCGTTGCGCCACAGCTGTACATCGCGGTCGGTATCTCCGGCGCGATCCAGCATTTGGCCGGTATGAAAGACTCCAAAGTGATCGTTGCGATCAACAAGGACGAAGAAGCGCCGATCTTCCAGGTGGCTGATTACGGCCTGGTGGCGGACTTGTTCGAGGCGGTTCCCGAGTTGAGCGGTAGCCTGTAAATGGGTCCTGCAGGCGCGAACAGTTTCGCGCCTGCAGGACCCATGGCGATCAGGCGCCCAGGCTTTCGATGTCCCTGGCCAACATCACCAGTTGATGGGCCAGGGAGCTTTGCAGGGTGTCGGTCGGCAGTTGGAATTTCGGCGCGCCACAGGTCAGGGCCATGATGCTGCCGTCGGTCAGGCGCAGCGGAACGCCAGCGGCGTTGACGTTGCGGTCCCATTCGCCGAGGGACAGGCAAAAACCGAACTCCTCATACTCGCGAAACGATTCGTTCAGCGAGGCTTCCAGGGCCGGCCATTCGTCACCGGCCTTCTTGGCAATTTCGCCGATCAGGTGTGCCCGCTCGTTTTCCGGGGTGGCGGCCAGGTAGGCACGGCCCGCCGCAGTAGTGCTCAGGGGCAGGCGCACGCCGGCTTCCATGCGCAGGCTGGCCACGTCGGGTGGGCGGCAGCTTTCCACATAAATCATCGACAACCGATCGCGGCAGGTGAGGCCAACGGTGGTGTTGGTGCGCCGTGCGAACTCGTCCATCAGCGGTTTGCCCAACTGGCGGACCCGCAGGTTGTTGACATAGGCATACCCCAGGGCCAGCACCCCGGAGTCGAGTTGGTACTTTTCCACGTCCTGGTTGTAGCTCAGGTAGCCAAGCTGCGTCAGGGTGTAGGTCAGGCGCGAAACCGTGGGCTTGGGCAGCCCGGTAATCCGCGCGATGTCCTGGTTGCCCCGGGTGACGTTGCCGTGGGTGAACGCGCGCAACACTTCGAGACCCCGACTCAGGGCCTCGACGAATTTCCGGTCCTTGGGTTCGTTCTCGGGCGTTTCGATTTCTTCAGTCATGGAGGCTCATGTGGGCAGCGGGCTGGCAGTGGAAGAGGTTAGCCGATAATGCCAGGCAGTGTGGGCAGTAACCGGCGTGATTTCAATGCAATGACTTATATAGTCGCGCGAAATGGCAGCATAGCGGAATCCTGTTCCGCTAATGGTTCCATTGCACGACCCAGGACAGGGCGAGTAATACCGGGATGGCGATCAGCGCAAAGCGGCCATTCCAGGTAAGGACAATCGTCCACGGCAAGGTGCCTGCGGTACGCGCGAGGATCAGCACGGCGGGGCCAAAGGGCGAGAGCAGCATCGCCAGGGAGAAGGCGCAGACCAGGCTGACGGCGGGGCCCAGAGGGTTGACACCGGCCGCCTGCAATTGGGCCAGCAAGCCGGCACAAATGCTCAGGGTAATAATCGGCGCAATGCCGATCAGCGCGAGCCCGACGATACCCAGCAGGGCAATGCATTGCAGCACAAATACCTGGGAGGAACCGCCCAGTAGCGGCACCAGTTGATCCAGGGACACCAGTTGATTGAACAGCGCGCCGAACAGCGCGGAACAGCCGAAGATAAAGACCTCATTGCGCATGCCCGCCAGATGCTCGGCCAATTCGTCGTAGGCTTTGCCAGGGCTTTCAAGGAACAACCAGCCACTGACCAGCAGCGGCACCACCACCAACGACGCCTGGGTGATGTTCAGCCAACTGAAGCTTGCCAGCGCGACAATCGCGCCAATGCCCAAGGCCGTGCCAAGGACCAGAGGCGTGAGCGAGGCTGCGGGGATTTCTGGCGACTCATCCACCAATGTCTGCAAATGGCGGTTTTCCGTGCGTGCGCCAATGAGCATCAGCAGCACCGTGGCGATCACGCCGTAAGGCAACAGGTCGGTCCAGGTTAGGCTGGGGACTTCACGGGTAATGATCGCCACCACAATGCTGGTTGGCGCGATTAACGGCACCAGGGCAAAGCCGCGAATGGCAGCGGTCAGAACACCTCGCTGGCCATCGCGTTGGGCCGGGTGATCGGGGGCAAAGTGTTGCAGGTAACTGTGCAGGGTTGAACACATCAGGTTGAGCATGCCGAAACTGAGGATTGACCCCAACCCGAGCGCCGCCAGCAAGTAGCGCGGATAGAGCAGGGCCCGTGGTCCACGCAACAAAAAACGATGCACCTCGCGCAGTGCCGGCAGGCGTTTGACCAGGCAACCCATCAGCCCCAGGCCACCAATGAACGCCGCGTAATAGGCGGCCGCGCTGCTGATGCGCTGGACGGTGGGCAGGTCCAGTGGGGCCTTGACCAGCCATATCGCGAGCAGCGCCAGCGTCGCCAGGCCCAGGCGCCGAGGGTAGGGCATGAGCGACTGCCAGTGACGGATAAAAAACAAACCGAACAGCAGCGCCGCGATCAGGCTGAACGCAGTGGTACGTGTGCCCAGGGCAATCAGTTCGCAGAGCAGGGCCAGTGGCAGCAGGCGTGTCAGCTTCACGCGGGCAGGCGCCGCAGGCGGCTGCGTTTGAACACCCCTTCAGCGCTGGCCAGCAGGTTGTCCTCGGCATCGAGCACATCACAAGCGGCCATGTAGATTTTCGGCCCACCGCCCCGCACCCGGGCAATGACCCGCACCCGACTGCCTGCGGGGGCGGGAGCCATGTAATTGATGTTCAGTGACAGGGTCAGGGACAAGCGCCACAGGTCCGGGTCGATATTCCAGGTGCCGCACATGCCCAGCGCCGCGTCGGCCATGGCCGCTATCACACCGCCGTGCAGGTTGCCGGCCTGGTTGAGATGCTCGGGGTTGACCAGCAACGCGATGACGGTTTGCGCCTGGCCGTATTCAACCAGATCAAGGCCCAGGTACGCAGCGAATCCACTGAATAGGCCTTGCAGGTCGCAGGGTGGTGAGACGGTCATGGTGTGTTCTCTTTTTGTTATGGGGTGAGCGGCGGCACTTGCTACGCACGGTATGTTCCGCAAAGAGCCGTTTTTAGATTGAAGTTGAGCCTGACAATAATTAGTATTCTAGTCAATATGGAATTAGGTTCTGCACAGCGAAACATAAAATCGGAGAAACCATGTTTTCACGTATCGGTGTGATTGGCAGTGGCGCCATGGGGCGTGGCATTGTTCAGGTGTTTGCGACGGCAGGTTGCGAGGTGCTGCTGTATGACGTGCGTCCCGAGGCGGTCGAGCAGGCGCTGAGCTTTAACAAAGACCGGTTGGCGCGCCAGGTGGCCAAGGGCAAGCTCAACCCCGAGCAATTGGAGCAGACCCTGGCGCGCATGCAGCCGGCTGACAGCCTGGAAGCCTTGGCCGGTTGCGATCTGTTGATCGAAGCCATCGTCGAGAACCTGGAGGCCAAGCAAGGGCTGTTTCGCCAGTTGGAGGCCATCGTTGCGCCGAGCGCCGTGTTGGCGACTAACACGTCTTCGTTGTCCGTCACGCAGATTGCCAGCGGTTGCCAGCACCCTGAACGGGTGGCCGGGTTTCACTTCTTCAACCCGGTGCCGCTGATGAAGATCGTCGAGGTGGTGCGCGGTGAACGTACCCAGGCGCAGGTGGTAGAGCGCTTGTGCGCGTTGGCCGAGGCAGCGGGCCACTTTGCGGCGCAAACCCCGGACACACCGGGTTTTCTGGTCAACCATGCTGGTCGCGCCTATGGCACTGAAGCCTTGCGCATCCTTGGCGAGAACATCGCCGATGTCGAACAGATCGACCGCATCCTGCGCGATGGCCCGGGGTTTCGCATGGGGCCTTTCGAGTTGTTTGACCTCACCGGGCTGGACATTTCCCACGGGGTGATGGAGTCGATCTACGCGCAGTTTTATGGTGACCCCCGCTACACGCCTTCCTACCTGGCAGCCCAGCGCGTGGCCGCCGGTTTGCTGGGACGCAAGAGTGACGGGCATGGTTTCTATCGGTATGTCGACGGCCAGCAGCTGCGTTCGCCACCGCTCAAGCGAGCGGCTGTAGCGGTCGAGCGTGCCTTCTGGCTCGACAGCCAGGAGCCGCACGTGCGCGCTGAGGTGGCAACCTTGCTCGCCGCTGGCGGGGCGACGCTTGAAGAGGCCGTTCAACCACCGGCCAACGCGATCTGCCTGATTACCCCATTGGGCGAAGATGCCAGCAGCATGATTGCGCGCCTGGGTTTACCGGCTGAGCGCACCCTGGCCCTGGACACCTTCTGCGATTTCTCCAAGCGCCTGGTGTTGATGCGCCAACCGGCGCTTGAGCCTGCGTTGGAAGCCCAGGCGGTGCAGGCCCTTGGCAGCAGCGGCGTGCCGGTGGAAGTGATCAATGACTCGCCCGGTTTCATCATCCAGCGCGTGGTGGCCTGCGTGGCCAACCTGGGGGCGGAAATCGTCCAGCGTGGCATCGCCACCCCGGCCACCCTCGACCGTGCGGTGATGCTGGCGCTGGGTTATCCGCGCGGCCCGCTGGCCTTCGCCGAATTCTATGGTGCAGACAAGATCCTCACGGTGTTGCGCGGCATTCAAGGTTGTTATGAAGAGCCGCGCTACCGCCCCAGCCCCTGGCTGCGTCGCCGGGTGCAACTGGGCCTGAGCCTGCAATCCCCTGATCATCCCTCTGCTGTGCAGGAGCAATAACCATGTCCGCTTATATCTATGATGGCCTGCGTACACCTTTTGGTCGCAGCGCCGGTGCCTTGGCCAGCGTGCGCCCCGATGACTTGCTGGGCGAAGTCATTCGCGCCCTGGTGGCGCGCAGCCCGTTCGCTGGCGCCGACTATGAAGACGTCGTGGCGGGGTGTGCCTGCCAGGCCGGTGAAGATGCGCGCAACGTTGCCCGCAATGCGGCATTGCTCGCGGGGTTGCCATTGACCACGGGGGGCCTGACCGTCAACCGCTTGTGCGGCTCGGGGCTGGCGGCGTTGCTGGATGTGAATCGGATGATCCGTTGCGATGAAGGCCAGTTGTTTATCGCTGGCGGCACCGAGAGCATGAGCCGTGCGCCGTTTGTTGTCGGCAAGAGCGAGGCGGCGTTTTCCCGGGCCTTCCAGGTCTTCGACAGCAGCATCGGTGCGCGTTTTCCCAACCCGCTGATCGAGGCCGAATTCGGTGCCGACAGCATGCCGCAAACCGCCGATAACATTGCGCGCGATCTGGGCATCAGCCGTGCCGACAGTGATGCGTTCGCGGCGCGCAGCCAGGCGCTGTATGCCAAGGCGCTGGCCGAGGGTTTTTATGACGGGGAACTGATGCCGGTGCGGGTACCGCAAGGGCGCAAGTTGCCGCCCAAGGAGGTACTGGCTGATGAGCACCCACGGCCGTCCACCGATGAGCCGGCGCTTGCCCGGCTGGGGGCGCTGTTCGACGGTGGCGTGGTCACGGCGGGGAATGCCTCGGGGATCAACGATGGGGCGGCGGCGCTGATCGTTGGCAACCGTGCGATCGGTGAGCGGTACGGGGTCAAGCCACGGGCGCGGATCGTGGCCGGTGCGGTCGCGGGGGTTGCGCCGCGGGTGATGGGCCTGGGGCCGGTACCGGCCATTGGCAAGGCCTTGGCGCGTGCCGGGCTCAGCCTGGCGGATATGGATGTGATTGAAATCAATGAGGCCTTCGCCACCCAGGTACTGGGGTGCGCCAAAGAGTTGGGCCTGGCCTTTGACGATCCGCGTTTGAATGCCCAGGGCGGTGCGATTGCCATTGGCCACCCGCTGGGTGCCTCGGGTGCCCGCTTGGCCCTGACGGCCTTGCGTAGCCTGGAGCGCCAGCAAGGGCGCTACGCGCTGGTGAGCCTGTGCATCGGGATTGGCCAGGGCATTGCCTGTGTGATCGAGCGGCTTGACTGAAGCCACTACATACTAGTGTGGGAGCGGGCTTGCTCGCGAATGCGGTGTATCAGCCAACGAATCAATTGACTGACACACCGCCTTCGCGAGCAAGCCCGCTCCCACAGGGAATGCAGCTTCGCGCTTTGGCTCGGTTTTTAGACGATCTCGAACAAGCCGGCAGCGCCTTGTCCGCCGCCGATGCACATGGTCACTACCACATATCTGGCGCCGCGCCGTTTGCCTTCGATCAGGGCATGGCCGGTCAGGCGTGAGCCGGTGACACCATAAGGATGACCGATGGAGATGGAGCCGCCGTTGACGTTGATCTTCTCTAGGGGAATGCCCAGTTTTTCACGGCAGTAGATTACCTGCGAGGCGAAGGCTTCATTGAGTTCCCACAAGTCGATATCGTCGATTTTCAGGCCGTTGCGCTTAAGCAGGCGCGGGATGGCGTAGACCGGGCCGATGCCCATCTCGTCCGGCTCGCAACCGGCCACGGCAAAACCGCGGAAAATCCCCAGCGGTTCGAGGTTGTTGCGTTCGGCATACAGACTGTCCATGACCAGGCATACCGATGCCCCGTCAGACAACTGGCTGGCGTTGCCCGCCGTGATGAATTGCCCGGCTCCGCGCACAGGCTCCAGCAAGGCCAGGTTGGCCAGGGTGGTGGAGGGGCGGTTGCACTCGTCTTGGGTCAGGGTTACCGCCTGTTCACTGACCTCGCCGCTGTGTTTGTCCTTGACCAGCATGCGGGTGCTGAAGGGAACAATCTCATCATCAAACAACCCAGCGGCCTGGGCGGCGGCGGTGCGCTGCTGGCTGAGCAGGGCGTATTCGTCCTGGGCCTCGCGGCTGATGTTGTAGCGATGGGCAACGATGTCGGCGGTTTCAATCATCGACAGATAAAGCTCAGGCTTGTGCTCCAGCAGCCACGGGTTCTGCCCGCGATAAGTATTGAGCTTGTCGTTTTGCAGCAGGCTGATGGATTCCACGCCGCCGGCAATCATCGCCGGGACTTTCTCCGACACGATACGTTGGGCCGCGAGGGCAATGGCTTGCAGGCCCGAACTGCAAAAACGGTTGATCGACAACCCCGCCGTGGTGGTGGACAACCCGCCACGAATGGCTGCCAGGCGCGCCATGTTCTTGCCCTGGGCGCCTTCATGAAACGTCGCGCCGAGGATCACATCTTCAATCAGCCCCGGGTCAATCCCGGCCCGGGCCACGGCGTGCTGGATCACATGCCCGGCCAGGTCGATGCTGTGGGTGTTGTTCAGGGCACCCCGGTAGGATTTGCCGAGGGCGGTACGTGCGGTGGAGACAATAACGGCGTCAGACATCAATCAGTTTCCTGTGCCAGTACTGGTGGGGGCGTGGGCGGCCCATTCTTCATCCTGCAACTGGCGCCATAGCAGTTTGCCGGCGCCGGATTGCGGCAGATGCTCACGAAACTCAATGGTGGCCGGGACTTTGTAGGCCGACATATTGGCCTTGCACCACTCGGTGATGTCGTCGGCCGTGGTGTCCTGTCGCTCGGGGTGCAGGGTCACCAGGGCTTTGACGGCTTCCCCTCGGCGTGCGTCGGGGGAGGAGATGACGCAGCACTGCTTGATCGCCGGATGGCGGTACATCAGGCTTTCGACTTCCGAAGGCCAGACCTTGTAGCCGGAGGCGTTAATCATTCGCTTGATACGGTCGACCATGAAGAAGTAGCCGTCTTCGTCGTAGTAACCGAGGTCGCCGGTACGCAGGAAACGTTTACCTTGCAGTTCGATAAAGGCTTTTTCGGTGTCTTGCGGAAGCCGCCAGTAGCCTTTGAAAATTTGCGGGCCACGGCAGACGATTTCCCCCACCTCGTGGGGCGCCAGTTCCAGGCCAGTCGTGCTATCGATAACGCGCGAGTCCACGTCGAACGCCGGAATGCCCAGGCATTGGGATTTGCTGCGCGCCTTGGGGTTCATATGGGTCGCTGCCATGGTTTCGGTCATGCCGTAACCTTCGATGTAGTCCAGGCCCAATAGCTGTTTGAGCTTGTCCTTGACCGGGCCGGGCATCGCCGCACCGCCACCGCCAATGTAGTTGAGGCTCGATAAGTCATAGCGATCAAGCCCGTCCTGGGTCAGGAAATCCACGGCCATGGTGACGATATTGGACCAGTTGCTGACGCGATAACGTTGCATCAACTGCGCGGCGACTTCGCGGTTCCAACGGGTCATGACCACCACACAGGCGCCACTGAAAATCGGCCCGTTCATCGACGACTGCATGCCGGCGACATGGAACAGCGGCAGTGTGGTCAGTACCACGTCTTCGCAAGTGCGGTTAGTCCAGGCCTGGCGATGCACGGTCGTCGCCATCACTGATGCATGGGTGTGCAGGCAACCCTTGGGCACGCCGGTGGTGCCGGAGCTGTAAGGCATCACGCAGTGATCGTCCGCGCCACTGAGGTGCGGGCCGGGCTGTTGGCCGCAATCGAGTGCAGCCTGCCAGCGCACCACGCCAGGCAACGTCGCGGTTTGTACCGCAACGAGCAATTCGGGCGGCAGGGGCAGGTCGGTGGGCTGGCGCAGGTATTCGCAATAGGCGGTCGTCAGCACCTGGCGCAGCTTGAAGCGGCCGAGCAGCGGCGTGACAAAAGGCGCGAGATCCTGAGCGCAGACGACGATCTCGCCGTCAGTATCTTGCAGGTAGTGTTCCAGTTCGCTGGCGCGGCTCATGGGGTTGAGCGGTACCACCATGGCGTCGGCGCGCAAGGCGGCGTAGTAGGTGATGATGAATTGAGGCGAGTTCTGCATGAACAGCAGCACCCGGTCGCCACGCTTGATCCCTTGGGACTGGAAATACCCGGCCAACCGCTCGACCTCATCAAGCAACTGGGCGTAGGTGATGAGGGTGTCGTAGTAAATGATCGCGGTCTTTTGTGGATAACGCCGGGCAGCGATCTCCAGGTTACAGAAAAGACTGGTGTCCGGCAGTGTCAGGTGGTGGGGCGCACCCTCCGGCCAATGGGGCAGGTGATGATTGAACATTCTAAAACCCTATTGTTATGAGTCTGGGTTAATCGATATGCGGGCGGTATGGCGAGTGCCATCTCGCTGGAGATTTGCATGCAATACGGCGGGATGTCAAATATATGGAATGTTATTTCGCTGTGCGGAATTATTGATTGGTTTTTCGTAAGGCCAGGAAGTCTGCAGGCCGCTTGTCGAAGAACGCTGCAATCCCCTCGCCAGCCTCATCGTCACCCATGGACTCCACCATATGGGTGGCTTCCAGTTCCAACTGCTGCTCCAGGCTTGCGCTGCCGGCCTGACGGCACAGGCTCTTGATCCGCGCCATTGCCCGCTGTGGGCCTGCGCCAACCCGGGCTGCCAGCGTGATGGCCGCCGCGAGCGCCTCACCGGGCTCGGCCAGGGTATTCACCGCGCCCAGGGCATGCAGGCGTTCACCGCTGATACGATCACCGGTCAGGCACAGTTGCGTCAGTACCTGGCGCGAGACAAATTCGGCGAGGAATGCCGTGGCGCCACCATCCGGGGTGAGGCCAACCTTGACGTAGGCCACCGAAAACGAAGCATTGCGAGCCGCTACCAGCATGTCGCACGCCAGCGCAATCGACAGGCCGGCCCCGGCGGCTGCCCCTTCGACGGCGGCGATCACCGGTTTGCTGCAGGTGTGGATCGAGCGGATCAGGTCATGCAGGCCTTCAAGGTTGACCCGTCGCTCTGCCGGCGTCATGGCCCGGCGTAATGCCAGCCGATGCAGATCGCCGCCGGCGCAGAAATGACCGTCAACACCGGTCAATACCACGGCGCCAATCGCCGGATCTGCCTCGGCCCGGGCCAGGGCCTGGGGTAATGCGGCATAGAACTCGGGCGTGAGGGCGTTACGTGCGCCGGGGTTGTTATTGGACAGCACTAGAACGGCACCTTCGCGGTGCACAAGAATCGGTTCACGCATGGTTTCACCTGTGGTGCTCAGCGGCTGATTATCCGAAGGATTATCGGAAGGCAAAGCTTCGTTGACAATCACAGCTCTGGTTGACAGGCTGTTCAAAATTCTTTGACAGTGATCGCCCATGGACCTCAAGTCGCTTACCTTGCTGGTCGAAATCATCGATGCAGGCAACCTCAGTGAGGCCGCACGGCGCCTCAAGGTCAGCCGGGCCAACATCAGCTACCACCTCAGCCGCCTGGAGCAGTCGATCGGTTTGCAACTGGTACGGCGCACTACGCGCCGCATCGAGCCGACCGAGATCGGTCTGCGCCTGTATGAGCATGGGCGAGCCATCCGCAATGAGCTGCTGGCGGCGCAAGAGTCGGTGTCTTCACTGGGGCAGAGCCTGCAGGGCCGGGTGCGTGTCAGTGTTCCAAGTGGCTATGGGCAATGGGTCATGGCTGACTGGCTACTCGATTTCAAGCGGCTGTATCCCGGGATTGTGCTGGACGTGATGTTCGAAAACCGTGTCGAAGACCTGATGCGCGATGAAGTGGACATCGCGGTACGGGTCATGTCCGAGCCGCCGCAAAACCTGGTGGCGCGAGACATGGGCGTGTTGCGCTACGTGGCCTGCGTTTCTGCGGCCTACGCCCAGGAGCATGGTGTGCCAGAGCAACTCAGCGACTTGCGCACCGCGCCGCTGATTACGGCGGCGGTGGTCGGCCGGCAATTGCGGGTCGCCGCTTACCTGAATGAGGAGCGGCATGAGGTACTGCTGGAGCCCACCCTGATTTCGGAGAACTTCCTGTTCTTGCGCCAAGCCGTATTGGCCGGGTTGGGCGTCGGGCTGGTGCCGGACTACCTGGTGCAGGATGACGTGCGCCAGGGCACGCTGGTTACCGCACTGGACGCCTGGCGGCTGAGCATCTTCGGCACCAACATGTATATGCTCTACATGCCTGATCACCATCACACCCGCGCGACCTCGACCTTCATCGACTTCATGCTCGCCCGGGCCAGAACCGCGGAGGTAGACTGCGCCCCATGTCCATCCAACACGCACTCCTGACCTCACTCCTGGAAAAGCCCTCGACGGGGTATGAGTTGGCCAATCGGTTCGACCGCTCCATTGGTTATTTCTGGCAAGCCACCCATCAGCAAATCTATCGTGAGCTGGGCCGTATGGTCAGCGCCGGCTGGCTCGTGGCGCACGATGGCCCTGAGGATGACAAACGGCGCAAAAAAACCTACCAGGTGCTGCCTGCGGGGCGCGCCGAGTTGATGCGCTGGGCGGGCGAGCCGCAAGAAACGGGGGATCAGAGCCAGGCACTGCTGATCAAGCTGCGTGCCGAGGCGGTGATTGGCCCGCTGGGTCTGGGGGATGAGGTCCAGCGCCTGATCAAGCAGCATCAGGCACTGCTTGAGACGTATCGGCAGATTGAACAGCGTGACTTTTCATCCACGTCTTTAACCACTGCACAGCGCCTGCAATATATGGTGCTGCGGCGTGGAATCATGCTCGAAGAAAGCTGGCTGGCTTGGGCGGACGAGGTATTGCCGTTGATTGAGGCTTGAGGCCAGGTAGGGCTCGACATTCATCCAGACCGAAATCCCGAATCCGCCGCCAATCCCTTGTGGGAGCTGTCGAGCTTTAGCGAGGCTGCGATGGCGGCGGCACAGGCATTGAAGGTATCGCCTGATCCACCGCTATCGCAGCCTCGCCGGGGCTCGACAGCTCCCACCTTTGATCTTCATCCAGATCGAAATTCCGGATCCACCGCCAATCCCCTGTGGGAGCTGTCGAGCTTCAGCGAGGCTGCGATGGCGGCGGTACAGGCACTGAAGATATCGCCTGATCCACCGCTAATGAGTAACGCCGAGGTCCAGGCGTTTGCGCGAGGCTTGATACTCACCCTTGAGCCGCTCGATCAGCTTGCCGGCCGGCAGGACCGACTTGACGGCGCCCACGCCCTGGCCTGCGCCCCAGATATCTTTCCATGCCTTGGCCTTGGCCCCTTCACCGGTGCCGAAATTCATTGTCGAAGGGTCGGACACCGGCAGTTCATCCGGGTCCAGGCCGCTGTTGGCGATGCTTTGGCGCAGGTAATTGCCATGCACACCGGTGAACAGGTTGGAGTAGATGATGTCGTCAGCCGAGCTCTCGACAATCATTTGCTTGTAGGCCGATTGGGCATGGGCCTCTTCAGTGGCGATGAACGCCGAGCCGATATAGGCCAGGTCAGCGCCTGCCGCCTGGGCGGCGAGAATCCCATTACCGTGTGAAATGGCCCCCGACAGCAGCAGCGGGCCGTCGAACCATTCACGGATTTCCTGGATAAGCGCAAACGGCGAAATTTTCCCCGCATGCCCTCCAGCACCCGCAGCCACGGCAATCAGGCCGTCGGCGCCTTTCTCAATGGCTTTTCTGGCGAAGGTATTGTTGATCACGTCGTGCAGCACGATGCCGCCGTAGGCGTGTACCGCCTCATTCACATCCACCCTCGCACCCAGCGAGGTGATGATGATCGGGACTTTGTACTTGGCGCACAGTGCCAGGTCATGTTCGAGCCGATCATTGGACTTGTGCACGATCTGGTTGACCGCAAACGGTGCAGAGGGCTTATCCGGATGCAGGGCATCGTACTCGGCCAGCTCGGTCGTGATTTGTTTCAGCCAATCCTCCAGTACTGGCGCCGGCCGCGCGTTCAGCGCGGGGAATGAACCCACTACGCCGGCCTTGCATTGGGCGATCACCAACTCAGGGCTGGAAATAATAAACAGCGGCGAACACACCACTGGAATCGAAAGACGGCCTTGCAAAACAGTTGGGAGAGACATGACGGCTCCAATCGGATCGGGTGTCGGGTACCCGGCGAGGAGAAATTAGCAGGGTGAATTTTAATATGCAACCAGTTGCATAGTTGGCTCCCTGACTGTTACCCGCAAGAAATGTGTTGGCTGTTCTATGCTTGTTTGGCGTGACTCATTCTTATGGACGGGAGGTAGGTATGACCAATCAAGACAAGCCGCGCGATGAGGCGCAACAGGAGCAGGAGCGCGCCAGGCAACGTCGCGAGGAAGAGAAGCCACAGACCTGGAAGCATCCGGATGACGGTACGGAACTGTCCGAACGCGATCAGGAACGTCCGCTAAAACCCTGACTGTAGGAGCCGGCAGCCGGCTCCTATCCGATAAGGCCCGCGTCAGTTTTGGATCGGCGTACACAACTCCACCAGTGTCCCATCCGGGCCGCGCACATACGACACCACCTGGCCCCAGGGTTTGCTGATCGGCGCCGTCAGCTCGGTTGCACCTGCGGCCAGCGCCTTGGCGTGGGCGGCCGGCACGTCATCGGTGACAAACCCCAACTCCATGCCCAGTGGTTGTTTCGAGCTGTGGGCTGGCACATGCCCACCGGGAAAATTCATCTCGCCCAGCTCATGGGCGGCGAAAGACAAGGTGGTGCCACCTGTTTCAAGTTCGCCATAGGTGCCTGATTCGTGCAGGAAACGCCGATTGAAACCGAAGGCGTTTTCAAAAAACTGCAGCGACGCGGCGACGTCCGGGACGTAGACGATGGTGTAGGCGAATTTCATGGCGAAGCGCTCCGTGCTTGAATGAGGCGCTTATTAGAGGGGCCGAGATGGGCATCGTCAACCGGCCGATACCAGCAACGCGGTCGGAAACCCTGACGCCAGCACCAGGTACGCGACGATGGCGGCCAGGCATAGCCCGACAAATACCCGCAGCAGTGTCCTGGCGGTCGGGTGGGCGATGAACCTGATGCTCCAGATGCACAGCCCGGCCATCAGGATGGCCAGGGCAAGAATGACCAGCACGGGGGTGTTCTCGGTTGCCATGGAAGCTGATTTATAGTCCCAAACAGGTGGGTTGGATAGTCGGCGCATAGACGCAGGCCCCGCTGTGTTCCTAAACTGCCGGCAGTCTTGGGCTGTAGGGCGTTCGCCATGAACCGCAATGAATTACGCAAGGCCGACATCAACTTGATGGTCGTCTTCGAAACACTGATGCTCGAACGCAACGTGACACGCGCGGCAGAGAAGCTGTTTCTCGGCCAGCCGACGATCAGCTCGGCCCTCAACCGCCTGCGCACACTGTTCAACGACCCGTTGTTTATCCGTGTCGGCCATCGCATGGAGCCTACGGCGCGAGCCGAGGAACTGATCCGGCATCTGTCGCCGGCGCTGGACTCGCTGTCGGCGGCGTTGAGCCTTACCCATGATTTCGACCCGTCTGTCAGCACCATGACATTTCGCATTGGCCTGTCCGATGACGTCGAGTTTGGCTTGCTGCCACCGCTGCTGCGGGCCCTGCGTATCGAAGCGCCGCAGGTGGTGTTTGTGGTGCAGCACGTTGATTACTGGCGTATCCCCGATTTGCTGGCCTCCGGCGATATCACTGTCGGCATCACCCAGACCCGTGGCCTGCCGGCCAATGCCAAGCGCAAGTTGTTGCGCCATATCCGCCCCAGCGTGCTACGCGCCGATGCCTCGGACCAGCCCCTGACCCTCGACGAATACTGCGCGCGCCCCCATGTGCTGGTGTCCCACACCGCCAACGTCGCAGGGTTTGCCGATGAGTGGCTGGCCGAGATCGGTCGCAAGCGGCACGTGGTGTTATCCGTGCCGCAATACAGCTCCTTGCCGGCATTGCTGGCCGGCACCGATATGATCGCCAGCCTGCCGGACTACACGGCCCAGGCCATGGCCGCGGCGGGCAACCTGTTTTGTGAACCATTCCCGTTCGATACGCCGACCCTGGACCTGTCCATGGTCTGGCTCAGCCACGTTGACAGCGACCCGGCCGAGCGCTGGATGCGCTCGCGACTGGAAGCGTTTATGGGGGGATGACAGCTACAAGCAGCAAGCTTCAAGTGGCAAGTGATGTCTGTGCATCTCTTGCCGCTTCTAGTTTGCAGCTTGCCGCTGCCTGCACCACCTGCTCGCGAAACCACGCGTTGGCAGTTTCCTGCTCGCTGGCGTCGTTCCACTGCATATCCAGGGTAAACCCCGGCAGGCCGTTGGGGGCTTCGCAGTGGCCAAACGGCGGTTCCACGGCCAGCAGCTGTTGCACGCGCCGGGGCAGGGTGACGATGAAGTCGGTGCCGGCAATCATCTTCAGCGCGGCGCTATAGCTGTTGGCCCGGGCGATAACCTGGCGTTTTTGGGCCTGGCGCGCCAGCCAGCCGTCGATCATGTTGGTGTCCGAGGTCCAGGGGGTGGGAAACACATGGCGCCGGGCGACGAAGGATTGCAGGCTGAACGCCGGTTCCCGGGGGGCGGCGCGTTTATCGAAGACACAGACCAGATCGTCTTCGAGCAGCATCTGGGTCCTGAGGTCCTTGTGCTCGCGATGAAAGTGCGGGCCGAAGCAGATCACCAGGTCCAGGCGCCCGTCGCGCAGCGCTTCGACGGGAATCTCGGTTTCCAGCTTCTGCACGTTGACGATCACTGGCAGGTCGGCATGATCGAAGTGTTTCAACAACCTGGGCAGGATCAGTTGCTCGAAGTACTCGGGCGCACAGAGGTTGAAGGTGACGGCTTTTTGCGTGGGGTCGAATGTCTGCGCACCTGCGTGGCAGAGGTTGATGCTTTCGAGGATTTTCTGCACATGCCCGTACATGGTGCTGGCCTTGTAGGTCGGGCGCATGCCGGCACGGGTGTTGATAAACAGGTCGTCCTCGAAGCTGGTACGCAGCTTCTTCAGGCTGTAACTGACGGTGGACTGGCTGACAAACAGGGTTTCGGACACATCGGTGACGCTGCTTTGCTCATACACAGCGACAAACACCATCAGGTCCTGCATATCGAGCTTTCTAAGCAAGTTACTGTTTAGCATTCGTTCCGTCCGTGAGCCTGTTGCGCGACCGCAGCGCAAACAAGTCAAAATGTTAACGGAACGCTCGTACCAATAGAAAGGTCCGTAGGACCTTTCTGTGTCGGTTGTGGGACAGATACTGTTTGGAATACGACGCCCTAGCGAATATGCCGTGCATAGTGGCGTGGGTCGAAGCGCAGGACGATCAGCAGCATCACCACCACCACGGCGGTGAGCGACCACCAGGCCCATTCGAAACTGCCCAGTTGGTCGCGGATCATCCCGGCAATCAGCGGCGACACGCCAGCAATCAGGTAGCCGATGCCCTGCACGAATGCCGTCAGGCCACCGGCGCGGCGCGGGTTGTCCAGGTGGTCGAGGGACAGGATCAGGCTCATCGGGAACAGCCCGCCAATGCCCAGGCCCAGCAGGCACGGCCACAGTAATGTGAGGTGCTGCGGCGAGAGGATCAGGCCACAGAAACCCGCAATGATCAGCACCAGCAACACGGCAACCACGCCGCGCTTGTCCTGGCGCCGGTTGGCGATGGCCGGGGTGATCAGCCCGGAGACCACTTCCATGGCCGTCAGGAAGCCCAGCAGCAGGCCGGCATTCTGTTCGCTCCAGCCTTGCTCGACGTAGTACGGCGCCAGCCACGCCAGTACGCAGGTGTAGGAAGCGGTACCGAGGCCGAAGAAAATCGCCAGCAACCACGCGCGGCGATTACCGAAAAATGACTCCTGCGGGCCGGCGCCGGCTTGGGGCAGGGGAGGCAGCGCCGCGCGCTGGGCGTACCAGAACAGCAGCGCCAACACGGCAAGCACTGCCCAGATGGCCAGGCCGATGCGCCAACTGCCGGTGTGCACCTGGATGAACGGCGAGAACGATGCCGCCAAGGCTGCACCGCCCATGATCGCGGTGACGTACAGGCCCATGAACAGCGAAACATTGTCACGAAAGTGCGACTTGATCAGCGCGGGCATCAACGCCTGGATCAAGGCAATGCCCACGCCGGCGGCAATGGCGCTGAGGATCAATTCAGCCGCAGAGTCGAGAAACAGCCGCGACAGGGTGGCGAGGCCAATCACCACCAGCGACAGCACAATGCTGCGATGCTCACCCAGCCGTTTGCCCAGGCCGATGCCAAAGAACATCGCCAAGCCCATCGCCATCACTGGCAGCATGGTCAACAACGAAGCGGTGCTGAAACTCAGGGGCACATCGGCGCGTATCGATGACAACAACGGACCAACCGCCGCCATGGACGGGCGCAGGTTCAGGGCCACTAGCACAACACTGAGCATCAGCCAGAGAGCGGTGGTGGGTTTTGCGTGGACGTTTTCCATGGGCGGGCCTTGAGCGGACAAGGTCGCTATTAGGCGGCGGTGCAGGGCGGGGGGCAAATGAGAAAGTCGCAGGGGCTATTGAAAAACTGCAGTTGCTGGAGCCGGCAAGCCGGCTCCAGCAGCGGTTGTGTGCTTAGTAGCCCACGGTAAAGCGCTGGCGGGAGTGTTTCGGTGTTTGCACTTCGTCAATCAGGGCAATGGCGAAGTCGGCAAAGCTGATCCAGCTACGGCCTTCGCTGCTCACCAGCAGGTCGTCCTGGCCCAGGCGGAATGTGCCGGTGCGCTCAGTCTCGACAAACTCTGCCGAAGGCGAAAGGAAGCTCCAGTCCAGCTCCTTTTCCTGGCGCAAGGTGTCGAGGAACACTGCGCCAGCACTGGCCTCGGCCTTGTATTCGGCAGGGAAGCCTGCGCTGTCGATAACCCGCCCACCGCCCGGCAACAGCAGCGAACCGGCACCGCCCACTACCAGCAGACGCTTCACGCCGGCCTGTTTTACCGGCCCGATCACCGCGGCAGCGGGCAGGGTGGCGAAGTGCGCGGCGCTGATCACCACGTCGTTGCCGCTGATCGCCTGTTGCAGGGTTGTCGCGTCCAGCGCATCCGCCTGTTTAACGATCAAGCCGGGACGCGCTGCGATAGTTGCGGTGTTGCGGGCGATGGCCGTGACGGTATGGCCGCGACGCAGGGCTTCTTCCAGCAGTTGGCTACCGGCACGGCCGGTGGCACCAATGATTGCAATCTTGCTCATGACGTTCTCCAGGGTGGGTAAAGGGTTGGATCAATTCACCACTTCATTTCGCCCTTGGCGACTTTGGCGCTCAGTTCCAGGGAGCTTTCATCGGCCAGGTTCGGGTAGCGTTTTTTCATGGCAGCGATCAGTGCGGTGGAATCCTTGGCCTTGGCGGTTTCTACATCGAACGCCTTGATGTAGTCGGCAGTGAAGGCGACAGATTTGGCTGTAGGCGTGCCCAGGTAGTGACCGGGTACCACGGTGACCGGTTTGAGTTTTTCGATACGTTGCAGGGTGCTCAGCCAATCGGCGTGGGATTGCGCGCCCTGGGTGTCGGCCATCCACAGGTGGATGTTTTCTGAGACCACCACGCCGCCGACCACGGCCTTGATCGATGGGATCCAGACGAAGCTGCGATCCGGCTGCGGGCCGTCCAGGCCGATCACTTCCAGCGGTTGGCCTTCGAGCGTCAGGCTATGGCCTTCGAGGACTTGGGGAATAATGGTTTTGGCCGGCTTGTCGGCGCCCATTTTCGGGCCCCAGTATTCGATCTTTCCGGCAACGGTGGCCTTGATATGGTCGACCACTGGCTGCGGTGCGAGGATCTTGGCCTGTGGGAAGGCGTTGGCCAGGGTGTCGAGGCCGAAGTAGTAGTCCGGGTCGCCATGGCTGATATAAATGGTGGTCAGCTGTTTGCCGCTGGCGCGGATCTTCTGCACCAGTTGCTCGGCCTGGCCTTTGCCGAACTGCGCGTCCACCAGGATCGCGTCTTTCTCGCCGCTGACCAGCACTGAACTGACGGGGAAGATCGCCGATTCGCCCGGGTTGTAAACATCGAGGGTAAGGTCGGCGGCGACGGCGTGGGCGGCAAAGCCGAGAACGGTAGTGGCCAATACAAAGCGCTTGAGGGTGGTGAGCATGGGCAGGTCCAGGTCAGAGGTGCCTTGATAGGCGATGGACAGAGCTTAGTTGCACTGAACGCAGCAAAAAATGCGATGCTGGAACATAGTTTGTTTCTGAAATCGGGCAAATCATGGATCGTCTTCAAGCAATGCGGGTGTTTGTCACCGTGGTCGACCTGGGCAGCCAATCTGCCGCCGCCGATCATCTGGACCTGTCGCGCCCGGTGGTATCGCGCTATCTGGCTGAGCTGGAGGACTGGGTCGGCGCCCGCCTGATGCACCGCACCACCCGCAAGCTCAGCCTGACTGCCGCCGGCAGTGAAACCCTGCCACGCTGCCGGCAGATGCTGGAATTGTCCTGCGACATGCAGGCCGCCGTCAGCGAACCGGACGACGCCCCCCGGGGCCTGGTGCGCCTGAGTGTCAGCACCTCGTTTGGCCAGGCACAACTGGCCGATGCGATGGCCGAGTACGTCAAGCGTTACCCGTTGGTCAGTATTGACCTGCAAATGCTCGACCGCACAGTGAACCTGGTGGATGAGCGCATCGACCTGGCGATCCGCACCAGCAACGACCTTGACCCCAACCTGATTGCGCGTCAGTTGACGGTTTGCCGCTCGGTAATCTGTGTCTCGCCGGCTTATCTGCTGGAACACCCGCAACCACAGCGCGTGGAAGAACTGGCCGGGCACAATTGCCTGACCCACTCTTATTTCAGCAAGAGCCTGTGGCACTTCGAGGAAAACGGCGAGCCGGTGTCGGTGCCGGTGCACGGCAATATCAGCGCCAATGAAGCCAGCACCTTGCTACGCATGGCCCTGGCGGGAGCGGGGGTGGCAATGTTGCCCAGCTATCAGGCCGGTGATTACATCCGTCGCGGCGAGTTGATTCGTCTGCTGCCCCATGCCGAGCCTCGGCAGATGAACATCTATGCGGTATATGCCTCGCGCAAACACATGCCGCAGGCGTTGCGCAGCCTCCTGGATTTCCTGGTCTTGAGGTTCCCGCCAGAGCCGCAATGGGATGCAGGATTGTAGGCCCGATAAGGCCCCTGAATACCCGTCAATACTGGCAACTCGCCCTGGCTGGCCTATGCTTAAGACAGCACCTTCTTGATCTGTCCGGAGGTCACCGCCATGACGATCAAAACCAGAAAGTACCTGATGATCTTTGCCCTCTGCGCCTTTGCCACGGCCCTCTACGGCACCGCCGCCTATCGCGCCGAACAGGCCCGCCTGCAACCGGGCATGGCCGCGGCGTGCAACCATGGGCAATGCACCTACTCGGCGACCTTGAGCGCTTTGCGCTGACACTCGGCCTGTAGGCGCCCGGTCAATCCGCGTTCAGTTGCTCACGAAACGCCTTGGGCGAAAACCCTACGCGTCGGCGGAACAGTCGGGAAAAGTTCGTCGGATCAGAGAACCCCAGCACGTCCGACATTTCATTGATGGTCATGCTGGTGTAAGTCAGCAGGCGCTTGGCCTCCAGCAATTGGCGGTCGTGCATGATCTGCAAGGCCGGCTGGCCGCCCAGTTCGCGGCAGGTGCCGTTGAGGTGCGACACCGAGATCCCCAGCTTGTGCGCCAGGTCTTCGATCTTCGGATGCTCACGGTAGTGCTGTTCCACCAACTGGGTGAAATGGCGGAAGTACTCACGACTGCGGGGTGCCCGTGGATGGCGGCGCTGGATGGCCTGGCGGCTGATCCACACCAGCAGCACGCTGACCAGGGCGTGCATCATCATGTCCCGGGACGGAAAGTCGTCGTTGTATTCATTTTGCAACCGCGCGAACAGGCTGTTGAGGTAGTCACTGTCCTTGCCCGCCGGGTAGCTGCCCAGGGCGCTCAAGCTGTCTACCGCCGAGCCCAACTGGCCTTGCAGGTGCGCCACCAGCGGTGCGGCCAGTGTCACCACAAAGCCTTCGACATCTTCGGCAAACCGAAACCCATGCACACACAGCGGCGGCAGTACTTGCAGGGTCGATTCCGTCAGCGTCGTGCGCTGGCCCTCGATCTCCAGTTGCGCCTGGCCCTTGTACACATAGAGCAATTGGCACAAGTCCGCATGTCGGTGGGGCTGGATCTCCCACTGGTACTCGCGGCTGCGCCGGGAGATGGTTTCACAGTGCAACAGATCCGGGGTCGGCCACTCTTGGCTTTCCCCATAAAGTTTGAACACTGGAATCGCGGGACTGGCGTTTTTGGTCATGGTTTCAATCCGATACTCAGGACAGTGGTTCGGTAATCGCCCCGATTGGCGAAAAGCGCAGGCTTTAGCTCAGTTTTCACCTTCTTATGGCGGCCACTCAAGTTAAAAATGCCAGCACCAAATCCAATGACAACGCTTTCACCGAATACGTTCGGGTGAAGTGTGCGGACCATAAAAATAATGAAAACGCTAAAAACCCAAGTCGCCATTATCGGCGCCGGCCCTTCGGGGCTGCTGCTCGGCCAGTTACTGCACAACGCGGGGATTGAAACCCTGATTCTAGAGCGCCAGGCCCCCGATTATGTCCTCGGGCGTATTCGCGCCGGTGTGCTCGAACAGGGCATGGTCGACCTGTTGCGCCAGGCCGGCGTCAGCCAGCGGATGGACGCCGAGGGCCTGGTGCATGAAGGTTTCGAGCTGGCGTTGAACGGCCGTTTGCAACATATCGACCTGAAATCCCTGACCAACGGTAAGACCGTCATGATCTACGGCCAGACCGAAGTCACCCGCGACTTGATGGCAGCGCGCGAGCAGGCCGGCGCGATCACTTTGTATGAAGCGCACAATGTTCAACCCCACGACCTCAAGGGCGAACGGCCCTGGCTGACCTTCGAGCATCAGGGCCAGCAGGTGCGCCTGGAGTGCGACTACATCGCTGGTTGCGACGGCTTCCACGGTGTGGCGCGCCAGTCGATCCCCGGCGATGTGCTCAAGACGTTCGAGCGGGTCTATCCATTCGGCTGGCTGGGCATTCTTGCCGATACCCCGCCGGTCCACGAGGAGCTGGTATACGCCAAGCATCCGCGTGGCTTTGCCCTGTGCAGCATGCGTTCGCCCAGCCGCAGCCGCTATTACCTGCAAGTGCCGGCCGAGGAGACGCCTGACGCGTGGTCCGACCAGCGCTTCTGGGATGAACTCAAGGCGCGCCTGCCAGAAGAACTGGCAGCGCAATTGGTGACCGGGCCCTCGATCGAAAAGAGCATCGCCCCGTTGCGCAGTTTCGTGGTGGAGCCGATGCAGTACGGGCGCCTGTTCCTGCTGGGCGACGCGGCCCACATCGTGCCGCCCACCGGCGCCAAGGGCCTGAACCTGGCCGCCAGTGATGTCAGCACTCTGTTCACGATCCTGTGCAAGGTGTACCGAGAAGGGCGTGTGGAGTTGCTGGAGAAATATTCACAGATCTGCCTGCGCCGCATCTGGAAGGCCGAGCGGTTTTCCTGGTGGATGACTTCGATGCTGCACCAGTTTCCCGAGGCGGATGGTTTCAGCCAGCGTATCGCCCAGAGTGAGCTGGAGTACTTTGTCGAGTCTGAGGCCGGGCGCAAAACCATTGCAGAAAATTACGTCGGACTTCCTTACGAGGCTATCGAATAGCCGGCTATCGAGTAACATGACAGGCATTGCCGCGGGCCTCTTTTCCGTGGCCTTGCCTGCAGGTTCTGTCGTGACTCAACCCACACCTTCCGTACGCAGTGTCCTCGCCGCGCTGATGCTGGCGATTTTCCTCGGCGCGCTGGACCAGACCATCGTCGCCGTGTCGATGCCGGCTATTTCCGCCCAGTTCAACGACGTCAACCTGCTGGCCTGGGTCATCTCCGGCTACATGGTGGCGATGACCGTAGCGGTGCCGATCTACGGCAAGCTCGGTGACCTGTATGGGCGCCGGCCAATGATGCTGATTGGCATGGGCCTGTTCACCATCGCCTCGCTGTTTTGTGGCATGGCGCAAAGCATGGAGCAGTTGGTGCTGGCACGCATCCTCCAGGGCATTGGCGCGGGCGGGATGATTTCCGTGAGCCAGGCGATCATCGGCGACATTATTCCGCCCCGCGAGCGCGGGCGTTACCAGGGGTACTTCAGCAGCATGTACGCGGTTGCCAGCGTGGCCGGGCCGGTGCTGGGCGGCTATATGACCGAATACCTGTCGTGGCGCTGGGTGTTTTTGATCAACCTGCCATTGGGTGCGGGTGCCTGGTGGGTGGCCCATCGCACCCTGGTGGGGCTGCCGGTGCCGCAGCGCAAGCCGATCATCGATTACCTCGGCACGCTGCTGATGATTGTTGGCCTGACGGCGCTGTTGCTGGGCATCACCGAAATCGGCCAGGGCCATCACTGGCGCGATGATCAGGTGCTGGGCCTGCTGGGGTGTGCGCTGGTGGCGCTGAGTGTATTTGTCTGGCATGAGCGCCGGGCGCGGGAGCCGTTGTTGCCCATGCACCTGTTCGCCAACCGCAGCGCGGTGCTGTGCTGGTGCACGATTTTCTTCACCAGCTTCCAGGCCATCTCGCTGATCGTGCTGATGCCCCTGCGCTATCAGAGTGTCACCGGCGCCGGTGCCGACAGCGCGGCCCTGCACCTGCTGCCGCTGGCGATTGGCCTACCCATGGGCGCGTTCTTCGCCGGGCGCATGACCTCGGTGACCGGCCGCTACAAACCCATGATCCTGACCGGGGCAGTGCTCACGCCGATTGCCATCCTCGGCATGGCTTTCAGCGCGCCCCAGTCCCTGATCCTGAGCAGCCTGTTCATGGTGCTCAGTGGCATTGCCTCCGGCATGCAGTTCCCGACCTCCCTGGTGGGCACGCAAAACTCGGTGGCGCAACACGACATCGGCGTGGCCACCAGCACCACCAACCTGTTTCGCTCCCTGGGTGGCGCGGTCGGCGTGGCGTGCATGTCGGCCTTGCTGCTGGCGTTGCTGCAGGATTCGAGTTTTGCCCACCTGGCCAGTGGTTCGATGATGGCTGAAGGCAGCTCCGGCAACGTCCTGCTCGACGGTCTCAACGCCGCGCCTGGCCCCGCGCAGGATGCCTTGCGCGCCGAGTTGCTGAGCACGTTCCGGCATTTGTTGATGGTCAGCGCGGCGGTGTCGCTGCTGGGGCTGGCGGCAGCGATTGTGATGCCTAACCACCTGTTGCGTGGGCGTGAAGACAAGGCGCGATAGTGTAGGCGCCGGCTTGCCGGCTCCTACAAGGAATGCAGCTGCGCGCGTTGCCCGCTCAAGGGCTGTAGTAACCCACCGCCACCAGGAAATGCCCACTCTTGCGCAGGTAGGCATGCTTGTTTTCCACCTTGGCGGTCACCGGGTTTTTCCAGCGGTACTCGTACTCACCCTGCTCTTGTTCCTTCATCAATTGCAGGATCGGCTCACCCACGGGCTTGCCGTCCGGGTCCTTGATCTTGGCAAAGTCGGTGTTGATCAGGCGCAGGTTGGTGCCGTGGGCCACATAACGCCCGGTATCCAGGTCGACCACGAACACATACAAGTCGTCCTGCAGGAAGCCGCCCTGCAGTGCATTGATCGCCTTCAGCGTAGCGGTTTCGTTGTTTTCCAACGCCTTGACCGCCTTGTCCCGCAGGGCCTTGGCCTGTTCGGGCGTGGCCCGGGGCAGGTAGTAGCCGACGGCGAGGATGCGCTGGCCGATACGCTGGTAGAACACATGCTTGCGTTCGACCTTGCCATCGCTCCAGTTCTGCCAGCGGTATTCGGCCTGTTGGATGCCGTTGCCTTCGGGAATTCTCAACGCGTCCTTGAAGGATTTGCGCAGGTCCGGCCCGAGCACTTCGGACACGTCACGCCCAATCAGCGCCGATGAAGGCCCGCCGCTGGCCAGCAGCACGCCCTTGGTATCGACCACGAACACATAGCGGTCCTTGTCGACAAACTCGCCCTGGCGGCTGAAGGCGGCAAAGGCCTTGTCACCATTATCGTGATAATAGGCCAGGGCTTTCTCCAGCAAGGCCACGGCGGCTTTGGCGTCCTGTTCCTGGGTGGTTGCAGCGTGCACCTGGCTGAAACACAGCAACAGCAACAGCCAGGTGGTTCGGAGCATTGCCTTCATTACCCGTCCCTCGTTCTTGTCAATGTTTCAAGAGCGTAGACGGTTGTCGGCAAATCAGAACGGCTTGGTTGGCAGGTATTTACCGTCCAGGGTAATCACCGCGCGGGAACCGCCGTCCGGGTCCTCGACCTTCTTGATGTCCAGCTTGAAGTTGATGGCGCTGATGATGCCGTCGCCAAACTGCTCGTGGACCAGGGCTTTGAGGGTTGAGCCATAGACCTGCAGCATTTCATAGAAGCGGTACACGGTTGGGTCCGTTGGAATGCCGCCCTGGATGCTGCCGCGCAGAGGCACGCTTTGCAGCAGGCGACTGGCGTCCGCGTCCAGGCCAAGTTTGTCGCACACCCCATCGGCGGCGTCCTTGGGCAGCGGGTGCTGGCCAAGCAGGGCGGCGGTGACGAACGCCAGGCTCAGGCCGGTGCCGTCGGTGAGGTCCTGCCAGGACAGGTTCTTGCGGGCCTTGATGTCGATCACGGTGTCGGCCAGGGCCAGGCGTGGGGTTTGGGAAAATTGGGATTGCAGCATGATGGTTTCCTCTTGGTTTGAATAACGTTCAGGCGGCGTGCGCGCGGGTCTGCGGGTGGTCCAGCAGGGAAATAAAGCGCCCGGTGCGGCCATCCAGGGCATTGATGCCGCCGCTTGCGATGTCATAGACCCAGCCGTGCAGGTTCAGCCGGCCTTGCTCCAGCGCCAGTGCAACGCTGGGGTGCGTCTTGAGATTGGCCAGTTGCGCGACTACGTTTTCCCGCACCAGGGCGTCCAGTCGCTCGGCTGCCGAGGCATGGGTGCGTGCGGCGTTGATCACCTTGGCCGATTCGGCATGACGCAGCCAATTGGCCACGGCGGGCAAGTGATCCAGGCATTTACAGGTGGAGATGGCCGTCATGGCGCCGCAATCGGAATGACCGCAAATCACGATGTCGCTGACCCCCAGGACGGCCACGGCATATTCCACCGTGGCCGAGACACCGCCCGGTTCCGGGCCGTAGGAGGGCACGATATTGCCGGCGTTACGGATTACAAACAGATCGCCGGGTTCTTGCTGGGTCAACAGCTCCGGGACTACGCGGCTGTCTGAGCAGGACACAAACAGCGTGCCGGGTTTTTGCGTGGTGGCCAGTTGTTTGAACAGGTCGCTGCGCTGGCTGAAGGCTTCACCCTGGAACTTGCGAAAGCCGTCGATGAGATGCTGCATGGTGGTTCTCCTTGCGTCGCTGATGGGGCAAGGATGGAAGTTTCAGGCTATAGCGTCCAAGACTGGCTTGTTATAGTTTCTATAAGCAGTACCTATAGCTGGAGAGGTTTTTATGCTGTTGCGCCATATCCGCTACCTGTTGGCCGTCGCCGACCACCGCAACTTCACGCGGGCGGCCGAGGCACTGCATGTGTCGCAGCCGACCTTGTCGCAACAGATCAAGCAGTTGGAAGAGACCCTCGGGGCACCGTTGCTCGATCGCTCCGGCCGTACTGTCAGCCTGACCGACGCGGGCCAGGCCTATGTGCGGTTTGCGCGCCTGGCGTTGCAGGACCTGCAGGCCGGTACCCGCGCCATGCACGACGTGCAGGACCTGAGCCGGGGCAATTTGCGCCTGGCCATGACCCCGACCTTTACCGCGTACCTGATCGGGCCGCTGCTGGCCCAGTTCTATCGCTTGTATCCGGGGATTAGCGTCAGCGTCGAGGAAATGACTCAGGATCGCCTTGAGCATGCATTGACCGAGGACTTGCTGGACATTGGCCTTGGCTTCACCGGTGAGCACATGCCGGACATTGCCTGCCAGGCGTTGTTTGTCGAGGCGTTGAGCCTGGTGGCCAGCGCCAGCCATCCAAGCCTGAGTCGCAAGCAGTGGCTCAAGCTGGCGGACTTCCAGCAGCAACCCTTGGTGCTGTTGAACGCCGACTTTGCGACGCGTCGTTACATCGATGACTATTGCCGCACGCTGGCGATAAAACCGCAGATTGCCATGGAGGCCAATTCAATCAGTGCCGTGATTGAGATCATCCGCCACACCCACCTGGCGACGATCCTGCCCCGGGAAGTGGCGCAGACCCAGCAAGGCTTGCACGCGGTGCAACTGCGTCCGGCGCTGGCGCAGCGCACGGTGGCCCTGCTCAGTCGCAAGGGCGCCTATCGCAGTGCGGCATGCGGGGCGTTTGTCGAATTGGCGAGTACGTGGCGAATGTTTAGCGATTGCGAGAGTGAACTCCATCAAGACTGAATTTAATGGACTGACCCGGCATGTGACGCTGCCACTCATCTCTTCACTGTGATCACTGCATGGACGGTTCCCCCGACACTCACCCCGAGGCCTCGCCTGGCGCCATCGCGCCCAGCCGCCCGGTATGTCGGATGGACATTGATGCACTGCCTTCCGAACTGGCCTTTTGGGCGCTGTGGCACTGTCGCCATGCGCGCCCGCCGGATACCACCTCCTTACGCTGATTGCCCACCTCCGGGGCGCGCCGTCGTGCGTGCCTGCCTGACGCAAACGTAAGAGAGTTGCCATGAGTACCGTCTTTGCCAGCCTGCACGAAGCCCAATCCTTTCTTGATCACAACCCCGATATCGAGATGTTCGAACTGTTCATCCTCGACAGCAACGGCGTGCCCCGGGGCAAGTTGCTGCACCGTGATGAACTGCTGGCGGTCTACGCAAGCGGTCGGCCGCTGCCCAGTACCATTCTTGGTCTGACCCTCAATGGCGATGACGTGGAAAACTCCGGCCTGGTGTGGGAAGTGGGCGATATCGATTGCCGTGCCTACCCGATCAGCGGCAGTTTGCAACGCATGCCGTGGCGGTTGATTCCCACCGCCGCAGTGCAGGTCAGCATGCACCCTGAAGAAGGCCTGCCGGCGACGGTTGCCGATCCCCGGCATCTGCTGTCCAGGGTCATCGACGGGCTCAAGGCCGATGGTTATTACCCGGTGATGGCGGCGGAACTGGAGTTCTACCTGCTCGACCAGAAACCCGACAGCAATGGCCGCCCGCAACCGGCGCGGGATGTGGATGGCGGCCGCCCACGCTCGACCCAGGTCTATGGCCTGCGCGAGCTGGAACAGATCGAGCCGTTTCTGGCTGACCTGTACAGCGCCTGCAAACTGCAAGGCATTCCCGCGCGCACGGCGATTTCCGAATACGCCCCCGGCCAGGTGGAGATCACCCTGGAGCATCGCAGCGATGCCTTGCAGGCGATGGACGAGGCGGTGCGTTACAAACGCCTGGTCAAGGGCGTGGCCCACAAGCATGGGATGACCGCCTGTTTCATGGCCAAGCCGTTCGATGACCTGGCCGGCACCGGCATGCACATGCACGTCAGCCTGGCAGATGCCGACGGCAACAACCTGTTTGCCAGTGAGGCCCCTGACGGTACGCCGCTGCTGCGCCAGGCAGTCGGCGGGATGCTCAGCACCTTGCTCGATACGCTCTTGATGTTCTGCCCCAACGCCAACTCCTACCGGCGCTTCCAAAGCAACAGCTACGCGCCGCTGGCGGCCACCTGGGGTGTCGACAATCGCACGGTGAGCCTGCGGGTGCCGGGAGGCCCTGCGTATTCGCGGCATATCGAGCATCGGATCTGCGGAGCCGATGCCAACCCGTACCTGGCAGCGGCGGCGATCCTGGCCGGTATTCACCGTGGTATTCGCGAACAGCGCGACCCCGGAACCCCGGTTGAAGGCAACGGCTATGCCCAGGCCAAGGAGCTGCTGCCCACCGACTGGCTGACCACCTTGCGTGCATTGGAAGGCTCGGCCTGGGCGCGTGAAACGTTCGGCCAGGAGTTCCTCGGTGTGTACCTGGCGGTCAAGCGGGCCGAGTACCGGCAGTTCATGGGCGAGGTGGGCGAGCAGGACTGGCGCTGGTATCTGCACCAGGCGTGATGATGAACCTTTCGACCTTTTTTTCACGCGGGGGTGGTTAAGCTCAAGATCCAGTGTCCGTAGAGACCGGTTCATCTACATGAGTCCCGTGATGTCGCCACAACCCCCGTCGTCCATTGAGGCTGAGTTTGCCGCGCGCTGTGATCGTGATCACGCGCGGGTCTGTGGCGACACGCGGCCGCCCGGTTTGCTGCGGCGCTTGTGGTCATGGCGCGACGAGCGCCTGGTGCGCCACGCCCTTAAAGTCGCGGGGGAGCCCGGGCTGTTGCTGGACCTGGCTTGTGGGGCGGGGCGCTTCTGGCCGGTGCTGGCCGAACACAGTAATCGCGTGATCCTCGCCTCGGACCCTTCCCAGGCCATGCTCGACCACGCCATGAGCCACCACGGCGCGACATTTTTGCGGCGGGTCAAGACGTTCCAGGGTTCGGCATTCGCCATCGGTCTGTCGGCCAACGCGGTGGACTGCATTTTTTGCCTAGAACTGTTTCGCCACGTCCCCACGGCCGATGCGCGATTGGCACTGTTGCGCGAGTTTCACCGGGTCAGCCGCGACACGCTGATTGTCTCGGTGGACAGCGACAGCCGCCATCGTCAACGCCATCCCGCAGGTGCGGGGCAACCCATGCTGTCCCATCGCGTCGAGGTGGAAGCGGAGTTTCGCCAGGCAGGCTTCACTGTGCTGAACCAGCAAGAGTTCATGCCCGGCTCGGCCTTGTGGCGGGTTTATGTGTTGCGTAAACGAGGATAACCCTCAACTGTCGGGCTATTCTTCGTCTCCTGTCAGAGTTTTCATGATGGCTGGCACACTGCGGGTGCTCGAAAGACCCTCGGGCGATATATACTGCGCGCCATTCTTCAAGGGAGAGCCGTGTGGCCATCGATATTCACTGGATCTGCGACAACGATAGCCTCGGCCAGCATTGCGCCAAATGGCAGCAGTTGCCATTCGTCGCCCTCGACACCGAATTCATGCGGGTCGATACCTTCTATCCCATCGCCGGGTTGATCCAGATCGGGGACGGTATCAGTGCTTATCTGATCGACCCCCTGACCATCGATAACTGGCAACCGTTGGCCGCCTTGCTGGAAAACCCGGCGGTGATCAAGGTGGTGCACGCCTGCAGCGAAGACCTGGAAGTGCTGCTGCGCCTGACTGGCAGCCTGCCGGTGCCATTGTTCGACACCCAACTGGCCGCCGCCTACCTGAACCTCGGTTTCTCCATGGGCTACTCGCGCCTGGTGCAAGCGGTGCTCGACATCGACTTGCCCAAGGGCGAGACCCGTTCGGACTGGCTGCAGCGGCCATTGTCCGAGACCCAGGTCAGTTACGCCGCCGAAGACGCGGTGCACCTGGCGCAAGTCTACACACGCCTGCGCCCGCAACTGTCCGACGAAAAATACGCCTGGGTCCTGGAAGATGGCGCCGAACTGGTGGCCAACCTGCGTCGAGAAATCGACCCTTTTGATGTCTACCGCGACGCCAAGCTGGCCTGGAAACTGTCCCGTGCCCAGCTCGCCGTGCTGCGTGAGCTGTGCGCCTGGCGCGAGCAGCAAGCCCGCGCCCGTGACCTGCCACGCAACCGTATCATCCGCGAACACTCGCTATGGCCCCTGGCCAAGTCGCAGCCGGATAACCTCGCCGCCCTGGGCAAAATCGAAGATATGCACCCGCGCACCGTGCGCCAGGACGGCGAATTCCTGCTGGGCCTGATCAAGCGTGCCGCCAGCGTGTCGATGGACCAATGGCCGCCAGCCGTGCCTGAGCCGTTGCCGGTGGATGCCGCGGTGCTGATCAAGCAACTGCGCGCCCTGGGCCAGACCTTCGCCGAACGTCTGGACATGGCCCCGGAGCTGATGCTGCGCAAGAAAACCCTTGAGGCGCTGGTCAAGAGTGGCTACCCCGATGGGCCTTACCAATTGCCTGACTCGCTGCGTGGCTGGCGCCGCGAGTTGATGGGCCAGGCGCTGCTGGACAGCCTGGCCACTGCCGGAGAACAGCCTTGAAACATATTTGTTCCATCTACCGCAGCCCGAAACGCGCCGGCATGTACCTCTACGTGCTCAAGAGCGATGCCCTGGAGCGCGTGCCCGAAGGCCTGCTGACGGTGTTCGGCAAGCCGGTACACGCGTTCAACCTGGTGCTGACGCCTGAGCGCAAGCTGCAGCAGGAAGATATCGTGGCGGTCCTGGCCAACCTGCAAAAGCAGGGCTACCACCTGCAGATGCCACCGCCGGATGACGAGTACATCGAACACCTGCCCGAAGAACTGCTGCGCCGTAACGACCCGATGTGATCGACCCGTGCCCCGTTCGGGACACGTTTGAATCGAATGACCTGGCGAGCCCCGAGTTCAGCAGTAGTTTGCTGCCGGCGGCCGCCTGCACTGTTTTTGAAAGGTTTGAACCATGCGCGTTCTGATTGCAGAACAGGACCACCCGCTGTATGCCCGGCTGCTGCGCGAAGCAGCGCCGGATCTTGAAGTCCTGACCAGTGGCGACTCGGCCGAACTGTCGCGCCTGGCCGCCGATTGCCCGGTGTGGCTGGGCCAGCCGGACCTGCTGGCAACCCTGCTGCGCCAGGGCCACCACCCGCAGTGGCTGCAATCGACCTGGGCCGGCATCACGCCGCTGCTGGCCGATGGTTTGCCACGCGATTATCGGCTCACCCGCGCGGTCGGCATTTTTGGCCAGGTGATGGCCGAGTACGTGCTCACCTACATGCTCGGTCACGAGCGTGAAGTGCTGGCGCGGCTGGTCAGTCAGGTCGAGCGCAAATGGGATAACCGCATGGGCCAGAGCCTGGCGGGGCGCAAGGTGCTGATCGTTGGCACCGGTGATATCGGCCAGAGCGTGGCGCAGTTCCTGCTGCCCTTTGGCGTGGAGTTGTACGGCATTGCCAGCGAAGCCCGGGAGCAGGCCCCGTTTATCGAGGTGGCCGGGCCGGATCAACTGGGTCGCCTGGTGGGCGAGGTGGATTATGTAGTCAACCTGCTGCCCAACACGCCCAATACCCACGATCTGTACGATGCTGCGCTGTTCAAGCAGTTCAAGCCGACGGGGCTGTTTATCAACGTTGGGCGTGGTGTGGCGGTGGTCGATGCCGATCTGGTCGAGGCCCTGAAAGAAGGGCACCTGGCCGGGGCGGTGATCGACGTTTGCCGTCAGGAACCACTGCCACAGCGCCATCCGTTCTGGACCGCCTGGGGCTTGCTGTTGACGGGCCATAGCTCGGCGCCGACCTGCCCGCGCTTGATGGTGGCGCTGTTTGTCGAGAACCTGCGGGCTTATCAGGCCAAGGATGCGTTGCGCGGCGAAGTGAGTTTCGAGCGCGGTTACTGACCCTGTAGGAGCCGGCAAGCCAGCTCCTACAGCGTGTTACAGGCTGAAATCACCTGCCGCTACCAACTCGCTCAACGGGCGGCGCGGGCTTGGGGCTTCCCGGGTTTGCAGGTAGTCGGCCAGGGTGGCCTTGTCCCCCAGCTTGCCCACGGCGACCGCCGCATGCAGCGCATAACCCTCGGGAATTTTCAGCTCCTTGCGGGTCAGTTCCTGATCGAAACCGGCCATGCCATGGGTGTGCCAGCCGCTGATGCTGGCTTGCAGCGCCAGGTGGCCCCAGGCCGAACCGGTGTCAAAGGTGTGCCACAGCGCTGGAGTTTCTTCGCTGGCGCCCGGTACCGCGAAATCGGTTTTCGAGACCACGATGACCAGTGCCGATGCATGCTGCGCCCAGCTCCGGTTGAATTCGTTGAGCAAACCCAGGAAACGTTCCCAGTCTGGTGTATCGCGACGCGCGTAGAGAAAGCGCCATGGCTGCGAGTTATAGGCCGAAGGCGCCCAGCGCGCCGCTTCGAAGAAGCTCAGCAGGGTTTCCACCGGGATGCTCTCGCCAGTAAACGCACGCGGCGACCAGCGCTCGGTGAACTGCGGGTGGATCGGATAATCGGCAATACGTGGCTCAGTGCTCATCAGCGGATCCTGGAGAAAAAACGGCCTTCAAAGCTACTTCGCCACTGCGCGCCTGACAAGTCTTGCCCTACCGGCAGTCGTAAGCGCTTGGCCCCAGGGGGCTTGGGCACTAGACTGGCGGCCTTTTCACCTACCGAAACTGATGTAGAGCCATGGCCGCCAAAGTCGAACCTTTCTGGATACGCAAAACCCTTGAGCACCTCGACCAGGAGGAATGGGAGTCGCTGTGCGACGGCTGTGGCCTGTGCTGCCTGCAAAAGCTCGAAGACGAAGACGACAACAGCGTCTATTACACGCGTATCGCCTGCAAACTGCTGGACCTGAACACCTGCCAGTGCACCGACTATCCTAACCGTCGCGACTCGGTACCTGATTGCATCCAGCTCACGCCGGGCCAGGCCGATCAGTTCAAATGGCTGCCGCCGACTTGCGGCTATCGCCTGGTGAGTGAGCGCAAGGACTTGCCGCTCTGGCACCACCTGGTTTGCGGTGACCGCGATGCCGTGCACCACGAACGCATTTCCCAGTCCGGACGCATGCTCAGCGAAGGCAGCGTGCCCGAGGACGATTGGGAGGATTACCTGATTTTCCGCGCAGGCTGAAAAGGAGAGCGTATGACGGTCCAAGCCAAGCTGGCGGTGAGTCTGCTGTTGTTGGGGTTGAGCGCGGCGGCGTGGTCGGCGAAAAAAGTCGACCTCGATTATCACGTCAAACTCTTGCCCCAGAGCGATCAGGCCGAAGTCCGTTTAAGCCTGTCCCAGGGCTCGGCGGTGCGCAGCCTGGACTTCGACTTGGGCCGCGACGGTGACTACAGCGATTTCAAGGCCGACGGCCAGTGGCAGGTCAGGCCTGACGCGGGGGCCAGTCGTGGCCTGTGGCAGCCGGGCGCCGACAAGGCCAGCCTGACCTACCGCGTGCGCTTGAGCCATGCGCGCAAGGCCGGCATCTACGAGTCACGCATGACGCCCGGTTGGGCGCTGTTTCGTGGTGAAGACCTGGTGCCTGCGGCGCGTCTTGACCAGCAGGACGGTGTGGAGCTGGTGTCGCGGCTGACCTTTGAGCTGCCGGCGGGCTGGAAAAGTGTCGAGACCCCCTGGCCACGCATTGGCAAGCACAAATTCCGCATCGACAATGTGTCCCGCCTGTTCGACCGTCCCACCGGCTGGATGCTCGCCGGTAACCTAGGCAGCCGCCGGGTGCGCCTGGGCGAAACCGAAATTACCGTGACCTCGCCCAAGGGCCAGGCCATGCGCCGCATGGATGTGCTGACGTTGCTGACGTTCGTCTGGCCCCAGGTACAAGCGGCGTTCCCCCGGCACCCGGCCAAGTTGCTGGTGGTGGGTGCCAGCGACCCGATGCGCCGTGGCGTGTTCTCCGGACGCGATTCGATCTATCTCAATAGCCGTACGCCGCTGGTCAGCGAAAATGGCAGCAGCCCGTTGATCCGCGAGGTGGTGCAGGCCATTGGCCGGTTCAATGACCATCAAGGCAGTGACTGGATCAGCGAAGGCCTTTCGGAGTATTACGCTATCGAGTTATTGCGGCGCGCAGGCGGTATCAGCGATGAGCGTTATGTGGCGATACAGGCGCGCTTGAGCAAGGACGGCAAAGGCGTGACGACCTTGCGCGGCGAGCACGTCAGCGGTGCCACGGTGGCGCGGGCGGTGGTGGTGTTGCAGGAACTGGATCGCGAAATTCGCCTGAAAACCCACAACAAACGCTCCCTGGATGACCTGACGCAGGCACTGATGCGTTTGGATAGCATCAGTACCAAGGCGTTTGTGCAGTTGGCTGAAAGCGTGATCGGCGAATCGTCAGTGGTACTCGACAGCAAGCTGCTGCACTGACCGAGAAGGCCCGTGTAGGAGCTGGCTTGCCAGCGATAGCATCACCTCGGTGTGCCTGATGGACCGAGGTGCCTGCATCGCTGGCAAGCCAGCTCCTACAGTTTGATTGGGTGTCAGTGGGTGGTTTTTTCGGCAGCCACTTCAGCGCGGGTCTTGAGGTTTTTCAACTCCTCGCCGGCGCGTTCGATCTTGGTCCGCACATTGTTCATATCCCGGCGGCTTTTCTCCAGCAGCGACTTGGCCGAACTATGGCCGCTGATCCCGCGCGCCAGTGCCACGCCGCCAATCGCCACCTGGATCAGGCCGAAAAAGCCACCTCGGCGAATGCCCTTGCCCATCATCACCACGCCACCGGCCAGCGAGCCAATGCGCTCCCAGCCTTGCACGTTCTGGGTCGGGTGGGTCTGGAACGGCGTCGATTCAATCACAGGTTTCAGGGGTTTGCTGTCGCTCATGGTCTGTCTCCAACAAAGGGCCATTGATATGCAACTGACTGCGCGTGGGTCGCGGATGTTCCCGAAAACTCAGTATTTGGGGCCCGAACGGGTGTTATTGCCCTTGGCCAGGCGATCGTAGAGCACCACATTGACGGTGGCCGCGAGGTTCATGCAACCGGTGGTCGGGATGTAGATCACATCTTCGCACCAGTCACGAATCTCTTTGTCGAGGGAGCCGTCTTCGGGGCCGAAAATGTACAGCGCACGATCAGGATGGGTGTATTCCGGCAGCGGTCGGGCACCGTCCACCAGCTCCACGGCGACCGGGATACAGCCCAGGGGCAGGATCTTTTTCAGGTCGTCGATGCCGATCAGCGGGATGTCGTGGTGGACCTTCTTGGTGTCGGTAATAAAGTCCCGGGCCCGCTCATAGCGTTTACCGGTGTAGAACACCGAAGCCACGCCATAGCAGCCGGCGGCGCGCATGACCGAGCCGACGTTTTCGGGGGATTTGGGGTTGTACAGACCGATGCAGCTGTAGCGTTTATTGCCCACGGGGATGCCTTAAAAAGGCAGCATTATAACGGCAAGCTGCAAGCGGCAAGTTAAAAAGCGGGGCGGCTTTTTCTTGTGGCTTGCAGCTTCATGCTTTTAGCTGTCTTTTTTCATCAGCCCGGCCAACGCGGCAAACGGGTTGTGCGTGGCTTTGGCAATGGTCGGGCTGCTGGTGGAGCCTTCGCCAAAATACTGTTGGTCGGTATAGCGCGAGTGTTCGTTGTCGTGGCAGTACAGGCACAGCAACTCCCAGTTGGAGCCGTCCTGGGGATTGTCGTCATGGTTGTGGTTACGGTGGTGCACGGTCAGTTCGCTCAGGCGCTTGCCGGCGAATTCACGGGCGCAGCGGCCACACACGTGGGGGTACATTTTCAGGGCTTTGTCGCGATAGCCCATTTCCCGGTCGCGCTGGGCATCGGCGAGGATACGGTCCAGCTTGGCGGTGTGGGAGGGCGGGTTGGTCGAGCTCATCATGGCTCCTGTTCATTTATTTATTGGATAGATCACGGGTGACGTTGATTCTAGCTGCTCGCCTGGCAATTTACCTCAGCCCTTGAGCTTCTCGGCAATCCAGATGGTATGCCGGGTGCCCTTGTTGCCATGGGCGAAGACTTGCACTTCCTCGGCCTTGAAGCCGGCCTTGCGCAGTTTGTCGCTGAACTGCTTGTCGGCGCTGGCCGACCATACGGCCAGCACGCCTTTTGGACGCAGGGCCTTGGCGCAGGCGCTGAGGCCACCGGCGGAATACAGCCAGCTGTTGGCTTTCTGTGTCAGGCCTTCGGGGCCGTTATCGACGTCGAGCATGATCGCATCAAAGCCCTGGGGCTCGGCTTGCAGCACCTTGGCCACGTCTTCCAGGCGGATCACGGTGCGTGGGTCCTGCAACGGGTTGCCGGATTTTTCTCCAAGCGGGCCGCGATTCCATTCCACTACGCCAGGTACCAACTCAGCCACTACCACTTCGGCCGTCTTGCCCAGGTGCTTGAGCGCCGAAGCCAGGGTAAAACCCATGCCCAGGCCGCCAATCAACACCCGCGAGCCTGGACGACCGGCGACCTTGCGGCAGGGAATCTCTGCCAGGGCATCTTCGGAACCGTGCATGCGCGTGTTCATCAATTGCCCGCCGTCACCGCCCTGGATCTTGATCACAAAATCTTCGCCGTACTCGAACAGGCACAGGGCGCCGCCGTTATCGGGGATCGGAGTGGTGTCGAGCAGCACGAAACGTTTCATGGAAATCTCATTGGGAAGGGCATTCTTGCGCGGTTGGGAGTAGCCTTGGGACTGGTTAACAGTCAGGCCATGGAGCCATCGATGAAGTGCAGCATTCTAGCGGTCATTGTAGGAAGTGTGCTCACATTGGGTGCTGCGCACGCCCAGGAGTTGCAAGCCGTGCCGAACACACCGGCGACCACCACGGGTGCACCGGGTACCGCAACGCCGACGCCGTATCCGCAAGTCACACCGCCGACGGCACCCAAGCCACAAGGGACTGGGGCGCCTTTGTTGCCGCCGATTGAAATGCCCAAGCCGCCGAAGGACCAGACCTTGCCCGGCCTGCAGCAAAACGACAGCAAGCCGAAGGCGCCGGCGGCGGGGTCTTAAACCAGCCCCAGGGCCTTGAACACAAAGGCGTATTCCAGGGCTACGTCACGCAGGCCCTGGTAGCGCCCGCTCATGCCGCCGTGGCCGGCCCCCAGTTCGGTCTTGAGCAGCAGCAAGTTGTCGTCGGTCTTGGTCGCACGCAGCTTGGCCACCCATTTGGCCGCCTCCCAGTACTGCACACGGCTGTCGTTGTAGCCGGCGATCACCAGCATCGCCGGGTAGGCCTGGGCGCTGACGTTTTCGTAGGGCGCATAGGCCTTGATCCGCGCGTACACCTCGGGTTCCTGGGGATTGCCCCATTCGTCATATTCGGTGACGGTCAACGGCAGGTCCGGGTCGAGCATGGTGTTGAGCACATCGACGAACGGCACTTCGGCAATCGCCGCCTGGAACAGTTCCGGGCGCTGGTTGAGCACGGCACCGATCAACAGCCCACCGGCGCTGCCACCACTGATGGCCAACTGCTCTGAGGTGGTCAGGCCCTGGGCGATCAAGTGCTCGGCGCAGGCAATAAAGTCGCTGAAGGTGTTTTGTTTGTGCTCCTGCTTGCCGGCGCGGTACCAGGCTTCGCCCAATTCGCCGCCGCCGCGCACATGGGCAATCGCAAACGCCACGCCGCGGTCCAGCAGGCTCAGGCGCGCATGGGAAAACCACGGGTCGAGGCTTGAGCCGTAAGCGCCGTAGCCATACAGGTACAGCGGTGTTGGCTGGCCCACCTGGTCGCGCCTGACCACCAGGCTGATCGGCACTTGGGTGCCATCGGCCGAGGTAGCCCACAGCCGCTGGCTGACATAGTCGTCGGCATTGAATACGCCCAGTACCGGGGTTTCCTTGAGCACGTGTTGCACGCCGCTGGCCAGTTCCAACTGGCGAACCTGGGCCGGGCGATTCAGCGCCTCATAGCGCAGGCGGATCTTGTCGCTGTCGAATTCCAGGCTGTTTTGCACGTACAGGCTGTAGGCCGCGTCTGGCAGTTCCACACGATAGCTCGGCAGGCCTTGTGGGTGCACGTCGATCACCGGCAGGCCGCCGATACGCAGGCTCAGGGTCATGGCCCGGGCGTTGAGGGTAACGCCATCAAGCATCACTGCGTTATCGTGGGCGATCAGGTTTTGCCACTGGTCTTCGCTGGGCACGCCGGCGTTGTCAGCCGCCTGGAACAGCGCAAAGTTGATGCCGTCGCGGTTGCTGCGGATAAACCAGGTCCACTGTTCATTCAGCTTGCCGTGGTCGACATCGTACTCATGACCTTCAACCCGTGGCGCCAGGCAGGCAAACGCCTGTTGCGGCTGCTCGGCGTCCAGGGCCCAGATTTCACTGGTGGTCTTGCTGCCCAGGGACAGCAGCAGTTGGCGTTCGGAGCTTGAGCGGTAGCAATGCAGGAAGAAACGTCCGTCGGGCTCGTGGAACACTTCTTCGGCAGCGGTACCGTCCAGGTGATAGCGATATAGCTTGTGTGGGCGATGAGTCTCGTCCAGCTCGCCGAAAAATAGCGTCAGGCTGTCGTTGGCCCAGGTCATGCTGCCGTCGCAGTCTTCGAAGGCCAGTTCGCTGACCTTGCCCGAAGACAATTCCTTCACGTACAGGGTGTAGATCTCTTCGCCGTTGGTGTCCAGGCTGTAGGCTAGGCGCTTGTGGTCCGGGCTGATGCTGAAGGCGCCAAGGGAGAAAAAGCCGCCATTGGCCAGGACGTTGGGGTCCAGCAGCAGTTCTTCGGCGTGTTCATCGATCTGCTGGCTGTCATCGGCCGGGCGTGGGCAGCGGTAATGGCGTGCGTATTCGTCACCGGCGGTGGTGCGCGTGTAATACAGGTATGGCCCCCAGGGCGAGGGCAGTGACAGGTCGGTTTCGAGGATGCGCCCCTTAATCTCTTGAAACAGAGTTTCGCGCAGCTCTTTTTGATCTGCGAGCTGCGCCTCCTGCCAGGCGTTTTCGGCCTTGAGGTAGTCGAGCACCTCGCTGCTGTCGCGTTCCTGCAACCAGGCATACGGGTCCTGGCCTGGGGCGCTGCGGGCAATCGGGGCAGCAGTGATGTGGGTCGATGGAGGCATGGATCACTCTCTGTCTGGCAGTGGGCCGACGGCATTGCAGCCGTGGCACGGAAAAGCCGTTATCATACGGGCCTGTTTGCCTACCTTGCCATGGACACCATGACCGAGAACGACTATCTGACCGCTTGGGGCCTCTACGCCTTCGCCGCTTTGGGCTGCCTGTTGGTGTGGTTTCGCCTGACCCGCTGGATCTGGCGCTGGCTGCGCGAACCGCTGCGGTTGCTGATGGCGGTGCTGCTGTTGAGCCCGACCATTGTCGATCCGGTCAAGGAGCAGTTTGCCCCTGCCGTGGCCATCACCGCCCTGGATCTGCTGCTCAAAGTGGGTAATAACGCCTGGCGGGCGATTTCCGACTTGCTCATGTACGCGATGATCGCCTTTGGCCTGTACCTGGTCTTTGTGCTGATTCGCTGGCCCATCGAGCGTGCTGCCAAGGCCCGTCGCGAAGAGAAGGCCGCCGCTGCGGCAGCGGTCGCGGCCGAGCCTGAGGACGACGAGCCCTATGGCCGTCCGCCGGCCCCTGTCGGTGGCATGCGGGTCGAACCGCGCCTTTAACGTTGTCTGCCCTGCATCGAGAGTCCTGGCATGTGTGAATTATTGGGCATGAGTGCCAACGTACCGACCGATATCGTGTTCAGCTTCACCGGGCTGATGCAGCGTGGTGGGCGCACCGGTCCGCATCGCGATGGCTGGGGCATTGCCTTCTACGAGGGCCGTGGCCTGCGGCTGTTCCAGGACCCGGCCGCCAGCAGTGAGTCGGAAGTCGCGCTGCTGGTGCAGCGTTATCCGATCAAGAGTGAAGTGGTGATTGGCCATATCCGCCAGGCCAACGTGGGCAAGGTGAGCCTGTCCAATACCCATCCGTTCGTGCGTGAGCTGTGGGGGCGCAACTGGTGTTTCGCGCATAACGGCCAATTGGCAGACTTCACGCCCCAGGCCACGTTCTACCGCCCGGTGGGGGATACCGACAGCGAAGCGGCATTCTGCGACCTGCTCAACCGTATCCGCGAGGCGTTTCCCGAGCCGGTGGATATCGAACAGGTGCTGCCTGACCTGATCGCCGCCTGTGCCGAATACCGCAGCAAGGGCGTGTTCAACTGCCTGCTCAGTGATGGTGATTGGCTGTTTTGCTACTGCTCGACCAAACTGGCACAGATTACCCGTCGTGCGCCTTTTGGCCCCGCGCGCCTGAAAGATGTCGACGTGATCGTCGATTTTCAGGCTGAAACGACTCCCAACGATGTGGTGACGGTGATTGCCACCGAACCCTTGACCGAAAACGAGACCTGGACCCGCTACGAGCCCGGCCAGTGGAGCCTGTGGCGGCGCGGCGAATGCGTCAGCCAGGGCACAACCGAATAAGGACGTCGACTATGTTGCTCAGCTATCTGCGACTGGTGTTGTTTGCCATCGGCTTGTTGGTCGGGGTGCAAGTCCCGGGGTTCATCAACGACTACGCCAAGCGCGTCGAAGCCCATTTGATCGAAGCCCAGACCGGCCTGCGCGGTTTTGAAAGCACCGCTCAGCAGTTCTTCAATGGCGATTTACAGGCCCTGGTGGCGCATTACCGTGCCAGCGAGGATCCGGTGTTCCGCAGCGATGCCAACAGCCTCGGCAGCTTGCTCGATCGCCAGGTGGCATTGGACAAGCAGTTCCAGGCCATGCAGGGGCCGTGGTACATCCGCGCCTTGCAGGTGGCGGTGGCCGCCGACCCGGATATCCGCAAGGAGACCTGGAATGGCTACAGCTACCAGATCCTCCTGACCCCCGAAGCCATGGGCTGGGGCCTGGGCGGGGCGATGCTGTTGTCGTTCGGCCTGGAATGCCTGTTCCGCCTGATCGACTGGGTGGTGCTGGGCGGCAAGCGTTTGCGCCAGAGCCGGCCGATTGAAGAGCGGGACCTCAAGGGCCTTTAAGTACGCCGAAAATCCAACTGTGGAGCTGGGCTTGTGTAGGAGCTGGCTTGCCAGCGATAGCGGTATTTCAGTCGCCGGATACATTGACTGATCCACCGCTATCGCGAGCAAGCCCGCTCCCACAGGTTTAATCGGGTTTCTTCAGTGAGAGTGGTTGACTGAGCACCATGCGCTCTTCACCCACTTCCTCGGCATATCGCGCCACGACGCTCTGGCACAACGCAACCATCTCCTCCACCAACTCCACTCCCACCCGCCACGACACCACCACCTGCAGGTTCGGCAAACGCTGCGCCATGGGAAGCACTATCAACTCGCCGCGCGCCAATTCCTCGCTGACCAGCACCGGTGGCAACGCGCCAATACCGAAACCATCGCGCAGCAAGCGAGTGATGGCCGACACCGAGTTCACACAGTTCATGCGCGGTGCCGCTACGCCATGGGCCTGCATCAGGCTCAATACGTCCTGGTGTGGATGAGAGTTTTTCGAGTAGGTGATGATCCGTTCCTGGGCCAGCTCGGCGAGGGAGGCGTAGTCACGGTTGTAGATCGAATGGCTGGCGACGATCCAGCCCATGGGGTGGCTGGCCAGATCCAGGCTGCGCACTGATTCCTGGCGCAGCAGGTCGGTTTGCAGGATCAGGTCGAGAAAGCCTTTTTGCAACTGATCGCAGAGGTTCAGCGCGGTATCGGCCACCAGTTCGATTTCCACCAGCGGAAAATGGTCCATCAACTCGGTCACCAGCGGGCTGAGCCAGGTGTGGATCACGGTGTCCATCGCGCCGATACGGATCCGTCCGACCTTACTGCTGGTGGTTTCCAGCGACTGCTTGAGCCCCTGCATGGTGACCATCATCTGCTCGGCATAATCGAGCACCTTCACCCCGTCCGGGGTCAGGCTCACACCTCGTGAGTCACGCAGGAACAGCTTCACCCCCAGCTCGCTTTCCAGCACCGCAATGCGGCTGGAGATCGAGGCCTGGGTGGTGAACAGCTTCTCTGCCGTCAGCCGGAAGCTCTTGAGCCGGGCCACCCAGACGAAGGTTTCGAGGAACTTCAAATTCATGGGATCAACTTTTTCTTATGCATGGATCGGTTTTTATTAGTTGGACGCAACAGGGGCTGCGCGCCAAAAATCGGGCTGTCTCACGATAAGCGTCGTCGGGGCTCAGGACAACATCATTGCGGGATCTTGGTAAAAGATCCCACACTACAAAAAAATAAAGCCTACAGGAGTCCTCACCGTGAGCCGCCTGCTACTGAATTGCGACATCGGCGAAAGCTTTGGCGCCTGGACCATGGGTCTGGATGCCGAAGTCATGCCATTCATTGATTGCGCCAATATTGCCTGCGGTTTCCATGCTGGCGATCCGAGCATCATGCGCAAGACTGTCGCCCTGGCACTGCAGCATGGCGTGCAAATCGGTGCGCACCCGGCCTATCAGGACCTGGCAGGCTTTGGCCGCCGCTCCATGGCGTATGCGCCCCAGGAACTCCAGGACCTGCTGCATTACCAGATCGGTGCCCTCGACGGTATTTGCCGGGCCCAGGGCGGTCGTGTCAGCTACGTCAAACCCCATGGCGCGATGTACAACGACATGATGGCCAAGCCTGCGCAATTGCGCGCGGTGATCCAGGCCGTGGCAGCGTACGACGCCAGCCTGCCGTTGATGCTGATGGCCACTCGTGACAATCGTGCTGCCCAGGCCCTGGGTGATGAGTACGGCGTGACCCTGTGGTTCGAAGCCTTTGCCGACCGTGCCTACGACAATGCCGGGCATCTGGTCTCGCGCCAGTTGCCGGGAGCTGTGCATCACGATGCGCAGGTCATCCTCCAGCAAGCCCTGACCATTGCCCGTGGCGAAACCCTGGTCGCCAGCGATGGCAGCCCGCTGCTGTTGCAGGCCAACACCCTTTGCGTGCATGGCGATAACGCCAGCTCGGTGGCGGCGGTGCAGCGTATTCGCCAGGCGTTGAGGCCACAATGAAGCCACGGATTGAAGTAGTGGCCATCGATTGTTTGATGGTGCGCCTGTTTGAGGTGATCGCTGAAGACAACATGCCCTGGATGCTCGCCGCTACGCGTCGGTTGCGTGAAGGGTTTGGCGCAGCGCTGGTGGATTTGGTGCCGTCCTACACGACCCTGATGGTGCATTACGACCTGCTGGCGTTGAGTCCGACACAGGCCCGTGAATTGATCGATCAGGCTCTGACGGACTTGCAGCCACAGGCCCAGGGTAGTGGGCAGTGTCATGTATTGCCGGTGTGGTACGACCTGAGCGTCGGCCCTGAACTGGCCTTGCTCGCACGGCGTAGCGGGCTTGAGGTCAACGAGGTGATCCGCCGCCACAGCCAGCATCAATACCAGGTCTTCGCCCTCGGGTTTGCCCCGGGTTTTGCCTTTATGGGGCTGGTGGAAGAACAGCTTGCCGCGCCACGTCTAGGCACCCCGCGCAAACGGGTGGCGCCAGGCAGTGTCGGCATCGCCGAGCGGCAGACCGCAGCCTATCCGGTGGAATCCCCTGGCGGCTGGAACCTGATTGGCCGCACCCCGGCCAAATTGTTCGATCGTGAGCGCGATGGCTACAGCTTGGTGCAGCCGGGCGACAGCGTGCGTTTCGAAGCCATTGGACGTGCTGAATTTATCAACCTGGGTGGCGATGACACGCCCTTGGAGGCCCAGGCATGAGCCGCTTGTTGATCGAGGCCAGCACCGCGTTATGCCTGTTGCAGGATGCCGGGCGCTTTGGTGTGCGGCATCTGGGCGTGACCCAGGGTGGCGCGCTGGATTGGGTGTCGATGTCCTGGGCCAATTGGCTGCTGGGCAATCCATTGGATGTGCCGGTGGTGGAAATCACCTTGGGCGGTTTTACCGTACTGGCCGAGGACTATTGCGTGCTGGCCCTGGCCGGTGCTGACCTGGGGGCTTACATCGATGAGCGTGCCATCAGCCCTGGGCGTAGTTTCATTCTGCAAAAAGGCCAGCGTTTGCGTTTCACCCAACCCCACAGTGGAGCGCGGGCTTACCTGGCGGCGCCAGGTGGTTTTGATGCACCCAAGGTGCTGGGCAGTTGTGCCAGCGTCGCACGTGAAGCCTTGGGCGGGCTGGATGGTTTTGGCCGCGCCCTGGCTGAAGGCGCATCCCTGGTGTATTCCGGCACGGGCACTCATTTACGGGAGTTGCCTGTTGAGCGGTTGCCCACAGCGGCGTCCCTGGAGGTGATCCTTGGCGCGCAGATCGGCCAGTTCAGTGGCCAGAGTCTGTTCGATGTGTTCAATACCGAATGGACCCTGGACAGCCGTGCCGACCGCATGGGTATGCGCTTGCTGGGCACGCCGTTGCAGTATCAGGGGCCGTCGTTGATCTCTGAAGGCATTCCCTTGGGCGCGATTCAGGTGCCGCCCGATGGGCAGCCGATTGTCTTGCTTAATGACCGGCAGACGATTGGTGGCTACCCGCGATTGGGCGCGTTGACACCGTTGTCATTGGCGCGCCTGGCGCAGTGCTTGCCGGGGGAGAAGGTGCGGTTGGCGCCGGTGATGCAAGAGACGGCGCACCGTGAGCATCTGAGCTATTTGCAGCGATTTACGAACCGCTAAAGGCATCGCAGGCAAGCCAGCTCCCACATTTAAACTGCGCTCACACAGTAAAGTATGTGAATGCATTCCATGTGGGAGCTGGCTTGCCTGCGATAGCGTCAGTGAATTCACCGCCTATTTAGAGAGAAAACGCATCCCCTCTTCAAGCCCCCGCAAGGTCAGCGGATACATCTGGTCCTCGATCAAATCGCGCACGATATTGGTCGACGAGGTATAGCCCCAGGTATCTTTCGGGTACGGGTTAATCCAGATCAGCTTCTTGTACTTCTCCATGAACCGCTGCATCCATACATACCCCGGCTCCTCGTTCCAGTGCTCCACGCTGCCCCCGGCCTGGGTGATTTCGTAGGGGGCCATGGCCGCGTCGCCGATGAAGATCACCTTGTAGTCGGCGCCGTACTTGTGCAGCAAATCCTGGGTCGAGGTGCGCTCGGAGGTGCGGCGCATGTTGTTCTTCCACACCGACTCATAAACGAAGTTGTGGAAGTAGAAGTACTCCAGGTGCTTGAACTCGGTCTTGCAGGCCGAGAACAGTTCCTCGCAGATCTTCACATGGGCATCCATCGAGCCGCCGATGTCGAACAGCAACAGCAACTTGACCGTGTTGCGCCGTTCCGGACGCATCTGGATATTCAGCAGGCCGGCATCGCGGGCGGTGTGGTCGATGGTGCCGTCGATATCCAACTCTTCGGCCGCACCCTGGCGCGCGAATTTGCGCAAGCGGCGCAGCGCGACCTTGATATTGCGTGTGCCCAGCTCCACCGAATCATCGAGGTTCTTGTACTCGCGCTGGTCCCAGACCTTGACCGCCTTGCCCTGGCGCTGGCCGGCATCGCCCACGCGGATGCCCTCGGGGTTGAAACCGCCGGAACCGAACGGGCTGGTGCCGCCGGTGCCGATCCACTTGTTGCCGCCGGCGTGGCGTTCCTTTTGTTCTTCCAGGCGTTTCTTGAACTCTTCGATCAGCTTGTCCAGGCCGCCCAGGGACTGGATCTGCGCGCGTTCTTCAGCGCTCAGCGAGCGTTCGAACTCCTTGCGCAGCCAGTCTTCGGGAATCAGGGCCTGCAAGTGATCGTCGAGTTTTTCCAGGCCATTGAAGTAGGCGCCGAAGGCTCGGTCGAACTTGTCGAAATGACGCTCGTCCTTCACCAGGATCGCCCGGGACAAGTAGTAAAACTCGTCCATGTCGGCGAAGGTCACCCGCTGTTTCAGGGCGTTGATCAGGTCCAGCAGTTCACGCACCGAAACCGGTACCTTGGCTGCACGCATTTCATTGAACAGGTTGAGCAACATGGCAGAAGCCCTTATCGAGTGCCGCGACGGCTCATGAACGCCAGGCGTTCAAGCAGTTGCACATCCTGCTCGTTTTTCACCAGGGCGCCGGCCAGTGGCGGGATGGCCTTGGTCGGATCACGCTCGCGCAGCACTGCTTCGCCGATATTGTCGGCCATCAGCAGCTTGAGCCAGTCCACCAGTTCGGAGGTGGAGGGTTTTTTCTTCAGGCCCGGCACCTTGCGCACGTCGAAGAACACGTCCAGCGCTTCGCTGACCAGGTCTTTCTTGATGTCCGGGTAATGCACGTCGACGATTTTCTGCAGGGTGGTGCGGTCGGGGAAGGCGATGTAGTGGAAGAAGCAGCGACGCAGGAACGCATCCGGCAGCTCTTTCTCGTTGTTGGAGGTAATGATGATGATCGGGCGTTTCTTGGCCTTGATGGTCTCGTCGATTTCGTAGACGTAGAACTCCATCTTGTCGAGTTCTTGCAACAGGTCGTTGGGGAACTCGATATCGGCCTTGTCGATCTCGTCGATCAGCAGGATCACCCGCTCCTCGGACTCGAAAGCCTCCCACAGCTTGCCCTTCTTCAGGTAGTTGCGCACGTCATGGACCTTGTCCACTCCCAACTGTGAGTCGCGCAGGCGGCTGACCGCATCGTATTCATACAGGCCTTGATGTGCCTTGGTGGTGGACTTGATGTGCCAGGTGATCAAGCGTGCGCCGAACGATTCGGCCAGTTGCTCGGCGAGCATGGTCTTGCCGGTGCCCGGCTCGCCCTTGACCAGCAGCGGGCGCTCCAGCGTGATGGCGGCGTTGACGGCCAGTTTCAGGTCATCGGTGGCAACGTAGGCCTGGGTGCCTTCGAACTTCATCTATCAATCCTCGAACGTGACGCCGGTAGTCAGCATGGCTGCGACTATACCGCGCAGCCCCGGCGACTGTGAACGCAGACGGGTTATTCAGTCTCTGAATGACCAGTCACGCCAGGGTTAATCGGCATTGGTTTTTCTTCCCAGTGTATAGGCGGTTAACTGCGCAGGAGCCGGCAACGTTCCTCGACTGGACGCCTTGGAGTACGAGGCATACCCTTGTTGCCTTCTTGAACACCGCCTAAAGGACCCCGCCATGAGCCGCATTTTTGCAGACAACGCGCACTCCATCGGTAACACGCCCCTGGTTCAGATCAACCGTATCGCGCCGCGTGGCGTGACCATCCTGGCCAAGATCGAAGGGCGTAACCCTGGGTATTCGGTGAAGTGCCGGATTGGCGCGAACATGATCTGGGACGCGGAAAGCAGCGGCCGACTCAAGCCGGGCATGACCATCGTCGAGCCGACTTCGGGCAACACCGGGATTGGCCTGGCCTTTGTTGCCGCTGCCCGTGGCTACAAGTTGCTGCTGACCATGCCGGCGTCCATGAGCATCGAACGGCGCAAGGTGCTCAAGGCACTGGGGGCCGAACTGGTGCTGACCGAGCCGGCCAAGGGCATGAAAGGCGCCATCGAGAAAGCCGGCGAAATCCTTGCCAGCGACCCGGCGACCTACTTTATGCCGGCCCAGTTCGACAACCCGGCCAACCCGGCCATCCATGAAAAAACCACCGGCCCGGAAATCTGGAATGACACCGATGGCGCTGTGGATGTGCTGGTAGCAGGTGTCGGCACGGGGGGGACCATCACAGGTGTTTCGCGCTATATCAAGAACACGGCGGGCAAGCCGATCCTCTCGGTGGCGGTGGAGCCGATCAGCTCGCCGGTGATTACCCAGGCGCTGGCCGGTGAGGAAATCAAGCCCAGCCCCCACAAAATCCAGGGCATTGGCGCGGGTTTTGTGCCGAAGAACCTCGATCTGTCGATGGTCGACCGGGTGGAGTTGGTCAGTGACGATGAATCCAAGGCCATGGCCCTGCGGTTGATGCAGGAAGAAGGCATCCTGTGCGGGATTTCCTGTGGTGCGGCGATGGCAGTAGCGGTGCGCCTGGCCGAGACACCGGAAATGCAGGGCAAGACCATCGTGGTGATCCTGCCGGACTCCGGAGAGCGTTACCTGTCGAGCATGCTCTTCAGCGATCTGTTCACCGATCAGGAAACCCAGGCCTGACCCTGTAGGCGCGAGCTTGCTCGCGAAGACCCTGAGGGCGCCGCGTCTAATCAGAAGGCACGCGTACCGTTTTCATTCTTCGCCTGAATGCCCCTTGCAAACACGCTCGCTCCTACAGAAAACGGGTTGATCCAAATCAGCCCGTTTTTAAGCCCCTTATGCATAATTGATTACTCGCCGCGCCCCCCTTAAAACGGATTGTTGTCTATCGCGGGTTTTTCCTCCGGCCTGGAATGTTTATCATGGCCGGCTGCTATGTCTGGTTTCCCGCTGCCGGGAGGCTATTTCCAGGAGTTGCTGCATGACCTTTTCTTTGGCCGCCAAGCTGTCGGTGCTGCTGCTGTTTATCGGCAGTACGCTTTACGTGCATCTGCGCGGCAAGGCGCGTTTGCCGGTGCTGCGCCAGTTCGTCAACCATTCGGCGCTGTTCGCCCCATATAACGCCTTGATGTACATCTTCTCGGGCGTGCCGTCCAAGCCTTACCTGGACCGCAGCAAGTTCCCGGAACTGGATGTGCTCAAGGACAACTGGGAAGTGATCCGCGACGAGGCCATGCATCTGTTTGACGAAGGCTATATCCGCGCCGCCGAGAAGAACAACGACGCCGGTTTTGGCTCGTTCTTCAAGAAGGGCTGGAAGCGCTTCTACCTCAAGTGGTACGACAAACCGCTGCCATCGGCTGAGTTGCTGTGCCCGAAAACCGTGGCCCTGGTCAGCAGTATCCCCAACGTCAAGGGCGCTATGTTTGCGCTGTTGCCGGGTGGCAGCCACCTTAACCCGCATCGCGACCCGTTTGCCGGGTCCCTGCGTTATCACCTGGGGTTGTCGACACCCAACTCCGACGACTGCCGCATTTTCGTCGATGGCCAGATCTATGCCTGGCGCGATGGTGAAGATGTGATGTTCGACGAAACCTACGTGCACTGGGTGAAGAACGAAACCGAGAAAACCCGGGTGATTCTGTTCTGTGACATCGAGCGGCCTTTGAGCAACCGGTTGATGACTCGTATCAACCGTTGGGTCAGTGCCCAGTTGGGCCGCGCAACCGCACCACAGAATCTGGATGACGAGCGTGTGGGCGGGATCAACCAGGCCTATGCCTGGAGCAAGGGCTTCAGCGATCGTTTCAGTGGTGTGGTCAAGCAGTGGAAGCGCAAGCACCCCAAAGCCTATCGCGTCATGCGGCCGGTGCTGGCAGTGGTGGTGTTGGTGGCGCTGGGTTATTGGTTGTTTGGCTGATACTGGCATCCGAAATAAAAAAACGCTCTTTATCAGAGCGTTTTTTTATGTGCCGGATTACATGCGTCCTGCCAGCACGCCTTGCGGCTCGTCAACGCCCTCAAGTAGCGCCTGGATAATGCGCGGGTCAACTTCAGCAGGTCGCCCGTTGTTCCGGTCAGGGGCACGGTGTGCTTTTTTGCTCTTGCCTGATTTGGTTTTGATGAGACCTTTCATGGTGTCTCCAAAGTGATCATTAATTGAGCGATTTGCATGATGCTAGGTTCAGGTTATGTCCTTTGCAAGCCTGCCCGACGCATCGAATGCAAAACCGAGCTTTTCGTAGGTAGGGACCGCTCCCTGCATCGGTTCCTGTATTTCAATGGTCTTGCTGCCGACTATCTGCGCGTAGTGTTCAACGGCCATTAACGCGAGAGGGGCGATGTACCCGCGTAATGAATGTGTGCCTCCTGGCGTTGCTTCCAGTCGTACAACTCGCATCCGCATACGGCTGTGGTTCGGGTTAGCGAAACACAACCCGCAGAGTTCAAGATCCAACCAGATCGCTAAGTCGAAATACATCAGCTCTTTCGCTTTCCACTGTACGACGTCATCCCATGAAAAGTGGCTGGATTCCCAAGTGTGATAAGCGTTCAGTGCTGCCGTATCGATGGCTTCGGGCCTGACTCCCTGTAGGTCGATGCCTGTGTGCTTGGTTTGCCTTGTGGATGGCGGCAGCCGGGCAAGTGTTGCGTTGGCAATGTTCCTAGTTTTGGATCTGTTTAGTTGATACCTGAGAAAGGTGTGTGGTCGTGGCATCGATGCTCTTGAGTAATAATGGGTGGGTTTTTCGAGCCTAGGTACTGATCAGCCGCCTGTCCTTACTGGCCTTTTGGCAAAGCCATTGCAAAGCGTGTCACCGGCTGGTTATAGTCGACACCAGGTGTTTCACGACACCTTTAAATCCCTTCAAAAAAGATCAGCCCATGCCTGCTTCCCAACGCATAGCGGTAGTCGATTCAGCGGTCAACGCTGCGGTCGTGCCGTGTGGGAGCCAGCAGCCTGCGCAGATCAGTCATTACCCCCCACCTGTCAGTAGCACGCCGGTGTACGCAGTCGTATCACCGCCGGGTGTTGGCATTTCGGGCTGATCAGCAGATCGCTGTTGCCCGTTGCCCGCCTGTACCGAACCTACTGAATTTCAGCCTTGGCTGAGTTGGCTTTTTGCCTGACTACAGGTGTTCATCATGTCTGTTCTTTCGAAACAATCCGTGGCCGCGGCGGCCTCGACGAGCCTGTTTGTCCTGCTGTGGAGCAGCGGGGCGATTTTTTCCAAGCTGGGCCTGGCCCATGCGTCACCCTTTGCTTTCCTGCTGATCCGCTTTGCCATTGCCCTGGCGGGTCTGGTGGTGCTGGTGCCGGTCCTCAGGCTCAAGTTGCCACGCCCGGGTAAACCGCTGTGGTATGCGGCGGCCACCGGGTTGGTGTTGTTGGGCGCCTATCAGATTTTTTATCTGTTGGCCCTGGACCTGAAGGTCACCCCCGGCGTGATGGCAACCATCATGGGCGTGCAACCGATCCTCACCGTGGTGCTGATGGAATGCCAGCGTTCATGGCGCCGGATGTTCGGCCTGGCGCTGGGGTTGGCGGGCCTGATCATGGTGGTGTACCAGGGCATCGGTCTGGCCGGCATGTCCCTGGCCGGGATGCTTTTCGGCTTGCTGGCGTTGGCGAGCATGACCCTGGGCTCGATCATGCAAAAGCGCATCACCGATAACCCACTGGGCACCTTGCCGGTGCAATACCTGGCGGGTTTGTTGTTGTGTGCGGTGTTTGTGCCGTTCCAGCCTTTTCATTTCGAGCACAACAGCGGCTTCTACCTGCCGGTGCTGTGGATGGGGCTGGTGGTGTCACTGTTGGCGACGCTGTTGCTGTACCGCCTGATTGCACGGGGCAACCTGGTGAATGTCACCAGCTTGTTCTACCTGGTGCCGGCCGTCACCGCTGTGATGGATTACCTGATCTTTGGTAATCGGCTGGCGTTGCTGAGTGTGATGGGGATGGGGTTGATCATCATCGGTCTGGTGTTCGTCTTCCGTAAAACCTGATACCCCGCGTAGGAGCCGGCAAGCCGGCTCCTACGCGGTTTTGATCAGTTTCCCAGGGCGTAGCACCAGCCACAGCGCCCCCGCGATCAACAGCCCGCCATACAGATGGGCCATGGACAACGGCTCATCCAGCAGCAACGCCCCCCACAACACCCCAAACGGCGGAATCATGAAGGTGACGGTCATCGACTTGACCGGCCCGATGGCCGTCAGCAGGCGAAAGTACAGGATGTAAGCAAATGCCGTACACAACAGCCCCAAACCGAGCAGCGACAACCACACATTCCAGCCGCCCCAACTGGCGGGCGGATGACTGAGGGCGCTCCAGCCAAACCACGGTAATAGAAACAAGGTGGCGCCGAGCATGCTGCCCAATGCCGAAAGACGGCTGTCCAGGCCACCCTGTTGATCCAGCCAGCGCCGCGCCAGGAAACCGGCGAAGCCATAGCAGGTGGTTGCCAGCAGGCAGGCGAGGGCGCCCATCAGCAGTTCCAGGTCAAAGGCCACCGGCCCGGCCCGCGTGAGGATGCCCACGCCGAACAGGCCCAGGCCTACCCCGGCAATCTTCGACAGCGTCAGCCGCTCATGGAAAAACAGCCCGCCAATCAATACGCCCATCAACGGCGTCGTCGCGTTGAAAATCGCTGAATAACCTGCGGGTAATACCTGGGCCGCCACCGAATACATGGTCGCGGGAATCCCCGAGTTGATCACCCCCAGCAGCAGGACCGTCTTGAATTTGCCCTGGAAGTCCCAGCGCACCCGCAGCATGGCCAGGATCACCAGCAAGCCGGCGGCGGCAATTGACACGCGGAAGAATGCTGTAGGGATCGTGCCGATCTCGGGGGCGATAATGCGCATGAACAGAAAACTCGCGCCCCAGATGGCGGCCAGTACCAGCAGGTACAGGGTGTCGACAGGTCTCACAGACAGCTCCTTTTTAATCAGGGCGAGAGTGTTGCCCAGGGACCTGTCCGACACAATCTTTTACTTGTTCCTACAGAGTAAAGCGCGTCACCAGGCCATAGAGGTCTGCCGCCAGACGCGACAATTGTTTGAGTCGCCCTTATCCGTGGCACATCGTCCTGCAAAAATTGTACTTCTCCTGTTTGCGCACACTGGCTAATCTCAGGTCTTCCGAATGCCCGCAGAGGTCTCCGACATGCCGCAGCAAACGCCTGCCATCGACACCGCGCAGTCCATCGCACAGATGATCCTTGATGGCTTCGACGATTACCGCGAGCACTTTCGCCAGATCACCGACGGCGCTCGCGAGCGTTTTGAAAAGGCCCAGTGGCAAGAGGCGCAAACCGCTTCGGCGGCGCGGATCAACCTGTATGAAGAGAAGGTCGGTGAAGTCACCACGCGCCTGCGGGCAACCTTCGATGAGGGGGCGCTGCTGGATATCCAGTCCTGGCCCCTGGTCAAGAGCGCCTATATCAGCCTGATCGACCTGCGGTTTGACGATGAACTGTCCGAGACCTGGTACAACTCGATTTTTTGCGGGCTGTTCAGTCATGACCTGATCAGCGACGGCTGCATGTTCATCCACACCACCCGCCCCAGCCTGCGCCGGGCCCGCGCCGCGCAAACCCGCACCTACAAGCCCCAGGGCCAACTGGCGGGCATGCTGGAGCAGATTTTCAGCGACTACCGCTTCAGCGAGCCCTACGCCGACCTGCCCGCTGACCTGCAGCGCCTCGAAGCGCAGTTGCGCGAGAACCTGCCGGATTGGGTGTGCAAGGACCCGGACCTCAACGTCGAACTGTTTTCCTCGGTGCTCTATCGCAACAAGGGCGCGTACCTGGTGGGCCGCCTCTATACCCGCGATGAACAATGGCCGCTGGTCATCCCGCTGCTGCACCGCGAAGGCCAGGGCATTCGCATCGACGCGTTGATCACCGACGAAGCCGATGTGTCGATCATCTTCTCGTTCACCCGTTCCTATTTCATGGTGGATGTGCCGGTACCGGCGGAGTTCATCGGCTTTCTCAAGCGCATCCTGCCGGGCAAGCACATCGCCGAGCTGTACACCTCCATTGGCTTCTACAAGCACGGCAAGTCGGAGTTCTATCGTGCGCTGATCAACCACCTGGCCAGCACCGACGACCAGTTCATCATGGCGCCGGGCGTGCGCGGGATGGTCATGAGCGTGTTCACCCTGCCCGGGTTCAACACCGTGTTCAAGATCATCAAGGACCGTTTCTCGCCGTCGAAAAACGTCAACCGTGCCACGGTGATCGAGAAGTACCGCCTGGTCAAAAGTGTCGACCGGGTCGGGCGCATGGCCGACACCCAGGAGTTCGCCGACTTCCGTTTCCCCTTGAGCAAGTTCGAGCCCGAATGTCTGGCCGAGTTGCTGGAAGTGGCCGCTGGCACGGTCGAGGTGGAAGGCGACACAGTATTGATTCGCCACTGCTGGACCGAACGGCGCATGACCCCGCTCAACCTCTACCTGGAGAACGCCAACGAAGCCCAGGTACGCGAAGCTCTGGAAGACTACGGCCTGGCGATCAAGCAACTGGCGGCGGCCAATATCTTTCCCGGCGACATGCTGCTGAAAAACTTTGGCGTCACCCGCCATGGTCGCGTGGTGTTCTACGACTATGACGAGATCTGCTTCCTGACCGAGGCCAACTTCCGCCATATCCCGGCCCCGCGCACCCCGGAGGATGAAATGGCCTCCGAGCCCTGGTACTCCATCGGCCCGCTGGACGTGTTCCCCGAAGAGTTCCCACCGTTCCTGTTCGCCGATGCCGGGCAGCGACGCTTGTTTGATGAGTTGCATGGCGAGTTGTACAACGCCGACTACTGGAAAGGCCTGCAAGAGGCGATTCGGGCGGGGAAGGTGATTGATGTATTCCCGTATCGCAGGAAGGAGCAGCTATAAGCGGCAAGCTTCAAGCGGCAAGTAAACGCGCAACGGCTCTTACTTGCCGCTTGAAGCTTGCCGCTAGCCACTGCTTTTCTGCCACAATTGCCGGCCGTGCATTAATAGACGACCTCCAAAGTACCTGATGACTGACCAAGCGCCCGCTATCGACCAACTCCTGAAAAACCTCGATCACGCCATGCTCGCTGACCGCCACCGCTTGCGTCGGCAGTTGCTTGAGCTGCGCAAGAAGCCCGATGAGGAGAAGCTGGCGCAATGGGTGCTGCGTATGCAGGCGTCCTGTGCCCAGGTGACGGCGCGTGGTGCCAGCGTGCCGCAGATTCGTTATGACGACAGCCTGCCCATCGCCGCCAAGCGCGATGAAATTAAGGCGGCACTGCAAAAGCATCAGGTGCTGATCATTGCGGGCGAGACCGGCTCGGGTAAAACCACGCAGTTGCCGAAGATCTGCCTGGAAATCGGTCGCGGCCAGTACGGCTTGATCGGCCATACCCAGCCCCGGCGTATTGCGGCACGCAGTGTGGCGAGCCGGGTTGCCGAAGAACTGGCGACGCCTTTGGGCGCGCTGGTCGGCTATCAGGTGCGGTTCGAGGACCAGAGCGATTCCAACACCCTGATCAAGCTGATGACCGACGGCATCCTGCTGGCCGAGACCCAGAATGATCGCTACCTCGAACGCTACGACACGATCATCGTCGACGAGGCCCACGAACGCAGCCTGAACATCGACTTTTTGCTGGGTTACCTGAAAACCCTGCTGCCACGTCGTCCGGACCTGAAAGTCATCATCACGTCGGCCACCATCGACCTGGAGCGCTTTTCCAAGCACTTTGACGATGCGCCGATTGTCGAGGTCTCGGGGCGTACGTTCCCGGTGGAAACCTGGTACCGCCCGCTGACCCTGGAGCAGGACGAGGAAGGTAACCGCGTCGAAGACGACTTGACCGTGGACCAGGCGATCCTCGCCACCCTCGATGAAATCGCCGCTTTTGAACGCAGCGAGCGCAAGAGCCCGGGCGATGTGCTGGTGTTCCTGCCTGGTGAGCGCGAGATCCGCGATGCCGCCGATATGCTGCGCAAGGCCCAGCTCAAGCACACGGAAATCCTGCCGTTGTACGCGCGCCTGTCGCCGGCCGAACAGCAGCGCATTTTCCAGTCCCATCCGGGGCGGCGCGTGGTGCTGGCGACCAACGTTGCGGAGACCTCGCTGACGGTGCCGGGCATCCGCTACGTGATCGACAGCGGTACCGCACGCATCAGCCGCTACAGCTACCGCGCCAAGGTCCAGCGCCTGCCGATCGAGGCGATTTCCCAGGCCAGCGCCAACCAGCGTAAAGGCCGTTGCGGCCGGGTCGAGCCGGGCATTTGCGTGCGCCTGTACAGTGAAGAAGATTTTATCGGGCGCCCGGAATTTACCGACCCGGAGATCCTGCGCACCAACCTGGCGGCGGTCATCCTGCAGATGCTGCACCTGCGCCTGGGCGAAATCACCGACTTCCCGTTTATCGAGCCACCGGATGGCAAGGCCATCAGCGATGGCTTCAACTTGCTGCAAGAACTTTCGGCGGTTGATCGCAACAGCCAGCTGACGCCCCTGGGTCGGCAACTGGCGCGTCTGCCAGTGGACCCGCGCATGGGCCGCATGTTGCTGGAGGCGGCCAAGCTCGGCAGTTTGCAGGAAGTGTTGATCGTCGCCAGTGCCATGTCGATCCAGGACCCGCGCGAGCGTCCGCCGGAGCTCCAGCAGGCCGCCGACCAGGCCCACGCGCAATGGAAGGATCCGGACTCGGACTTCGCCGGGCTGGTCAACCTGTGGCGCGGCTTTGAAGAGCAGCGCCAGGAGTTGACCGCCAGCCCGTTGCGCAACTGGTGTCGCAAGAACTTCCTCAACTACCTGCGCCTGCGCGAGTGGCGCGATTCCCATCGCCAGTTGAGCCTGATCTGTCGCGACATGCAGCTGACGGTCAACAAGGAACCGGCGGATTTCCCGAAACTGCACAAGGCGGTGCTGTCCGGCCTGCTCAGCCAGATCGGCCAGAAAACCGAAGACGGCGACTATCTCGGTGCTCGTCAGCGGCGCTTCTGGATCCACCCCTCATCGGGGATCGGCAAGAAGCGCCCGCAATGGCTGATGACTGCCGAGCTGGTGGAAACCACCAAGTTGTATGCGCGCATGGTGGCCAAGATCGATGCTGACTGGATCGAACCGCTGGCGGGGCATTTGATCAAGAAAAACCACTTCGAACCCCATTGGGAAAAGAAGCGCGGCCAGGTCGTGGCCTTTGAACAGATCACTCTGTTTGGCCTGATTGTGGTGGGGCGCCGGCCAGTGCATTACGGGCCGGTGGACCCGGTGGTGTCGCGCGAGCTGTTTATTCGTGAAGGCCTGGTGCGTGGCGAGATCCAGTCCCGGGCCAAGTGCCTGGTGGCCAATCAGCAGTTGCTGGAGCAATTGGACGAACTGGAAGCCAAGGCCCGGCGCCGCGATATCCTGGCCGACGAAGAAACCCTGTACGCCTTCTATGACGCACGCCTGCCAGCGGAGATCCACCAGACGGCGACGTTTGACAGTTGGTACAAAATCACCAGCCAGAAAGACCCGCAACTGCTGATCATGCGCGAAGAAGACGTGCTGGCCCGTGAGGCCAGTGAAGTCACCGCTGCGCATTATCCGGATACATTGCACCTGGGTGACCTGGCCCTGGCCTTGAGTTATCACTTTGAACCCAACCACCCTCGCGACGGCGTGACCTTGCGCGTGCCGGCGCCGCTGTTGCCGGCCTTGCCCGCCGAGCGCCTGGAATGGCTGGTGCCCGGGCTGATCGAGGCCAAGTGCATTGCCCTGGTGCGCAACCTGCCCAAGGCCCTGCGCAAGAACTTCGTGCCGGTGCCGGACTTCGTCAAGGCTGCGCTGCAACGTATCGAATTTGCCCAGGGCTCGCTGCCCCAGGCCCTGGGGCGCGAACTGCTGCGCATGACCGGGGCGCGGGTCAGCGATGAAGCCTGGAGCGAAGCCGCGCAGCAGGTGGAAAACCACCTGAAGATGAACCTTGAAGTGGTTGACGCCCAGGGCAAGTTCCTCGGTGAGGGCCGCGACCTGGCAGCGCTGACCGCACGTTTTGTCGAAGCCAGCCAGGCCGCCCTGGCGGTGCCACAGACTGCCAAAAGCCAGCAGCCGGTGGAGGCCAAGGTCTTCGCCGCCGTGGCCGAGACCACCCAGCAGAAGATTGCCGGGTTGTCGATGACGGTGTATCCGGCATTGGTGGAGGAAAACGGTACGGTCAAGGAAGGACGTTTCTCTACTGCTGCCGAAGCCGAGTTCCAGCATCGACGAGCCTTGCAGCGTTTGTTGATGCAGCAATTGGCCGAGCCGGCAAAATTCCTGCGCGGCAAACTGCCGGGTCTGACCGAGCTGGGGCTGATGTATCGCGAGCTGGGACGTATCGACGCCCTGGTGGAAGACATCCTGCTGGCCAGTCTCGACACCTGTGTGCTGGAGGGCGAGGCCAGCCTGCCCAGGGATGGCGCGGGCCTGGCAGCCCTGGCCGAGCGCAAACGCGGCAGTTGGACCGAACATGCCGAACGCCTGGCGCGCTTGACCCTGGAAGTATTGAAGCTGTGGCATGGCCTGCAAAAGCGTTTCAAGGGCAAGATCGACCTGGCCCAGGCCGTGGCACTCAACGATATCAAGCAGCAACTGAGCAATCTGGTGTACCCGGGCTTTGTGCGCGAAACCCCGGCGCAGTGGTTCAAGGAACTGCCGCGCTATCTCAAGGCCATTGAGCTGCGCCTGGAGAAACTGCCCAGCCAGGTGCAGAAGGACCGGGTCTGGAGCGGCGAGTTGAGTGGCCTGTGGAGCCAGTACCAGACACGCCTGAACAAACACACCCAGGAAGGCAAGCGCGACCCGCAGCTGGAACTCTACCGCTGGTGGCTGGAGGAGTACCGGGTGTCGTTGTTTGCCCAGCAGTTGGGCACCAAGGTACCGATTTCCGACAAGCGCTTGAGCAAACAGTGGAGCCAGGTCGAGCCTTGACCTGCAATACCGGGGGCAGGTGTGCGCGTGACAGGCGCCAAACCCCCCGGTTTATGGCAAACTTCGCCGCTATAAATGCCAGGATCGTCTAGATTGGCTGTATCAGCCTCGACGCGCCGGGAAAAGCGTTTCCCCGTTTGATGTCCGCGCGGCGGACTAGAACGACTTACGGTTTGGTACGACGGTACCAATCCCTTCTGCCTGAACAGATTTAGAGGAACGACCGTGCATAACGTCGTCATCAGCGGCACAGGCCTGTATACCCCGGCCAACAGCATCTCCAACGAAGAGCTGGTGCAGTCTTTCAATGCTTACGTTCAACAGTTCAATGCCGACAACGCCGTGGCCATCGAGCAGGGTGACGTTCAGGCGTTGACCGAATCCAGCGCCGCCTTTATCGAAAAGGCTTCGGGTATCAAGAGCCGCTTTGTCATGGACAAGGAAGGCATCCTGGACCCCAAGCGCATGACCCCACGCTTGCCCGAGCGCTCCAATGACGAGTGGTCGATCCTCTGCCAGATGGCCGTGGGCGCCGCCGAGCAAGCCTTGCAGCGTGCCGGCAAGACGGCCGCCGATATCGACGGGGTGATCGTTGCCTGCTCCAACCTGCAACGGGCCTATCCGGCCATCGCTATCGAAGTCCAGGAAGCCCTGGGCATCCAGGGGTTCGGTTTTGACATGAACGTGGCCTGTTCTTCGGCCACTTTCGGCATCCAGAACGCCTGCAACAGCATCCAACTGGGCCAGGCCCGGGCGATCCTGATGGTCAACCCGGAGATTTGCACCGGCCACCTGAACTTCCGTGACCGTGACAGCCATTTCATCTTTGGCGATGCGGCCACGGCAGTGATTCTGGAGCGCGCCGACCTGGCCACGTCCGAGTATCAGTTCGACATCGTCAGCACCAAGTTGCTGACCAAATTCTCCAATACCATCCGCAATAATTTCGGCTTTCTCAACCGCGCGGCGGAAGAGGGGATTGGCGCACCAGACAAGCTTTTCGTGCAAGAAGGCCGCAAAGTCTTCCGTGATGTCTGCCCGATGGTTGCCGAGCTGATCGGCCAGCACCTGGTTGAAAACCAGTTGAGCATCACGGACGTGAAGCGCTTCTGGCTGCACCAGGCCAACCTGAGCATGAACCACCTGATCGTCAAGAAATTGCTGGGCCGTGAGGCCGAGATCGAAGAGGCACCGGTGATCCTCGATACCTACGCCAACACCAGTTCGGCGGGTTCGGTGATCGCGTTCCACACCTATCAGGACGACCTGCCCAAGGGCGCGCTGGCGGTACTCAGCTCGTTTGGCGCCGGGTATTCGATTGGTAGCGTGATCCTGCGCAAGCGCTAGGAACTAGCGCCTACAGGCAATTGCGGTCATATCCTGCACAATGAGGTTCTGAATGGCAGCAGCCGACGACGCGCACCTGCTTGAACGCCTGCTCAAGGGCGAACAGCGGGCCTACAAGGAATTGGTCACCACCTATCAGAGTGCGATGCGTGCGGTGGCCTACGCTATCGTTGGCCAGCGCCATGCCGACGAAGTGGTCCAGGACGCCTGGCTCTCAGTGGTGCGCAGCCTTGCCAGGTTTGAGGGGCGCTCCAGCCTCAAGACCTGGCTGCTGACCATCACCGCCAATTCGGCCAAGGGGCGCTACAAGCAGAACCGGCGAGAGGTGCTGCTGGACGACCTGCCGTCGCCCCACGGGACCATTGGTGATGAGCGCTTTGCTGCCGGTGACGGTCATTGGCTGGTCGCGCCGTTCGCCTGGCATGAAGACACGCCCGAAGCACTGTTGACCGAAAACGAGCTGCGCGAGTGCCTGGAGCACACGTTGCTGAGTCTTTCCGAGCTGCAAAGCAGCGTGCTGCTGTTACGCGAGCGTCAGGGACTGGAGTTGGAGGAAATTTGTAATCTTCTGGAGATCTCGCTCTCCAATGTGCGAGTACTGCTGCATCGGGCGCGGCTTAAAGTCTTCGCTACGGTGGAGCATTTCGAGGAAACCGGCGAATGTTGACCTGCAAAGAACAAGTGGCGCGCTCCAGCGATTTTCTCGATGGGCAACTGACCTTTCGTGAGCGCCTGCTTATGCGCCATCACTTGTTGTTCTGTGCCAATTGCCGGCGTTTCATCCGCCAGATGCGTCTGATGCAGGCTACGTTGCGCATCTTGCCTGAGCCAGAAGTGAGCGATGCCCAAGCGTTGGCCGAACGCCTGGCCGCGGAGCTTAAACGCAACTCCTGATCCCTGAGCTGTCCGTAGCACCCCAAGCCTGCGATGTCCCCGTCGCGGGCTTTTTTGCGTCCCTGAAACGCTTTTGGGTGGAAAACATTGCAGGTTTGTAAGTTTTTTTCACCTTTTTTTCACCTGGCATTTTTCGTACTTTTCCAGCTCAAACCCGCGTCGGCCATGGCGTTGCGCTTATGTCTCCTGGTTGTAAGAAAGTTCCCCTGTAATAAAATATTTATCTTCTGGCAACTTGTCTGAAATATCCCCTCGCCAAGATCCCCTCCCAACACCAGCGGGCCAGAACCCGTGTGTTTTCCAACGCTAAAGACCACCAATTAGGGGAATTCTTCGATGATCCGTAAGCACTTCGCCGGTTTCGCGGCCAGCGCCCTGGCCCTGGCCGTTACCGCCCAGGCTTTCGCTGGTACTGTCACTACTGACGGCGCCGATATCGTTGTCAAAACCAAGGGCGGCCTTGAGGTTGCTACTACCGACCAGAACTTCAGCTTCAAGCTGGGTGGTCGCTTGCAAGCCGATTACGGCACATTTGACGGCTTCTACACCAAGAACGGTGACTCGGGCGACGCCGCTTATTTCCGTCGCGCCTTCCTGGAACTGGGTGGCACCGTCTACAAGGATTTCAAATACCAGCTCAACTACGACTTCTCCCACAACTCGGGTAACTCCGACGACGGTTACTTCGACGAAGCGTCCATGTCCTACGTGGGCTTCAAGCCGGTAACCATCCGCGTCGGTCGTTTTGACCCGGATTTCGGCCTGGAAAAAGCCACCAGCTCCAAGTGGATCACCGCCATGGAGCGTAACTCGGCCTACGAGGTTGCAGACTGGGTCAACACCCACGAAAACGGCATGGGCATCCAGGTCAGCGGCACTGCGGCTGATCTGTTCTACGGCTCCGCCAGCCTGGCCTCCAAGGACATCAACGACGAAGACGGCAAGGGCGTGAAGCAATTCAACGGCCGTATCGTGCTGGCACCGATGAACAAAGGCGGCAACGTCCTGCACTTCGGCTTGAACGTAGCGGCGCGTGACTTGAACGACGCGGCCTTCGACTCCCGCATCCGCCCGCGTCTTGGCGCTCGTGGCGTGGCTACCACCGGTGGTAACGATGCCGGTACCAACGGCAACCGCGCTACCTTCGGCGGCGGTGTGGGCCTTAACGCCAGCAACCTGACAGCAGTGGGCGCCTACGACACCGATACCGTGTTCGGTGGTGAATTTGCCTTCGCCAGCGGTCCATTCTCGGTACAGGCTGAAGCCCTGAGCCGCAAGATGAAAGCTGACAGCAACGCCTACCAGGACGTGAAAACCAGCGGCTTCTACGGCCAGTTGGCGTACACCCTGACCGGCGAATCCCGTGCCTACAAGCTCGATGGCGGCAAGTTCGACGCGATCAAGCCCGAGAACAAGCAATACGGCGCCTGGGAAGTGTTCTACCGCTACGACAACATCAAGGTTGATGACAAGAACATCGTCGTCAGCAGCGCTACCCGCGAAACCGGCGACGCCAAGGCCAACGTGAACACCCTGGGTGTGAACTGGTACGCCAACGAAGCAGTCAAGCTGTCCCTGAACTACAGCAAGGTCAGCACCGACAAGATCACCAACGCCAATGGCGATGACAGCGGTGATTCGATCGTCGGCCGTGTGCAGTACGTGTTCTAAGCAACGGTAATACCGCACCAACGCGCTCTTTCTTCATCCGTTAAAGCGCGATCCTCTTTTTCACCCCGCCGATTGGCGGGGTTTTTTTTTGCTCCCCGCGCAGGCAGCGGGTTCTGTCAGAATGGCCCGAATATCGTGAGCGAGCGTTTACCGTCGGGGAATGGCATGCCGTTGAAACGTTTGAATAGCCTGTCCGAGATAGCGCCTGATGAGTGGAACGCGTTGGTCCCCGAGGATCAGCCGTTTCTGCGCCATGGGTTCCTCAGTGCGCTGGAGGACAGTGCCAGCCTTGGCCGGCACTCTGGCTGGCAGCCGGAACACTTGCTGCATTACGAGGGTGAACGGCTGGTCGCGGCGCTGCCCAGCTACCGCAAATGGCACTCCTATGGCGAATACGTGTTCGACCATGGCTGGGCGGATGCTTGTGAACGCGCGGGTATCGATTATTACCCCAAGCTGCTGACTGCAGTGCCCTTCAGCCCGGTCAGCGGGCCGCGCCTGTTGGTGGCCAGTGGCGCGGACGGCTTTGAGCTGCTCAAGAGCCTGCCCGGCTACCTGGAGATCGAAGGGCTTTCCAGCGCCCATATCAACTTCACTGACGCCATGGCCGATGCCGCGCTGGGCCAGCAACCCGGTTGGCTTGCGCGCCTGGGTTGCCAGTTTCATTGGCAGAATCGGGGCTATCGCGATTTCCAGGACTTCCTCGATGCCTTGAGTTCGCGTAAGCGCAAACAGATGCGCAAGGAACGTGAGCAAGTGGCGGGGCAGGGGATCGAGTTCGAGTGGCTGCAAGGCCATGAGTTGAGCGAGGCTCAGTGGGATTTTGTCTACGCCTGTTACGCCAACACCTATGCCGTGCGCCGGCAGTCGCCGTACCTGAGCCGGGCGTTTTTCAGCCTGTTGGCCGAACGCATGCCGCAGGCGATCCGGGTGGTGCTGGCCAAGCAAGGGACGCGGCCGGTGGCCATGGCATTCAGCCTGGTCGGTGGCGATAGCCTATATGGGCGCTATTGGGGTTGCCTGGGCGAGTTCGACCGATTGCATTTCGAAACCTGTTTCTATCAAGGCATGGATTACGCGATTGCCAATGGGCTGCAACGTTTCGATGCCGGTGCCCAGGGCGAGCATAAGTTGATTCGTGGGTTTGAACCGGTGATTACCCGTTCCTGGCATTACTTGCGCCATCCTGGCTTGAAAACCGCCGTGGCAGACTTCCTGGAGCGCGAGCGCGTGGGGATTCTGGCGTATGCCGAAGAAGCGCGTGCGGCGTTGCCGTATCGGCAGGAATAACGCTCAGGGAATTCAACCTGTTCCCCTGTAGGAGCGAGCTTGCTCGCGAAGAACCTGAGGGCGCCGCGTTTATCCAGAATGAACGCGGTGTACTTGAGTTCTTCGCGAGCAAGCTCGCTCCTACAGGGGGGGTCAATACTGTTGGATCAGGCGTTTTCTTCCTTACCCAACCAGCGATAGGTGATGCCACCGATCACCGCGCCAAGGATCGGCGCCAGCCAGAACAGCCACAGTTGCTGGATTGCCCAACCGCCGACAATCAGCGCAGGCCCCGTGCTGCGGGCCGGGTTGACCGAGGTGTTGGTGACCGGGATGGAGATCAGGTGGATCAGCGTCAGCCCCAGGCCAATGGCGATGGGTGCCAGGCCCGCCGGTGCACGACGGTCAGTGGCGCCGAGGATGATCAGCACGAACATTGCGGTCATCACCAGTTCAGTGACAAACCCAGCCGCCATCGAATACCCACCCGGCGAATGTTCACCATAGCCATTGGACGCCAGCCCAGAAGCCAGTTCAAAACCCGGTTTGCCACTGGCAATGAAGTACAGCAGGGCCGCTGCGACCACGCCACCAATGACTTGCGAGACGATATACGCTGGCATCTCTTTGGCCGGAAACCGGCCGCCGACCACCAGGCCCACGGTGACTGCCGGGTTGAGGTGACAGCCACTGATATGGCCAATGGCAAACGCCATGGTCAACACGGTAAGCCCGAATGCCAGCGAGACACCCAGCAGGCCGATTCCGACATCGGGAAACGCTGCGGCCAGAACCGCACTCCCGCAGCCACCCAACACCAGCCAAAACGTACCTAACCCTTCTGTAACGGAACGTTTGAACAGAGACATGAATGCGTCCTTCTAAATCAACTGATCGGTGATGCTTCCTTGCTGTCTGATGTCAGGGTCCTCCTGGACCCTGATTGCAGTACAGCAGGATTGTGATGTAACACCAGTGAGACGGAGAAAACTGTCAGATTTGTTCGGAATTGGTGGTGTTGCCTGTAGCCTCAAATCAGTCGATGCCGACGAACCCTCCGGTCTGGTGTTGCCACAATCGCGAGTAGAGCCCGCCGTGTGCCAGCAACTGGGCATGGCTGCCACTCTCGGCGATCTGGCCTTTTTCCAGGACCACCAACCTGTCCATTCGCGCAATCGTGGACAGGCGGTGGGCGATGGCAATCACCGTCTTGCCTTGCATCAGGGTTTCCAGGCTCTCCTGGATCGCTGCTTCCACTTCCGAGTCCAGGGCCGAGGTGGCCTCGTCCATGATCAGGATCGGGGCGTCCTTGAGCAGGACCCGGGCGATGGCGATGCGCTGGCGTTGCCCGCCGGACAGTTTCACCCCGCGCTCGCCGACATGGGCATCCAGGCCGGTACGGCCCTCGGCGTCCGACAACAGCGGGATAAATTCATCGGCGCGTGCTTTGCGTATGGCTTCCCAGAGTTCCTGGTCGGTGGCGTCGGGCTTGCCATACAGCAGGTTCTCGCGGATCGAGCGGTGCAGCAGCGAGGTGTCCTGGGTAATCATGCCGATGCGCTCGCGCAGGCTTTCCTGGGCTACGTCGGCGATGTTCTGGCCGTCGATCAGGATGCGTCCGCCTTGCAGGTCGTAGAGGCGCAGCAGCAGGTTGACCAGGGTTGACTTACCGGCACCGGACGGGCCGATCAGGCCGATTTTTTCCCCCGGTTTGATCACCAGGTTCAGGCCGCCGATGATGCCGCTGCTTTTGCCATAGTGGAAATCCACCTGTTCAAAGCGCACTTCGCCGTGGGGCACGCTCAGGCGCGGGGCGTTTTCGCGGTCGGTCACTGCCAGCGGCTGGGCGATGGTTTTCAGGCCGTCCTGGACCATGCCGATATTCTCGAAAATACCGTTGACCACCCACATGATCCAGCCGGACATGTTGACGATGCGGATCACCAGGCCAGTGGCCAGGGCAATGGCGCCGACCGAGATCAGCGACTGGGTCCACAGCCACAGGGCCAGGCCGGTGGTGGTGACGATCAGCAGGCCGTTCATGCTGGTGATGACCACGTCCATGCTGGTGACCACACGGCTGGCCAACTGGGTTTTTTCGGTTTGTTCGATGATCGCTTCCTTGGCGTACTCCTGCTCGGACTGGGTATGGGCGAACAGCTTCAAGGTGGTGATGTTGGTGTAGCCATCGACGATGCGGCCCATCAGCTTGGAGCGCGCTTCGGAGGAAATCACCGAGCGCTCCTTGACCCGTGGCACGAAGTAGCGCAACGCCAGGCTGTAGGCGACGATCCAGGTGACCAGCGGGATCATCAGGCGCCAGTCGGCCTCGGCAAACAGCACCAGTGAGCTGATGGCGTAGATTGCCACGTGCCAGATGGCATCCACGGCGGCCACTGCCGAGTCGCGCAATGAGTTGCCGGTCTGCATGATGCGCTGGGCAATGCGCCCGGCAAAATCGTTCTGGAAGAAGTTCAGGCTCTGCTTGAGCACATAGCTATGGTTCTGCCAGCGGATCAGGCTGGTCATGCCAGGGCTGATGGTCTGGTGGACGAGCAGGTCGTGCAAGGCACCGAAGATCGGGCGCAGCAGCAGGGCCACCACGGCCATCCAGATCAGTTCGGTGGCGTGGATCTGGAAGAAATTGGCCGGCGGCGTGCCCTGGGCTAGGTCGATGATGCGGCTCAGGTAGCTGAACAGCGCCACTTCGATCAGCGCGCCGATCAGGCCCACCACCAGCAGTGCGGCGAAGCACGGCCACACCTGGCGCAGGTAATAGAGGTAGAAGGGCAGGACTTTATCGGGAGGGGCCGCGCTGGGAGCGTCGCGGAAAATATCGATCAGTTGTTCAAAGCGACGATAGAGCATTGGGTCTGACGCCCGCCGGGCGGGCTCTCCTTGTTAAATACGCGCGCGGCCTTGTGGGCAGCGCGCGAGACTCCCTGTCGATCAGTCGATGATTTTGGCCGACTTGATAAGCACAGGGTCGATGGGCACGTTTTGCATGCCTTGCTTGGTGGTGGTCTGCGAGTTGACGATCTGGTCTACCACGTCCATGCCGCTGACGACCTTGGCGAAGACTGCATAGCCAGCATCGCGGCCCGGATCAAGGAAGGCATTGTCGGCCACGTTGATGAAGAACTGGCTGGTCGCCGAGTTGGGGTTGGAGGTACGGGCCATCGACAGGCTGCCGCGTACGTTATGCAGGCCGTTGCTGGCTTCGTTGCGGATCGGGTCCTTGGTGTCTTTCTGGACCATCTGCGGGGTAAAACCACCGCCCTGGACCATGAAGCCTGGGATTACGCGGTGGAAGATGGTGTTGGTGTAGAAACCACTCTTCACGTACTCCAGGAAGTTCTTGCTGGAGATCGGCGCCTTGACCGGGTCCAGTTCGATTTCGATTTTGCCAAAGCTGGTGTCCAGCACGACATGCGGAGCCTTGGCGTCAGCCGCCATCAGGTTGGCAGCAAACAGCACAGAACCGGCAAAGAGGGCGATTTTTTTCAGCATGGGTCAGTGATCCTGAGTAGTGGTTGGAACGGTCTTGAGAAAGTCGAGCAGGGTTGTATTGAACGTTTCGGGCTGGTCCAGCGGTGTGGCGTGGCGCGAATCCTCGATCACCACCAACTGCGCATCAGGCAGCAGTCTTACATAGATTTCTTTCTGCGCCACTGGGGTGTAGTCGTGGTCGGCGCTGATGACCAGGGTTGGACAGGCGATTCGCGAAAGTCGTTCCTGCACGCCCCAGCCCACAATCGCATCGAAGCTTTCGAGGTAAGCACGTTTGTCGTTTTTTGCCCAGCGTTCAGCCATCTTGCGCCGCAGGTCGGCCTGGCCGGGTTTGGGAAACAGCCGGTCGCCGAGCGCCTTGCCGATGGTGTTCAAACTGAGCAGGCGTGCCAGGCTCCAACGCTTGGCCCATTGCCAATAGTCGTCGGCACTGCGCACCTTGACCTCGGGCGCGCTGTTGACGATGCACAGGCTCTTGAGCATCTGCGGTTGGTCGACCGCCAGTTGAAAGGCAATCATCCCGCCCATCGACAGGCCGACCACATGGGCGGCGGGCAGTTGCAGGTGTTCGATCAGCGCCACCAGGTCGGCGGTAAAGCCGGCGATGCTGTAGCGCTCGCGGGGCTTGTCGGAGCGGCCGTGACCGCGCACATCCATCACAACCAGGCGGTAATACCGGGACAATACCGGTATTTGCAGTTCCCAATCCTGGCAACTGGAGCCCAGGCCGTGGATCAGGATCAGCGGCTCGCCGTGGCCATATTCCTCGTAATGCAGGGTGCAACCTTCATGTTCGAAATAGGCCATGGGTGAACTCCGTGTCAGGCTTGCCGAGGGGCGGCAAAGGGTGCGTCCAGCGGTGCGGTATCAAAGGTGCGCAGCAGTTCGACGAGAATCTGCGTCGCCGGGCCCAGGGGCTTGTCCTTGTTCGAATACAGATAGAACGTCGGGTGCCGGCTGCCGCCTTGCTCCAGGGGCAGTTGCTTGAGCACGCCTTCCTTGAGCTCGCGCTCGATCAGGTGGCGGGGCAGCCAGGCAAACCCCAGGCCGCTGCCGACAAAGGTGGCGGCGGTGGCCAGGCTGCCCACGGTCCAGCGCTGTTCGGCACCGAGCCAGCCGACGTCGCGCGGTTGCTGGCGGCCGGAGTCGCGGATCACCACTTGCATCTGGCTTTCCAGGTCCTGGAAGCTCAACTCGCGATTAAGCCGGTGCAGCGGGTGCTCGGGGTGGGCCACGGCGACAAATTCGACATCGCTCATTTCCGTACCCAGGTAACCGGGAATGCTGAAGCCGCTGATTGCCAGGTCCGCCACACCTTCAATCAGCAGTTCCTCGACCCCGGACAACACTTCTTCGCGCAGGCGCACGCGGCAGCCACGGCTTTGCGGCATAAAGGCGGTGAGGGCGCGCACCAGGCGGGCGTTGGGGTAGGCGGCATCGACCACCAGACGCACCTCGGCTTCCCAACCTTGTTCCATATGATGGGCCAGGTCTTCCAGTTGGCTGGCGTTCTTCACCAGTTGCCGGGAGCGGCGCAGCAGCACTTCGCCGGCTTCGGTGAGGACCGCCTTGCGTCCGTCGATACGCAGCAGGGGCACGCCCAGTTGGTCTTGCATGCGGGCCACGGTGTAGCTCACCGAGGATTGCGAGCGGTGCAGTACTTCGGCCGCCTGGGCGAAGCCGCCATGGTCGACCACGGCTTGCAACGTACGCCATTGATCAAGGGTCACGCGGGGCGCTTTCAAGATGGGCTCCTCTTGTCCTAAGCTGGCGGTCCTTATTGGAGACTGCCGAATGAGAAAATTCTGTTGTGTGGTGCTGGCACTGTTGCCGTTGAGCGCGTTTGCCTACCCGATCGATGTCTCGAAATCGATCAAGGGGGTCAGCGTCGATTACAACGCGTCCGACGTTGATAGCGAGATCAGCTCCATCGAATTAAGTAACTACGGCACCAACGACGCCGCGTGTACGGTAGCGTTTACCAACGGCCCGGAGCCGGCGCGTGTGCGCAAGGTGACGGTCCCTGCTGGCAAAAGCACCAACACCACGGTCAAGTTCAGCCGCGCGATTATCAAGATGCGCATCAAGCTGACCTGCGAACCCAAATAAGCCAGGCGCGGGGGCACGGCTATCGTGATGCTCCGCTTATAAACAACTTTATAGATGGTTTATAGCAGTTTTTTACGCTTTTTTATCGAACTGGCTCTGTTTAACCTCCACTTCATCGACTTACAGCAATTACCGATGGAGCCTACATAGTCATGTCCAACGTTCTGATCATCGAAAGCAGCGCCCGCCAGCAGGATTCTATTTCCCGCCAACTGACCCAACAGTTCATCAGCCAATGGCAGGCTGCCCACCCGGCCGATCAGATCACTGTGCGCGACCTGGCCGTCAACCCGGTACCGCACCTGGACGCCAACCTGTTGGGCGGCTGGATGAAACCGGCCGAACAGCGCAGCTCGGATGAGCAGGCTTCATTGGCGCGCTCCAACGAGCTGACTGATGAGCTGCTGGCCGCCGACGTGCTGGTCATGGCCGCGCCGATGTACAACTTTGCCATTCCCAGCACCCTCAAGGCCTGGCTCGACCATGTCCTGCGTGCCGGTGTGACCTTCAAATACACCGCCACCGGCCCCCAGGGCTTGCTGACCGGCAAGCGCGCCTTTGTACTGACCGCCCGCGGTGGCATTCATACCGGCGCGAGCAGTGACCATCAGGAACCTTACCTGCGTCAGGTCATGGGTTTTGTCGGCATCCATGACGTCACCTTCATTCATGCCGAAGGGGTGAACCTGGGGGGCGACTTCCAGGAAAAAGGCTTGAACCATGCCAAGGCGCTGTTGGCTCAGGTCGCCTGAGGCGTTAATCGCCAGATAATCGCGGGGTGTTTTTATAACCCCACGCAACCCTTCAAGTACGCGTATCGAACCTCCCTTTGCACTTGTTGCTCCTGAGTGCTCCTGCCCGACTGCCGCTTTAGCGAGGTCGGGTTTTTTTTGCCCTGAGTTTCGCCTGGCCGTGAAAAACGCTAATGTCGCGCCCATTCAAAGATGAGGCGAACATGGGCTATTTACTGATTGTCACGCTGATCCAGGCGTTTTCCTTCAGCTTGATCGGCGAATACCTGGCCGGTCATGTCGACAGCTACTTCGCCGTGCTGGTACGCGTGCTGCTGGCCGGGCTGGTGTTTATCCCGCTGACCCGTTGGCGCTCGGTGGAGCCTGCGTTCATGCGCGGCATGCTGCTGATCGGCGCGTTGCAGTTCGGTGTGACGTATGTGTGCCTGTATTTGAGCTTCCGCGTGTTGACGGTGCCGGAGGTGTTGCTGTTCACCATTCTCACGCCGCTGCATGTGACGTTGATCGAAGACGCACTGAACCGACGTTTCAATCCATGGGCATTGGTGGCTGCCCTGGTGGCAGTAGCGGGGGCGGCGGTGATCCGGTTTGACCAGATCAATCCGGACTTCTTCATGGGTTTCTTGCTGCTGCAACTGGCCAACTTCACCTACGCCGCAGGGCAAGTGTTGTACCGGCGCCTGGTGGCACGCCATCCAAGCGACCTGCCGCACTATCGGCGGTTTGGTTACTTCTACCTGGGGGCATTGGCGGTGGTGTTGCCGGCGTTTCTGTTGTTCGGCAAGGCCAACTTCTTGCCTGAGGCACCGTTGCAGTGGGGCGTATTGCTGTTTCTTGGCCTGGTCAGTACGGCGTTGGGCCTGTACTGGTGGAACAAGGGGGCGTGCATGGTCAATGGCGGCACCCTGGCGGTAATGAACAACCTGCATGTGCCGGTGGGGTTGCTGCTGAACCTGCTGATCTGGAACCAGCATGAGCCGTTGGGGCGGTTGTTCCTGGGCGGGGCGGTGATTGTGGCGGCGGTGTGGATCAGCCGGTTGGGTGCTCGCCCGGCTGTGGGGCTTGCAAACCGGTGATGAACGTTGTGGGAGCGAGCAAGCCCGCTCCCACAAGGGTGCAGCTTAGAGCGCGGCCTTCTCCGGTACCGGCAAATGACTGGCGCCCAGCACCGCCGGCAACACCCCGGCCCGCAGGTCATTGCCACTCGGTTGCTGGTACAGGCTCAAGCCAAACTCCGGCAATACCGCCAGCAGGTAGTCAAAAATGTCCCCCTGGATCCGCTCGTAATCGCCCCACGCCGTGGTGCGGGTAAAGCAGTAGATTTCCAGCGGCACACCCTGGGAGGTGGTCTGCATCTGGCGCACCATGCACGTCATGTTCGGCTGGATATCCGGATGGCTCTTGAGGTACGCCAGGGCATAGGCGCGGAAAGTCCCCAGGTTGGTCATCCGCCGGCGGTTGGCCGACAGTTGTGCGCTGTGGCCCTGGGCTTCGTTCCAGGCTTTCAATTCCGCCTGTTTGCGGCTGATGTAGTCGGTCAGCAGGTGGACCTGGGTCATCCGCACTTCTTCAGCGTCGTTCAGGAAGCGCACGCCCGCGGCGTCGATAAACAGGCTGCGCTTGATCCGCCGCCCACCCGAAGCCTGCATGCCGCGCCAGTTCTTGAACGATTCGGACATCAGGCGCCAGGTGGGGATCGAGACGATGGTCTTGTCGAAATTCTGCACCTTGACCGTGTGCAGGGTGATGTCCACCACATCGCCATCGGCGCCGACCTGGGGCATTTCGATCCAGTCGCCGACCCGCAGCATGTCGTTGCTGGTCAACTGCACGCTGGCGACAAACGACAACAGCGTGTCCTTGTAGACCAACAGGATCACCGCCGACATCGCACCCAGGCCTGACAGCAGCAACAACGGCGAGCGGTCGATCAGGGTGGCGACGATGATGATCGCGCCAAACACGAACAGCACCATCTTTGCCAACTGCACATAACCCTTGATCGAGCGCGTGCGGGCATGCTCGGTGCGGGCGTAGATATCCAGCAGGGCGTTGAGCAGGGCGCTCATGGCCAGGACCTGGAACAGGATGGTGAACGCCAGCGCCACATTGCCGATGAACAGCGCGGCGTTTTTGCTCAGCTCCGGCACCAGGTGCAGGCCGAACTGGATCACCAGGGACGGCGTCATCTGTGCCAGGCGATGGAAGACTTTGTTGTGCCGCAGGTCATTGAGCCAGTGCAGCGCCGGCTGGCGCCCGAGCAGTTTGACGGTGTGCAGGATGAGGTAGCGTGCCACCCGTCCGACGATCAGGGCCACGACCAGCAGCACCAGCAGGGCGATGCTTGAATGCAGCAGCGGATGTTGGTCCAGGGCACCCCAGAGGTCTTGGACGTTGAGCCAGAGCTGTTTGATATCCATGGTTTAACGCGATTCTTCTGTAAGACATGACGGGTCGATTAGAGCATTTAAGTGCTGCAAAGTTGTGCAGGCAGACAAATCACCTGACAAAAAACCATCTGATTGGCCCACTTCGCGTAAAGAAACTCGGCCTGGGCGCCCGAAACCGTTACCCTATGCAGCTGATTTTTTGTATTTCTTCGAGGTAGCACCCGTGTTTTCCCAATTCGCCCTGCACGAACGCCTGCTCAAAGCCGTGGCCGAGCTTAAATTTGTCGAGCCTACGCCTGTGCAAGCAGCGGCCATCCCGCTCGCGCTCCAAGGGCGTGACCTGCGGGTGACGGCTCAAACCGGGAGTGGCAAGACCGCCGCTTTCGTCCTGCCGGTCTTGAACCGCTTGATCGGCCCGGCCAAGGTACGCGTCAGCATCAAGACCCTGATCCTGCTGCCGACCCGCGAACTGGCCCAGCAGACCTTGAAGGAAGTGGAGCGCTTCTCGCAGTTCACCTTCATCAAGTCCGGCATCATTACCGGCGGCGAAGACTTCAAGGTCCAGGCCGCGATGCTGCGCAAGGTACCGGATATCCTGATCGGCACTCCTGGGCGGATGATCGAGCAACTGAACGCCGGCAACCTGGACCTCAAGGAAGTCGAAGTGCTGGTGCTGGACGAAGCCGACCGCATGCTCGACATGGGCTTTGCCGACGACGTGCAGCGCCTGGTCGCCGAATGCGTCAATCGCCAGCAGACCATGCTGTTCTCCGCCACCACTGGTGGTTCGACCCTGCGCGACATGGTCGCCAAGGTCCTGAACAACCCTGAGCACTTGCAGGTCAACAACGTCAGCGACCTGAACGCGACCACGCGCCAGCAGATCGTCACCGCCGACCACAACGTGCACAAAGAGCAGATCCTCAACTGGCTGTTGGCCAACGAGACCTATCAGAAGGCTATCGTGTTCACCAACACCCGCGCTGCGGCCGACCGTATCTACGGGCGCCTGGTGGCCCAGGAATACAAGGCGTTCGTGCTGCACGGCGAAAAAGACCAGAAAGACCGCAAACTGGCCATCGACCGCCTCAAGGCCGGTGGCGTGAAGATCCTGGTCGCTACCGATGTTGCCGCACGCGGCCTGGACGTTGATGGCCTGGACCTGGTGATCAACTTCGACATGCCGCGCAGCGGCGACGAATACGTGCACCGTATCGGCCGTACCGGGCGTGCCGGCAACGATGGCCTGGCCATCTCGCTGATCTGCCATGGCGACTGGAACCTGATGTCGAGCATCGAGCGCTACCTCAAGCAGTCGTTCGAGCGCCGCACCATCAAGGAAGTCAAAGGCACCTACACCGGGCCGAAGAAGGTCAAGGCGTCGGGCAAGGCTGTCGGCGTTAAGAAGAAAAAGGTCGACGCCAAGGGCGACAAGAAAAAAACCGGCGCCAAGTCGCCGACCAAGCGCAAGATCGCCAACCGGCCGAAGACCGACAACCTGTCGTTGGTCAGCAAGGACGGCATGGCTCCGCTCAAGCGCCGCAAGCCAGAAGCCCCCGCTGCCGAGTAATCCTTGGCGCACTGAAAAACCGGACATTGTCCGGTTTTTTTATGCCTTCAGTTTTTTGCCTTGGCGGCGGCTTCCTTGAGTTCCTTGAGCCGGGCGTTGATCAATTGGCACTTGTCGGGGACCTTGGCACTTTCGGTGTCCAGGTCCATTTTTTGCAGCTCGTCATTGATCTCCTTGGCCTTGGTCGGGTTTTGCTGGGTGAGCGTCGCGACTTCCTGGGCCAGTTGTTCGCGTTTGGCCGTGGCCTCTTCCAGGGTGCAGGCCCAGGCGGGCAGGGCGCTGCACAGGGCAGCGGCAACAGTCAGTTGCATCAGGGTTTTCATGGTTTGGACCTCCATGGCGGTGATACCCGGTTGAGGCTGCGGGCCAGCAGAAAGTTCAGTCCAATCGCGCCCCGAGCAGGCTGAAGCTGTCAAATCTGTAATCTATCGCTAAGCCAACTGACAGGCGCCGATCCCTACTCTGCGGTGATTCAATTGACGGGAATGGAATCGGCATGCACTCCAACACTTCTCGACGAACCTTCGTCAAAGGCTTGGCAGCGGTCGGCTTGCTGGGCGGGGCAGGGCTGTGGCGCCCGCCCGTGTGGGCCCTGGCCAGCCCAGGCCAGCCGGGTGTATTGGCAGGTAACGAGTTTGAGCTGTTTATCGGCCAGACCCCGGTCAATATCACCGGCAACGTACGCACCGCGTTGACCATCAATGGCAGTTTGCCGGGCCCGCTGCTGCGCTGGCGTGAAGGCGATACCGTGACCCTGCGCGTGCGTAATCGCCTGGCAGAGCCGACGTCGATCCACTGGCATGGGATTATCCTGCCGGCCAACATGGATGGTGTGCCGGGCCTCAGTTTCAAGGGGATCGAGCCGGGCGGGGTGTATGTCTATCAATTCAAGCTCAACCAGCATGGGACCTACTGGTATCACAGCCACTCCGGGCTCCAGGAGCAGCAAGGGGTCTACGGCCCGTTGGTGATCGATCCCAGGGAGCCCGAACCCTTCACGTACCAGCGTGACTACGTGGTGATGCTGACGGACTGGACCGATGAAGACCCCGCCAGCCTGATGAAAACCCTGAAGAAACAATCCGATTACTACAACTTCCATAAGCCCACCGTGGGCGACTTCATCAAGGATGTGGCCGAGAAGGGCTGGTCGGCCACCGCCGCCGACCGTCTGATGTGGGCGCAAATGAAGATGAATCCCACGGACTTGGCGGATGTCAGCGGCGCGACCTACACCTTCTTGATGAACGGCCAGCCACCTGCGCAAAACTGGACCGGGCTGTTCCGCACCGGCGAGAAGATCCGCCTGCGCTTTATCAACGGCTCGGCCATGACCTACTTCGATGTGCGTATTCCGGGCCTGAAGATGACGGTGGTGGCGGCCGACGGCCAGCCGGTGAAACCGGTCAGCGTGGACGAGTTCCGCATCGCCGTGGCTGAGACCTACGACGTGATCGTCGAGCCGAGCGAAGCCGCCTACACCCTGTTCGCCCAATCCATGGACCGCACCGGCTACGCACGCGGCACCCTCAGCCGTGAGCCGGGCTTGCTGGCGCCGGTCCCTGCGCTGGACCCTCGCCCCTGGCTGACCATGGACGACATGGGGATGGGCGGGATGGACCACGGTGCCATGGATCATGGGACCATGGCTGATATGCCGGCCATGGATCACAGTCAGATGACCGGTATGGACGGTGGGGCTATGCAAGGTATGTCCGGCGGGGCGATGGAGGGCATGGACCACGGCGCCATGGCGGGGATGCCGATGGCGATGCCAATGCAAAGCCATCCGGCCAGCGAAAACAACAACCCGCTGGTAGACATGCAGGCGATGAGCACCTCACCCAAGCTCGACGACCCGGGCATCGGCTTGCGCAACAACGGGCGCAAGGTCCTGGCCTATGCCGATTTGCGCAGCACCTTTGAAGACCCCGACGGCCGCGAGCCCAGTCGCACCATCGAGTTGCACCTCACGGGGCATATGGAGAAGTTTGCCTGGTCCTTTGACGGGGTGAAGTTCTCCGATGCCGAGCCGCTGAGGCTGACTTATGGCGAGCGGGTGCGGGTGGTGCTGGTCAACGACACCATGATGACCCACCCGATTCACCTGCATGGCATGTGGAGTGACCTGGAAGACGAAAACGGCCAGTTCATGGTGCGCAAACACACCATCGACATGCCGCCGGGATCGCGCCGCAGCTACCGGGTAACGGCCGATGCCCTAGGGCGTTGGGCCTATCACTGCCATCTGCTGTACCACATGGAAATGGGCATGTTCCGTGAAGTCCGGGTGCAAGAATGAGGAACCGAGCATGAGCCATCTATTTCGTCCCGTAGCGCTGCTGATCGCAACATTTGCCCCCGTAGCGCTGGTCAGCGCCGAAACCATGGACCACAGCCAGATGCAGGGCATGACGCCAGCCAAACCGGTGGCGACCAGCCAGAGTCGTACGCCGATTCCACCGTTGACCGACGCTGATCGCGCCGCGGTCTACAACGCCCCGGGCGGGCATATGGTGCATGACAGTGGCATCAACTCATTGTTTGTGATCAATCAACTGGAATGGCAAGGCTCTGACGATGGCCGCGCCGTGGGTTGGGATGCCAAGGGCTGGATTGGCGGTGATATCGACCGCTTGTGGCTGCGCACCGAAGGTGAGCGCGCCAAGGGCAAGACTGAAAAAGCTGAGATCCAGGCCCTATGGGGGCATGCCATCAGCCCCTGGTGGGACGTAGTGGCCGGTCTGCGCCAGGACTTCAAGCCCGGTGACAGCGAGAGTTGGGCGGCGTTCGGCTTGCAAGGCATGGCCCTGTACAACTTTGAGGCCGAGGCCACGCTGTTTGTCGGTGAAGGTGGGCAGACCGCTGCGCGCCTTGAAGGGGACTACGATATTTTGCTGACCAATCGGCTGGTGCTGCAGCCTACCGCCGAAGTTAATTTCTACGGGAAAAACGATCCCGGACGCGGGATGGGTTCAGGCCTTTCGGAAACCGAGGTCGGGGTCCGGTTGCGCTACGAAATTCGTCGCGAGTTTGCGCCTTATGTCGGTGTGACCTGGAATCGTGCCTACGGCCAGACGGCCGAGTACGCCAGGGACGAGGGCGAGGACCGCAGCGAGGTGCGCTGGGTACTGGGTGTACGCCTGTGGTTTTGATGGATGCTGATTAAACAACTCTACCTATAACCTGCCGCCATGAGCGGCCAGGAGCCTTGCATGTCTGTGTTTAAAACTACGTTGGTGGCGGTTGCGCTGTGTTCTGGATTATTGCTCAGTGGACCTTCTTGGGCCCATCCGAAGTTGCTGTCTTCACTGCCAGCGGCCGGGGCAAGCGGGCCGGCGCCCGAGACCATCGAGTTGCACTTTTCGGAAAACCTGATGACCCAGTTTTCCGGGGCCAAGCTGATCATGACCGCGATGCCCGGTATGGCCCATTCGCCCATGCCAATCAAAGCTAGTGTGTCGGGCAGCAGCGACCCCAAGGTGATGCTGATCAAGCCTGCGGCGCCGTTGCCGGCCGGGACTTACCGGGTGGACTGGCGCGCGGTGTCGTCTGACACCCACCCCATTACCGGCGATGTGGTGTTCAGCGTCCAGCCATGAGTGATTCAGTGGGCGTCGCCTTGCGGTTTGCGCTGTATCTGGACTTGATGCTGCTGTTCGGCTTGGGCTTGTTTGGTCTGTATGGTCTGAAGGCATCGGAGCGGATATCCGGTGCTGTGTTGAATTTCAAGGGCTGGCTGGTCGGTGCCGCGTTTCTTGGCGTGTTGCTTTCGATGGCTTCGTTGCTGGTTATGACTCAGGCCATGAGCGGCGAGCAAGAGTGGCAGGCGCTTGGGCCGCATCTGCAGATGATGCTGTGGCAGACCGAGTTGGGCTTGACCTGGATGCTGCGTATCGGCGCGATGTTGGTGGCCGTTCTGGCTGTCTTGACCAGTGCAAGATGGCCCAGTGCCAGTCTGTGGCTGGCGACCTGGGCAGCGGGTGTCGCCCTGGCGACACTGGCCTGGGCCGGTCATGGTGCGATGGATGACGGAGCGCTGCGGGCCTGGCACCTGATCGCGGACAGTGCACATCTGTTGGCGGCCGGCGCGTGGGTCGGGGCATTGGCGGCGTTTGGGTTGTTGTTGATGCCAGGCAGTGTGCAGGACATTCAGCGTGCAAGGATCCTGGCCAGGGCACTGACCGGCTTTGAGGTGATCGGCGCGGCGCTGGTGACGGTGTTGATACTGACCGGCGTGGTGAATTACCTGTTTATTGTCGGGCCGAACCTGGATGGCATCACGAGTGGCACCTACGGCATTTTACTCAGCCTGAAACTGGCGCTGTTTGGCGTGATGCTGGGGATGGCGGCACTCAACCGCTTCCACCTGAGCCCATTCATGCAACGGGCGGTGGATGCTGGCGAGTACACGGTGGCCTGTCGTGCCCTGCGGCGCAGCTTGAGCCTGGAGTTTGGCGCGGTGTTGCTGATCCTCGGACTGGTCGCGTGGCTGGGGACATTGGGCCCGATGTCGCCGGACTAGGCTTGGCTGCCCTTGAGACACTTGAGTGACTGGAAGTCGCTGCGCACCTTGTCGATTTTCTGCACCAGTTTCTGGCGCTGCTGCACTGTGCTTTCGGCCATCAAGTCCACCAGCAGGCTGCGGGCCGCGGCTTCGGTCTGGGCATAGGCCTGGCGATAGTCGGCGGTCCACAGGCTTTCACGGTCCACCAGCAGTTGCTCCATCCTCTGCGGGAAGTCGCTGTTTGCCCGTTGATCGAGCGCCGCGATGAACTGCGCCTGCCACTGGGCGCGGTTGCCGATCCATTGTTGGTTCTGTGCACCCAGGGCGGTGGACCAGTTGCGCACACGTTCTTGCTGACTGGCGCTCAATGGGCCCAACCAGCCATCCAGGCGTTTGCTCATGCGCTCGCTGCGGTCCTTGATCTGTTGCGCCAGGGGCGGCTTGAGGTATTCGTCCTGGCGTTTACGCAGATCCTTGGCCAGTGCCAGGTCCATCTCGTGCACCTGTTGTTCATCCAGCCCGCGCAGCAACTCGATGGCTGATGGCGTGATTTGCCGGGCAACGTCGGCAATCGCCTGTTTGGCTTCAAGGGTGCGGGCTTGCAGTGTGGCGTCTGTCACTTGATGGTTGGCGACCATCTGTTGCAGGCGGTCGAGCCAGCCCAGGTAACCCGGCAATTGAGTGGTGCAATGCCAGGCCAGGTGTTCCTTGAGGGTGTCGTTGAACCAGCTCTTCTGCCCTGGGTTCATGTCCAGGTAGTCGTTGAGGGTCCAGGGGATGATCACGTCGAGGTTGCGATAGGCCAGGTCGACACGGCTACAGCCAGCCAGAGCGGCGCTCAAGGTCAGCAAGACTACCAGCAGTTTTAACCGACGCAGCATGGGCGTGTCCTTGTGCGGGCCAGGGGTGTTCATCTGAACCCGCCAGTGGCGCGACAGTTCAGCCCATCAATAAAACGACCGCTCGGCCTTCAAGGTCAACAGGCCATCACATTGCGAATTGTGTCCGGAGTAGGCCGAGCAGTCGCTGCCGCTGAGGTTGGAGTCGCTGTAGATCAGGTCCAGGTCGATGCCCATCCACGGCCGGGAGAATTTCACCGACCAGTCGCTGAAACTGCGAATCGAGCCACCATCCACTGCCGCTGGGGTGCCCAATTGATGGGTGGTGTACTTCATGCTAACGCCAATACCAAACGGCTGGGTGCCGCCGAGGTCGGCAAACAGGGTGCTGTCGCGGCGGTCGGGGTCGTTGCCCAGTGAAACGCCAAACCGATTGCCCAGCACATTCAGGCCGCCGTAGAACTCCTGGCTGTCGAGGGGGCTCAGCTTGGGGTAGCTGTAGTGAATCATCCCCAGTTCATAGCCCAGGGTCTGGTCGAACGGGCGCTTGAAGCCCATATAGGAGTCGACTTCGAGGTTGTTTGCAGGCGACAGGCCCATGCTCGGCGAGAACTGGCCGAAATACAGGCCGCTGGCGTGGCTCAGGTCGAGGCCGCCGTGGAACGAGTTGCTGCCCGGTGACGTGGGTTTGACTAGGCCCTGGGCCATGCTGCGGCTGGGCGTGGTACCCAGTTTCAGGTCGAAGTCACCCAACTCATGCTGGAACACCTGCGCTTCGGCAAGGGGGCTGGCGAGCAGGGCGCTGACCAGGAAAATGCAGGGTTTGAGCATGCGTCACTCCATGAAAAGCGAGGAGCAGTAACAGAAGGAATCGGGCAAACGCCCGTGCTAGACGTGTGCAAGCATACCGGCGAAAGTCAGGGGTTGAGGCCCGTTCGTCGATTGGCATGATTTGAGTGTGTGTCGGGGGGATGTTGCTTGCTCTAGTCCTAGCGCCTTGATAGGCAAGGCGCTTAGGGACCAGGTAGGCGGCTTGGCGCGCTTACTTTTTACCCAGGGTGATCTGCTTGGACGGGCCGAAGGTCTGGCCGCTCACGCCCTTGGCGATCTGCTGGATTTCGCCGCCAGACTTGAGGAACGCGGCGATTTGGTTGTTGATCGATTCGCTGGTTTCAACGGCGGGAGCTGGCTTTGCTTTGCTGTTGGATGCTTTTACGCGCATGGCGGCCACTAACCTGTAGAAAATTAACTTGGCCAGCTATCGTACATGAAATGCTTGACAATTGCTTGGTAAATATCTCCCAGGAATAAGCTGCGTTATTATAAATACCCTAAGTTGGTGTTTGGCTGAGGGCCCTAACTCGCTGTTTTAAATAGAAACCCCGGGTGAAAAATAGCACCTGGCCAGCGGTGCCGGCCTGTGGGTTGACCTGACGAGCGGAGCGATTGGCCAAAATCCTTGGCAAACCCGCGATTTTTCAGGGGGGGCGCGCGCCTGGATACGGGACCGCGGCCTTCAACTCGGGTAGAATGCCGCCCACGCAATGAGGGTATTGGAAATGGCTTTAGTCGGGCGCTACAACAGTTTGCAAGTGGTTAAACACACTAACTTTGGTTTGTATCTGGACGGTGAGCAAGAGGGCGAAATCCTCTTGCCTAATCGTTATATTCCCAAAGATATTCCCAGTGAAGATGAAGACTGGCTTAACGTTTTTATTTATCTGGACAGCGATGACAAACTTATCGCGACCACCGAAAAACCGAAAGTGCAGGTGGGCGAGTTTGCCAGCCTGAAAGTGGTAGAAGTCAACAGCATCGGGGTGTTCCTCGACTGGGGCTTGCCCAAGGACCTGTTGCTGCCGTACTCCGAGGAAAAGCGCCAACTGACCGCCGGTGAATACTGCGTGGTACACGTTTACCTCGACAAGCACACCAAGCGCATCACCGCCACTGCGCGCCTTGACCGTTACCTGGACAAGACCCCGGCCAACTACACCGTGGGCCAGGAAGTCGACTTGCTGGTTGCCGAAGCCACTGATATGGGCTTCAAGGCAATCATCAACAACAAGCACTGGGGCCTGATCCACAAGAACGAAGTGTTCAAGTTCCTGCGTCCGGGCAAGGAAGAGAAGGGCTTCATCAAGGAAATCCGCGCCGATGGCAATATCAGCCTGAGCTTGCAACCGGTCGGCGAGCAAGCGGCGTCCAGCCTGAACTCGAAGATCCTCGCCAAGTTGCGTGAAAACAACGGCAGCTTGCCGGTCAGCGACAAGAGCGACCCGACCGTGATCAGTAACCTGTTTGGCGTCAGCAAGGGCAACTTCAAGAAGGCCATTGGTGCGTTGTATAAGCAGGGCCAGATCGTGATTCATGCCGATCGCATTGAACTGAGCTGATCAGTGGCTGG
>NZ_CVTS01000045.1:0-6866 GCF_900004755.1 Pseudomonas sp. 25 R 14 | reverse complement strand
CCCGCCACTATCAAGCCACTTCCCTCGCGCAAAACACGCGGTCAGCAGGCCCGTGTTGGGTTGCGCACCGTGAGGCGCGACTACCCGCAAGCGTGCATCACCAACTGCATGCACACGCCAGGAGCGGCAGCCCCCAATGCCAAGCCCATGCCACCACCTCGCTGATGTGGCGCAAGGGCATGCTCGGGGCTAATCTCAATGCATGGATTGACCTGCAGCAAGAGGGCAAGACGCGGCAGGCACAAGAGCCCCGCGCGATTGCCTGACCGGCCCGTCAGGATTTGTATCAATTCAGTAATGGTTCGTTGCGGTTTCAAGCAAGCATTGCGTGGGACTTAGTACTACTATCTGTAGGAAGCAGCCACAGAATTCCAGCTGCTCAGCACTACCCTCAAAGGGGGCACCATGAAAGAAAAACTGCAAAACTGGCTGCACGACCTCGGCGTCGCACTTGGCTTGATCGAGCCACCGCTGCAACCGGTGCCTATCCGCACCGATGACGAACAGCGCCGTCCGCGTCGCAGGTAAGGCCTGAAAAGCGCTCAGACATTGGTGTTTGGGCGCGATCACTCGTCACACTGTCCCTGGATCACAGTAGATTGGGGCGTGCGTGCTTGTATGCGATAGCCCTGTACCGGTCGAAGACCTGGTTCCTAAATTAAGTTGCGTTCGTTTTGTCTGACTCTGGAAGTGCTCTGGTCGGACGTTTCCTTTTGTCTGTTTCCTCGACCTTTTCTGTATTTGCACGCTTTATATTCCTGCCCTCTTCAAGGAAGGAGGACAGGGCTATGTCGTTTGTTAACAGTTTTGCCTGTGACGAGTGCGACGACCTTTTTGAAAAAACTGGGCAGTAAACAAAAAAACGGATGCGACAACCGACGTCGCACCCGCTGAAGAAAGCCTTGCTCAGGCTGCGTCGGCCGCCGTGGCCTCTGGTCGACGCGACAGCACACTCACCAGCACGAAACTCACCACGCTCACACCCAGGCTGTAGTAGATCGGTGTGTTTGCCTCCAAGCCATCCTTGATCATGAACACCAACGCCGTGGTGACGCCCAGTGCCATAGCGCTGATTGCGCCCGAGGTGGTGGCACGTTTCCAGTAGATTGCCCCGATCAATGGGATCAGCATGCCGCCTACCAGCAGGTTGTAGGCCAGGGTTAGTGCGCTGATCACATCGGTGACCACCAGGGCGATACCCAACACGGCGATGCCGGTGAGCAGGGTGAACAGGCGGTTGATGTTCAGGCTCGACTGTTTGCCGCCGCGCAGGCGTGGCAGCAGGTCTTCGGTCAGTACGGTGGATGCTGCGAGCAGGCCGGCACTGGCGGTGGACATCATGGCAGCCAGCGCCGCAGCGATCACCAGGCCGCGGATGCCATCGGGCAACGACAGTTTGACGATGGCGGCGAAGGCGTTGTTGACGTTGCCCAGGTCTGGGATCAGCACGTGGGCCGCCATGCCGATCAATGCGCAGGCCAGGCCGTAGAGGATGCAGTAGAAACCGGCGAAAGTGCCCGCATACCTGGCGACCTTTTCGTCACGGGCGGTAAACACCCGCTGCCAGATGTCCTGGCCGATCAGGATGCCGAAGAAATAGATCATGAAGTAGGTGAGGATGGTGTCCCAGCCGATACTGGTGAAGCTGAAGCTGGCCGCCGGTAGCTTGGCCACCAGCTCATCCCAGCCGCCCACGCGGTACAGGCAGATCGGCAGCAGGATAAACATCAGGCCGACGGTCTTGATCACGAATTGCACGATATCGGTCAAGGTCAGCGACCACATGCCGCCGATGGTCGAATAGATCACCACTACCACGCCGCCCAGCAGTATTGCTGCCCAGAATGGCAGGTCAAACATCACTTGCATCACGGTGCCGATCCCCAGGATCGAGGCCACCGCCAGCATCAGCGCATAGGCCAGCATGATCAGTCCGCTGGCCTGGCGGGCCATGGGGTTGTAGCGCTGCTCCAGGACTTGGGTCACGGTGAAGATCTTCAGCTTGAGCAAGGGTTTGGCAAGGAACAGGTTCAGCGCAATGATCCCCGCACCCAGTGCTGCGCAGAGCCAGAAGCCGGAAATACCGTGGACATAACCCAGGCGCACGCTGCCCACGGTGGATGCGCCACCGAGCACCGTCGCGGCCATGGTGCCCATGTACAGCGTCGGCCCCAGGTTGCGACCGGCGACCAGGTAGTCTTCATGGGTCTTGGCCCGGCGCATGCCGTAATAGCCGAGCACGAGCATGCCGGCGGCGTAGATGAGTACGACGAATAGATCCAGAGCCATAGTGGCGAGTCTCCCATTATTATTTTTATAGGTGTCCGGGCGGCGGGAAGCGCCGCCGGTTTATCGGTCTTACATCAACGGTGCGTGACGCCAGGCAGCACGCAGAGCATTTCGTACAGCAGGTTGGCGCCCAGCAACGAGGTGTTGCCGGTGGTGTCGTAGGGCGGCGAAACTTCCACCAGATCACAACCAATCAGGTCCAGGCCCTGGCAGCCACGGATGATCTCGATCGCCTGGATAGTGGTCAGCCCGCCGATTTCCGGGGTGCCGGTGCCGGGCGCCCAGGCCGGATCGATGCCGTCGATGTCGAAACTCAGGTACACCGGGCCGCCGCCGACCTTTTCCCGAACTTCGGCCATCAAGGGCGCAAGGGACTGGTGCCAGCACTCTTCGGCCTGGACCACACGGAACCCCTGTTTGCGGCTCCAGTTGAAGTCTTCGGCGGTATAGCCCTGGGCGCGCAGGCCGATCTGCACCACGCGGTCGCAATCGAGCAGGCCCTCTTCGACGGCCCGGCGGAAGGTGGTGCCGTGGGCGATTTTCTCGCCGAACATATGGTCATTGACGTCGGCGTGGGCATCGATATGCACCAGCCCGACCTTGCCGTGCTTCTTGTGGATCGCCCGCAGGATCGGCAGGGTGATGGTGTGGTCGCCACCCAGGGTCAGCGGGATCACGTCGTGCTTGAGGATCTCATCGTAGGATTCTTCGATGATGCGCACGGCGTCCAGCAGGTTGAAGGTGTTGATCGCCACATCACCGATGTCGGCAACCGACAGCGAGTCGAACGGCGCAGCGCCGGTGGCCATGTTGTAGGGGCGGATCATCACCGACTCGGCACGGATCTCGCGGGGCCCGAAACGGGTACCGGCACGCAGCGAGGTGCCGATGTCCAGGGGCACGCCGACAAAGGCGGCGTCCAGGCCGGCAGCGGTTTGCAGGTGGGGCAGGCGCATCATGGTGGCGATGCCGGCAAAGCGCGGCATTTCGTTGCCGCCCAGTGGTTGGTGAAAGATCTTGTCCACGGGAGTGCCTCATCGTTGTTGTGTTTATCAGAGGCTGATTCTGCGAAATGCCGGGCAAGGGAAGAATCGCTGTGGGGAAATACTTAGTTCAGATTTTTATGAACTAATGCCTGAGGTAGACTCCACCGGATTGCCGAACCCGTTCCCTGTAGGAGCGAGCTTGCTCGCGAAAAACCAGAGAGCGCCGCATGCATTCTGAATGCACGCGCCATCGTTAACGTTTTTCGCGAGCAAGCTCGCTCCTACAAGGGGGGCTATGTCAGCCGATTTTTTTGCCTGGAGGTTCCATGGCCAGCGCTTTACCCGACCTGAAACTGCTGCGTATCTTCGTCAGCGTCGTACGCCACCAGGGGTTTGCCTCTGCCCAGCACGAACTCAACCTGTCGACGTCGGCCATCAGCACCTATATGAGCCAGCTGGAAGGCGCATTGGGCCTGGTGCTGTGCCATCGCGGGCGTGGCGGTTTCAGCCTGACCAGCAAGGGTGAGTTGTTTCATCAGGAAACCCTGCGCCTGCTGGGCGAACTGGAGGGCTTCGAGCAATATGCGGCGGCGCTCAAGGGCGAGTTGCGCGGCACGCTCAAGCTGGGTGTGCTCGACTCCACCGTCAGCGACAAGGCTCTGCCATTCGCCGAAGTCATTGGTGCTTACAGCCTTGAGCACCCGGCGGTGCATTTGCACTTGTCGGTGATGAGCCCCTACGAGTTGCAATTGGGGGTGCAGGACAACCGCCTGGACCTGGCCATCGGCGCTTTTTCCAACCGTATGAGTGGCTTGGTCTACATGCCGCTGTACCGCGAACAGCACTGGCTCTATTGCAGCTCGCGGCATCCGCTGTTCAGCGAGCGGCGTATCCCGGAGCAGGTGATTACCCAGCAACGCATGGTCGGGCGTGGTTACTGGAGCCAGGCGGAACTGGCGCGCCATGGCTTCAAACACAGCGCTGCCACGGTGGAAAGCATGGAGGCGCAGTTGATCCTGGTGCTGTCCGGCGCCTATGTCGGCTATTTACCCGAACACTACGCCCAGGCCTGGGCCGACAAGGGCGATTTGCGAGTGCTGCTGCCGGCGACTTTTGGCTACCAGGCGCCGTTTTCGATGATCATGCGCCGTGGGCGCAGCCGCGAGCCGTTGATCCAGACCTTCCGCGACTTACTCAAAGCACAGCTCAATCAGGCCTGACCATGTCCAGACCCCAATGCCCCCGCTGCCTGCGGCCGACCACCCATTGCCTCTGTGCGTTGATCCCGAGCCTGGACAGCCGCACCCGGGTGTTGCTGCTGCAGCATCCCAGCGAGGTCAACCACGCGCTCAACACTGCGCGCCTTGCCGCGTTGGGGTTGCTCAATGCGCAACTGGTGGTGGGCGAAGTGTTCGAGGATTTGCCGGCCTTGCTCAACCCGCCGGGGTATCAGGCGCGGCTGCTGTTTCCCGCCGAGGATGCGCAACCGTTGCAGGCGTATAGCCCATCCGATCTGCCGTTGCTGCTGGTGGTGCCCGACGGCACCTGGCGCAAGGCGCGCAAGTTGCTGCACCTCAACCCGCTGCTGGCGGCGTTGCCCCGGGTGACGCTGGCGGCGGGCGCCGTGTCCCGTTATCGGTTGCGCAAGGCGCCGGGGCCGGGAGCGTTGTCGACGGTGGAGGCGATCGTGCAGGCGTTGCAAGTGCTGGAGGCGCCGCAGTCATTCGAGCCGTTGTTGCGGCCGTTCGAGGCGTTGATCGAGGGGCAGATTGCGGCGATGGGGGAGGAGGTTTTCCAGCGCAATCATGGGGGTGATTAGCAGGCTCACCGAGGTGAGGCCATCGCAGGCAAGCCAGCTCCCACATTGACCGCGCATGTCTTGAACGACGCGGTCAATGGACTGCCCCCCAAAAGTCACCTCAACGCTCACGCATCGCCTCCGTCCGCGCCTTCAACACCGGCTTGAGCAAGTAATCCAGCACGCTTTTCTCCCCGGTAATAATGTCCACCGTCGCCACCATTCCGGGAATGATCAGCAGCGGTTTGTTATCCCCGCCCAAATGGTTCTTATCGGTGCGCACCTGGATCAGATAGAAGCTGTTGCCCTTGTCGTCGGTAATCGTATCGGCGCCGATCAGTTCCAGTTTCGCCGCCAGCCCGCCGTAGATGGTGTAGTCATAGGCACTGAATTTGACCATCGCCTTCTGCCCCGGATGCAAAAACGCCACGTCCTGGGGCCGCACTTTGGCCTCGATCAGCAGGTTGTCTTCCAGTGGCACGATTTCCACCATGTCGCTGCCCGGCTGGACCACGCCGCCGATGGTGTTGACCTTCAGTTGCTTGATCACCCCATGTACCGGCGAGACCACGGTGGTGCGGCTCACGCGGTCGTCAATGGCGATGCTGGTGGCGGTGATTTTCGACAGATCAGTGCGTTTTTCATTGAGTTCCTTGGCCGCTTCCGAGCGAAAGCTCTGCACCGACTCGTCGATCTTGCTCTTGATCTCATTGATCGCCGACTCCGCGCGGGGAATCGCCAGGGTCGTGGCGTTCAGCGAGCCACGGATCTCCACGGCGCTGCGTTTGAGGCGCAGGATTTCCACCGGTGATACCGCGCCGGTGCCCACCAGCGGCGCCGACATGTTCATCTCTTGTTGCAACAGCGCCAGGCTGGAGCTGAATTGGCCCTGCTTGGAACGAAACTCCGCCAGTTCCTGGGTTTTCTGCCGCAACTGTTCGGTCAGGGTCCGCTGCTCGCTGCTCAGGCGCCGCTGGCGTTGTTCAAACAGCGAGCGTTCGTCCTCGGCCACTTGCGGGGCCTTGGCGATCACTTCATCGGACAATTTGAACGGCCGCCCCTCGGCCTCGGCGGACAGGCGTTCAACCTGGGCGGTGAGGGCATAGCGGTCGACTTCGCTTTCGCCCTTGTTCGAGCGAAAGCGCGTGTCGTCCAGTTGCAGCAGCTTGTCGCCCTTGTCCACCATCTGCCCTTCGCGCACGTAGATCTGGGTGACGATGCCGCCCTCCAGGTTCTGGATCACCTGCACTTTGCTTGACGGGATGGCCTTGCCTTCGCCCATGGTCACTTCATCGAGTACGGCAAAGTTGGCCCACAGCAGGGCGCAGATGATCAGACCGGCGGTAAGCCACACGATAATCCGTGAACGGCGCGGCGAATCCTGCAGCGAAGCGCCCGCCAGTTCGGGCATGAATTCGCTGTCGGCGGTTTTGCCAAAACTCTTGAAGTAGCCCGGTGACGAGGGAGTGGCTGACATGGTGGGGCTCCTAGACCGCGGCCGAGCCGACACGGCCCTTGCGCAATGCATCGATCACACTTTCCTTGGGGCCGTCGGCCACGATGCGGCCGTTGTCCAGCACGATCAAGCGGTCGACCAGGCTGAGCATCGAGGTGCGGTGCGTGACCAGGAGCAACGTCTTGCCCTTGACCCACACTTCCAGGCGCTGGCGCAGGGTTTCTTCGCTGCTGTTGTCCATGGCGCTGGTGGGCTCGTCCAGCAGCAGGATCGGCGGATCGAGCAGCAGCGCGCGCGCCAGCAGCACGGCCTGGCGTTGGCCGCCCGACAACAACTG
>NZ_CVTS01000044.1:0-3844 GCF_900004755.1 Pseudomonas sp. 25 R 14 | reverse complement strand
CACCGGAATGTTGGCGCTTGCAGCGATTTTGCGGAACTCTGCGATCTGGTCGAAGTTCAGGTAGCGGTAGACGTCACTGGCCATGGTGTCCAGTTTGGCCGCGTAGCCCATGTACTCTTCGACGGTCGGCAGGCGACCCAGCGTGGAGGCGACTGCCGCCAGCTCGGCCGAGGCCAGGTAGACGTTGGCGCCATCACCCAGACGGTTCGGGAAGTTACGGGTCGACGTCGACACTACGGTCGAATTCGGCTCAACACGTGCCTGGTTACCCATGCACAGCGAGCAGCCCGGCATTTCCATGCGCGCGCCAGCCTTGCCGTAGATGCCGTAGTAGCCTTCTTCGGTCAGTTGGTGAGCGTCCATCTTGGTCGGCGGCGACAGCCACAGACGGGTTGGCAGCTGACCCTTGACCTGTTCCAGCAACTTGCCGGCAGCGCGGAAGTGACCGATGTTGGTCATGCACGAACCGATGAACACTTCGTCGATCTTCTCGCCAGCCACGCTGGACAGCAGACGGGCGTCATCCGGGTCGTTTGGTGCGCAGAGGATTGGCTCGTTGATGTGTGCCAGGTCGATCTCGATGACTTCGGCGTATTCGGCGTCGGCATCGGCTTCCATCAGTTCTGGGTTGGCAACCCAGGCTTCCATCGCTTGGGCACGACGTTCCAGGGTACGCGCATCGCCGTAGCCTTCACCGATCATCCAGCGCAGCAGGGTGATGTTGGAGTTCAGGTACTCGGTCACGGAGTCTTTCGACAGCTTGATGGTGCAACCGGCAGCCGAACGTTCGGCCGAGGCGTCGGACAGTTCGAAAGCCTGTTCCAGCGTCAGGTCGTTCAGGCCTTCGATTTCCAGGATGCGGCCGGAGAAGGCGTTTTTCTTGCCTTTCTTCTCAACGGTCAGCAGGCCGGACTGGATCGCGTAGTAAGGAATGGCATGAACCAGGTCACGCAGGGTGATGCCAGGTTTCATTTTGCCTTTGAAGCGCACCAGGATCGATTCCGGCATGTCCAGTGGCATCACGCCAGTGGCTGCGGCGAACGCGACCAGGCCAGAACCGGCCGGGAACGAGATGCCCATCGGGAAACGGGTGTGGGAGTCACCACCGGTACCCACGGTGTCCGGCAGCAGCATGCGGTTCAGCCAGCTGTGGATGATGCCGTCGCCTGGACGCAGCGATACACCGCCACGGGTCATGATGAAGTCAGGCAGGGTGTGGTGGGTGGTCACGTCGATCGGCTTAGGGTAAGCCGCGGTGTGGCAGAAGGACTGCATCACCAGATCGGTCGAGAAGCCCAGGCACGCCAGGTCTTTTAGTTCGTCACGGGTCATGGGACCTGTGGTGTCCTGGGAGCCGACGGTGGTCATCTTCGGTTCGCAGTAAGTACCTGGGCGAACGCCTTTGCCTTCTGGCAGGCCGCAGGCCTTGCCGACCATTTTCTGCGCCAGGGTGAAACCCTTGCCAGTGTCGACAGGTGCTTCAGGCAGCTTGAACAGGTCGGTAGGGCCCAGGCCCAGTTCGGTGCGCGCCTTCTCGGTCAGGCCACGGCCGATGATCAGCGGGATACGACCGCCGGCACGGACTTCGTCCAACAGGACCGGGGTCTTCATTTCGAAGGTGGTCAGGACTTCATCGGTGCCGTGCTTGCAGACTTTGCCAGCATGCGGGTACAGGTCGATCACGTCGCCCATGTGCATGTTGGTGACGTCGAATTCGATTGGCAGTGCGCCAGCATCTTCCATGGTGTTGTAGAAGATTGGAGCGATCTTGCTGCCGAAGCAGAAGCCGCCAGCGCGCTTGTTCGGCACGTAAGGAACGTCGTCGCCGAAGAACCACAGTACCGAGTTGGTCGCCGACTTACGGGACGAACCGGTACCGACCACGTCACCGACGTAGGCGATCGGGAAGCCCTGGCCGCGCATTTCTTCGATCTGCTTCATCGGGCCGGTCTTGCCTTGCTCGTCCGGCACGATGCCTTCACGGGCCATTTTCAGCATGGCCAGGGCGTGCAGCGGGATGTCCGGACGGGACCAGGCATCGGGAGCAGGGGACAGGTCGTCGGTGTTGGTTTCGCCGGTGACCTTGAACACGCGCAGGCTGATCTTGTCGGCCAGGGTCGGGCGGTTCTTGAACCACTCGCCGTCGGCCCAGGACTGGATCACTTCCTTGGCGTGCTGGTTGCCATTCTTGGCTTTTTCCGCGACGTCGTGGAAAGCATCGAACATCAGCAGGGTGTGCTTGAGCTGGGCAGCTGCAACGGCGGCCAGTTCGGCGTCGTCCAACAGCTCGACCAGGGTCACGATGTTGTAGCCGCCTTGCATGGTGCCGAGCAGTTCAACAGCGCGTTTTTTGTCGATCAGGGGAGAAGAGACTTCGCCCTTGGCCAGGGCAGACAGGAAACCGGCCTTGACGTAGGCAGCCTCGTCAACGCCTGGTGGAATGCGGTTGGTGATCAGGTCAACAAGGAGCTCTTCTTCGCCAGCCGGGGGATTTTTCAGCAATTCGACCAGGCCGGCAGTTTGTTCGGCTATGAGAGCAAGGGCAGGGAGGTTCTGTTCAGCACGTTCTGCTACGTGTTTAAGGTAAGCTTCAAGCATGGAGTTGTTCCCTCGGTTCGCCTCGCAGAGCGGGGCCTTGGTAATTAAATCAGATCAAAAAAAACTCATAAAGCGGTTGGCCGCCGCGGCTTCTCACTTCACCTGATCCTTGCCCATGTGTCCGATCAGGCATTCCTCTTCCACCTTCTCGCTGGAGGTGCCTTCGGCTAAGAATATCTATACGGCATTGATGAGGGCGGTCATCAGCCTGGCCCACGGTCGGCAAGGCCGTCTGTCCGGCCACTTGGTCACGCAGGCCTGTGCCACTCAATACTTTTGCTTCGGCCATTGCTCTCTTCAATCTTGAACTTGTTAGGAAATCGGCAACTTTATGAGGCGGGACTCGCCCCAATACCGCAGGAACGAAGCGGCTCGCGAGGCCGATCGGCACGCCCCGCTGTATCTGGGGGCGCGTTATCGTTAACGTCCATCGCGAGCAAACTTCGCTCCTACTAGGGTTGGTTCAGCTTTTCTTCTGGGTGAACAGTGCATCGAGCTTCTGCTCGAAGGTGTGGTAGTCGATGCGGTCGTACAGCTCCATGCGGGTCTGCATGGTGTCGATCACGTTCTGTTGGGTACCGTCGCGACGGATCGCGGTGTAGACGTTTTCCGCCGCCTTGTTCATGGCGCGGAACGCCGACAGCGGGTACAGCACGATGGAAACATCGGCAGATTTCAACTGTTCGGTGGTGTACAGCGGGGTGGCGCCGAACTCGGTGATGTTGGCCAGGATTGGCGCTTTCACGCGCGAAGCGAACAACTTGTACATCTCAAGCTCGGTAATGGCTTCGGGGAAGACCATGTCGGCACCGGCCTCGATGCACGCGGCGGCACGCTCCAGCGCGGACTCCAGGCCTTCCACGGCCAGGGCGTCGGTGCGCGCCATGATCACGAAGCTGTCATCGGTACGGGCATCCACGGCGGCCTTGATGCGGTCGACCATTTCCTGCTGGGACACGATTTCTTTGTTCGGGCGATGACCGCAGCGCTTGGCGCCCACCTGGTCCTCGATATGGATCGCGGCAGCACCGAACTTGATCATCGACTTGACGGTGCGCGCCACGTTGAAGGCCGAGGAACCGAAACCGGTGTCCACATCCACCAGCAGCGGCAGGTCGCACACGTCGGTAATACGGCGCACATCGGTCAACACATCGTCCAGGCCGGTGATGCCCAGGTCCGGCACACCGAGGGAGCCCGCAGCAACACCGCCACCGGACAGGTAAATGGCCTTGAAACCGGCGCG
>NZ_CVTS01000025.1:0-6985 GCF_900004755.1 Pseudomonas sp. 25 R 14 | reverse complement strand
GCGCCTTGGACATCGTTGCCCAGCACGCTGCCGGTCAGGATCAGTTGGCTTTCAGAAGCCACTTGTTCATTGCTGTCATCGGCCGCCGTCGGCACATCGTCCACCACGTTGACATCCAACGAACCCGTGGCGCTGCTGTTGTTGCTGTCAGTGGCAGTGACCGTAAACGACTCGCTGACGCTGTTGGCGTCAGCGCCGGTTGGGTGGGTGTCGGTGCCGTTGAGGGTGTAGCTGTAGCTGATCACGCCAGTGATGGCGTCGTAGTTGGTGATGGTCAGGGTATTACCAAAACCGGTGGGTTCCGATTGCGGGAAAGTCGCTGTGACGCCGTTACTGACAACGCTGATACCGCCCACGGTAAGGTTTTTCAAACCATCCAGCGCCGTCACGGTGAAGGTCCCGGATTGGGTCAACGCAGAGCCATCATTGGCGCTGCCCAGCGGCAGGTTTTTCTCATAGACGGTGACTTCGCCGCCATTCACCTCAAGACCGGTCAACACCACCGGATCATCGTTGTTATGCACCTGCAAGACGAGATTGGCCGGGCTGGTATCACCGTCGGCATCCGTCAACGTATAGGTGAAGGTTTCAGTCCCATTGCCACCACCGTTCAGGGCCAGGAATTGTGTATCGGTCTTGTCCAGGGTGTAGGTGTAGCTGCCATCAGCCAGCAAATTCAGGGTGCCGTAGGTGCCGATGATGGTCGCGGGTGTCACCGGGCCAGTAGGGATGCGGTCAGCGCCCTGCACATCGTTGCCCAGCACGCTGCCGGTCAGGATCAGTTGGCTCTCAGAGGCCACTTGCGCATTACTGTCATCGGTCGCCGTCGGAACATCGTCGACCACGTTGACATCCAGCGAGCCAGTGGCGCTGCTGTTGTTGCTGTCGGTCGCCACGACCGTAAACGACTCGTTGATGCTGTTGGCATCAGCCCCAGTTGGGTGGCTATCGGTGCCGTTGAGGGTGTAGCTGTAGCTGATCACGCCAGTGATGGCGTCGTAGTTGGTGATGGTCAGCGTATTACCAAAACCGGTGGGTTCGGATTGCGGGAAGACCGAAACCGCACCATTCGTGACGATGCTGATACCGCCCACGGTAAGGTTTTTCAAACCATCCAGCGCCGTCACGGTGAAGGTCCCGGATTGGGTCAACGCCGCCCCATCATTGGCACTGCCCAACGGCAGGTTTTTCTCATAGACGGTGACTTCGCCGCCATTTACCTCAAGACCGGTCAACACCACCGGATCGTCGTTGTTATGCACCTGCAAGACGAGATTGGCCGGGCTGGTATCACCGTCGGCGTCCGTCAACGTATAGGTGAAGGTTTCCGTGCCATTACCGCCGCCGTTCAAAGCGAGGAACTGCGTATCGGTCTTGTCCAGGGTGTAGGTGTAGCTGCCATCGGCCAGCAAATTCAGGGTGCCGTAGGTGCCGACGATGGTTGCGGGTGTCACCGGACCAGTAGGGATGCGGTCAGCACCTTGCACATCATTGCCCAGCACGCTGCCGGTCAGGATCAGTTGGCTCTCTGAGGCCACTTGTTCATTGCTGTCATCGGCCGCCGTCGGCACATCGTCCACCACGCTGATATGCAGCGTGCCAGTGGCCGTGCTGTTGTTGGTGTCATTGGCGATCACGCTGAAGCTTTCGCTCAGTTCATTGGCCCCAGCGGCCAGCGGATGCGCCTCAGTGCCCGTCAGGGTGTAGCTGTAGCTGATCACCCCGGTGCCCGCATCAAACCCGGTGATGGTCAGGGTATTGCCCAGTCCGGTGGCGATCGATTGCGGGAAGCCGGCGGTGACACCGCCGGATACCACGCTGATCCCGCCCACTGACAAGTTCTGTAAACCATCCACCGCCGACACCGTCAGGCTGCCGGTACGGGTCAGTGCGCCAGCATCGGGACTGCTGCCGTCCACCAGGTTTTTTTCATAAAGCGTCAGGTCGGCGCCATTGACACTGATGCCACCGATCACCACGGGGTCATCGTTGTTATGCACTTGCAGCACCAGGTTGGCGGTGCTGGTGTCGCCGTCGGCGTCGGTCAGGGTGTAGGTGAAGGTTTCGGTGCCATTGCCGCCGCCCAGCAGCGCTACAAAGTCAGGATCGCCGGTGTTCAGTGTGTAGGTGTAACTGCCATCGGCAGCCAGGACCAGAGTCCCGTATTGACCCGTGAAGCTACCGCCGACAATCGGGCCGCTGGCGACGCGGTCGGCGCCCTGGGTATCGTTGTCCAGGACATTGCCGACAAGGGTCAACAGGCTTTCCGATGCGCTGCCTTCATGGCTGTCATCCCGCGCCTTGGGGACATCGTCGATAACCGTGATATCCAGCGAACCCGTGGCGGTGTCGTTGTCGCTATCGATGGCAACCACCGCAAAGTTTTCGCCGAGACTGTTGGTTCCAGCTCCCGACGGATGGGCCTCATTGCCCGTCAATGTGTAGCTGTAGCTGATCACCCCGGTGGCCGCGTTATACCCGGTAATACTCAAGGTATTGCCCAACCCGGTGGTGATGCTTTGCGGGAAACTGCTGGCCACCCCGCCGCTGACCACGCTGATGCCGCCCACCGTCAGGCTCTGCAGGCCATCGGGCGCCGAGACGTTGAAGGTGCCGCTTTGCACCAGCGCTGCCGGATTGCTGGCCGAGCCTTGGGCAAGATTGGCCTCGCTGAGCGTCAACTCGCCGCCCTCGACCGCCAGCCCATCCAGGCTCACCGGGTTATCGGGAGGCACCACTACCGGCGGACCATTGCCGGTATCCGGCTGCCCGGCGACCTGGAACAACGGAAACTCTGGAATCGCGCCAAAGCCTGCAGTCGGGAACCCGATGACCGGCTCCACGCGCCCGGCAACTTCGGTCAACAACACAAAGGAGTGCCCACCGCCCAATTCACCGGCCGCGGTGCTGCCGGTCTGGCCGGCGGCCGTGGCTTCACCGGTCTGGGTCGGGTCGGCACCGGCAGCAATGGCTTTTTGCAGTTGCTGCACATCGGTCAACTGCGCCTGGCTGGGCGCAAGGTCTTCAGACCCATGCACCTGCGGCGCCTGGCCGGCCAGCAATTGCGGGGAAAGGCCCAGGCTGCTGTCGCGCCCCAGGGTCAGCTCATGGCCGTTGGTCAGTTGCACCGCCACCGCACCCGCCGCGCCGGTCTGCAGTTGCTCGCCGGCAAACAGTCGGTCGCCTTCGATCAGGCTACGGCGACTGCCATCTCCCGCCACGGCAAAGACTTCCCCAACCACCTTGCTGACAACACCGATTAACTTGGCCATGTGCTTATCTCCCTGTCCGACCCCAGTAGTCGAAACCTCGGTTACGTGCACAAGCGCAACAGATCCGGTGGTCTGGGCCTCGCCCGAAAGTGGCACAAAACTGATTCAAATCAGCCGCCAACCCGCGCTTCAAGCCGTTTGCAGAGAACCTTCCCAGGGACAAAGTGACAAAAAACCGTCACCAGAAAATTCCCTTTTTTCCTCTACCCCATCATCCGCTTGCACTTGCGATTGAACTTTCCTTAAGCCTGAAAACGCGCCAAAGCGCACATAACTCAAGGCTTGTGCTTTGAACAATGTCTTGCTTCGCGCAGAACGCATAAGTTTTTTTGGACATAAACATTATGAGAAATCCTTCTTAGGTCCTCTCGCAAATGTTCTTAGCTCTGTTGTTACAAGCCTGAGACGGTTTGGCCCTATAAATTCGTCAAATAAATGGCGACAGACCAGCAACATTGATCCACAGGAGATGTACCCATGCGCGTCTTGACCCCCCTCTGCAGCGCGATTCTGATCGCCATGGCCTGCACCAATGCCCAAGCGATGTCGCTGACCCAAGCCATCCAAAGCACGCTGGACACTCACCCGGAACTGAACGCCAGCCGTAACAGCCGGTTGTCAGCCGACGAAGATGTAAAAGTCGCCAAGGGCGGCTTCTACCCCAGCCTCGACCTCAACGCCGCCTACGGCCGCGGCTACAGCGACAACAGCACCACCCGCGCCCGTGGCGGCAATCACCACACCGAAACCGACAACTACACCCAGTCGGAACTGCGCCTGCGCCAGATGCTGTTCGACGGTTTCAACACCTCCAACGAAGTGCAGCGCACGGGAGCTGTGGTCAACTCCCGCGCCTATTACACCCGTGGCACTGCCGAAAGCCTGGCCCTGCGCACCGTCGAGGTGTATCTGGAAGTGCTCAAGCGCCGCGACCTGCTGACCCTGGCCAAGAACAATCTGCAGGCCCACCTGCGGGTCACCGACCAGATCGGCCTGCGTACCGAACGCGGCATCGGCAGCACCGCCGACCGCGACCAGTCCACCGCCCGTCGGGCCCTGGCGGACAACAACTACCAAACGGCCATGGTCGACCTGCAAGACGCCGAATCGAACTTCTATAGCGTGGTCGGGCGCATGCCGGACGAACTGGAAAGCCCGGCCTCGATCAAGGGCGAGTTGCCCGCCGACCAACTCGGCGCCCGGCGCAGCATGCTGGAGAACAACCCCTACCTGAAGTCCGCCCAATCCGATGTGATGGCCGCCGAGAGCCAGTACGAAGTGGCCAAATCACCGTTCTATCCACGTTTCGACGCCGAGGCGGCAGTGGGCGCCAATAACAATGTGCAGGGCGACCTGGGCCACGACAACGAATGGCGGGTGGGCGTGGTGATGAACTACAACCTGTTCCGCGGCGGCAGCGACAAGGCCCGCCTGGCGTCGGACTCGCACAAGATCAACCAGGCCATGGACATCCGCAACAACGCCCTGCGCATGCTCAATGAAAACCTCAACCTGGCCTGGCATGCCATGGACAACGCGCGCATCCAGACCCCCACCGCCCGCGAATACGCCGAAACCACCCAGCGCGTGCGTGCGGCCTATCAGGACCAGTTCGGCCTGGGCCAGCGCACCCTGCTGGACCTGTTGGACAGTGAAAACGAGTTGTACAACGCCAACCGGCGCTACACCGAAGTGCGCTACACCGAAGAGTTCTCCATGTACCGCGTGCTGGCCAACATGGGCGAGTTGCTGAACAAGGAGCGCGTGGTCGTACCGGCCGAAGCCATTGCCCAGTCGGAAGTCAGAAGCGAAGCCCACTTGCCTGACCTGAAGTAGCCAACGACGTGGAGCAGACCGCCGTGAGCCAGATGGAACCGCTGAACCCGGGTGTCGACCCGCGCCAGAGCTTTGATGACCCGTTGCTCGACGGCCTGCTGATCCTGTGCAAGCTGCACGGTTGCACTGTCAGCCGCGCCAGCCTGAGCGCCGGGCTGCCCCTGGCAGAGCAACGCCTGAGCCTGGACTTGCTGCCACGTGCAGCGGCCCGGGCCAGCTTGCAGGCGCGGGTTTTGCGTCGGGAACTGGGGGCGATTTCGGCACTGAACCTGCCCGTGCTGCTGCTGCTCAAGGAGGGGCGTTGTGCGGTCCTGCGGCGTTGGAGCGAGGATGGCCAGGCGCTGATCCTGCCCAGCGAAGCCGAGGGCGGCGAGCAATGGGTCAGCCGCGCAGAACTCGACGCGGCCTACAGCGGCCAGGCATTGTTCGCACGGCCTCGGCATGAGATCGAAGACCTGCGCGCGCCGCTGGTGCCGCGGGTCGAGGCGTGGTTTCGCGACACCTTGAAGCTGTCGCGCTGGCTATACAGCGATGCGATTCTCGCCAGCTTATTGATCAACCTGCTGGGCCTGATGGTGCCGCTGTTCGTCATGCAGACCTACGACCGCGTGGTGCCGAACCAGGCCACGTCGACCTTGTGGGTGCTGGTGATCGGCCTGCTGATCGGCACGGGGTTCGAGCTGGTGCTGCGGGTGGTCCGCGCCCACTTGCTGGACACCGCCGGCAAGAAAACCGACGTGATTCTGTCGGCAACCCTGTTCGAGCGCATCACCGGCATGTCGATGAAGGCGCGCCCGGCCACCATCGGTGGTTTTGCCCAGAGCATTCATGACTTCCAGGGCCTGCGCGAATTCCTCACCGCCGTGACCCTCACCAGCCTGATCGACCTGCCCTTTGCCGTGCTGATGCTGGTGGTGATCGGCCTGCTCGGCGGTTGGCTGGTGATCATCCCTTTATGCGCGTTCCCGCTGACCATCGGCTTTGCGATGCTGATCCAGGCCCGCCTGCGCGATACCGTGCAAAAAAGCCTGAGCCTGGGCGCCGAACGCCAGGCATTGTTGATCGAAACCCTCGGCGGCCTGGAAACCCTCAAGGCCTGCAGCGCTGAAAGCGAGCGCCAGCACCAATGGGAAAGTACCCATGGCGCCCTCACCCGCCTCGACAGCCATGCGCGCAACCTCTCGGCGCTGGCCACCAACGGCACCCTGTTCATCCAACAGTTTTCCGGGATGGCGACCATTGTCGCCGGGGTCTACAGCATTATTGCCGGCAGCCTCAGCGTCGGTGCGCTGGTGGCCACCTACATGCTCGGCAGCCGGGTATTGGCGCCGCTGGGGCAGATCGCCGGGTTGATCACACGCTACCAGCAGGCGCAATTGACCATGCGCAGTACCGACGCGCTGATGGCCCTGCCCCAGGAGCGCGACCCGCAACAGCGCCCGCTGGAACGCACGCAACTGACAGGTGCCCTGGAAGTCAGCCAGGTGACCTTCCGCTACGCCGGGCAGAACGCCCCGGCCCTGAGCCAGGTCAGTTTCCAGCTCAAGGCCGGCGAACGCGTGGGGATTATCGGCCGCAGCGGCTCGGGCAAAAGTACCCTGGGCCGGCTGGTGATGGGCTTTTATACGCCGCAAGAAGGCCAACTGCTGCTCGATGGCCTCGACCTGCGGCAACTGGATGTGGCCGACCTGCGCCAGCAAGTGGGCTATGTCGCCCATGATCTGCCGCTGCTGGCCGGTAGCCTGCGCGATAACCTGACCCTCGGCGCCCGCTATGTCAGCGATGCGCGGATGCTGGAAGTGGCGGAGCTGACCGGCGTCAGCGAACTGGCCCGCCAGCACCCCCAAGGCTTCGACCGGCCGGTGGGCGAGCGCGGG
>NZ_CVTS01000039.1:186021-278216 GCF_900004755.1 Pseudomonas sp. 25 R 14 | reverse complement strand
CGCCGGCACCGTCGAGGCGGTCCATGTTGGCTTCGGTGGCGTGGCCGGCGTTGGCGCCGCGGATCACGGCTGCACCGGTGTCTTCGTTGTCGACTTCATCCCAACTCAGCATGAAATACTCCTTCCTGGTCTGTGCTGACGGGCGTGTAGACCCGTCCAAAAATATGTAATTTGCAGGCTTCAAGGCATTGAAATGCTGCGCATAGTGTGGTCGACGAATAGCGGGCTTGCACACTATGTAGTGGTCGGTTGTGTTTGTTGGCACACTATATGGTGTGTAGGAAAGATGGTCAACGCACAAGAAGGGTCCGTTGTCGCAGGGCGCTATGAGTAAAACTCACATCACCATGACTTTTAATGGTTACGCCCGATTTCATCGCCAGTGCTAAAAAATCGCCAACCAGCTCCCCATAACAACAAAGAGCGTTTGCGAAATGAAAGCACTTGATCTGTACATCGGCGAAGGCTTCGAAGGCCCAGGCGTCAATGCCGCCCATATCAATATCCTGATCGGTCCGCGTAATGGCCCGGCCGGCCAGGCCTTCGCCAATAGCCTCGCGTCCCCAAGCCAGGGGCACTGCCCGTTCATGGTCATTGCGCAGCCCAATATCCCCGTCAAACCCATGACCCTCTACGTCAACAAGGCTGCGATTGGCAGCGAGTTGCATGGCAATGCCACCTGGGGCGCGTCCCAGGCCGGTATCGCCAAAGCGGTACTTGAGGCTCTGCTGGATGGGACTTTGCCGCCGGAAGCGGAAGATGAATGGGCCATCGTCACGGCCAACTGGGTGAATCCGGCCTGCGACGACCTGGATGCGGTCTACCTGAATAACTACAACGCCTGCCGCACCGCGATCCGCGCCGCCCTTACTGGCAAACCGCAGACTGCGCAGTTAGCCGATGTGGTCAACCACATCAGTAACCCTTTCTACACGCCAAAAGCCTGAGGACAACCCTATGCAATATATCCGCTTGGGTAACTCCGGCCTGCAAGTCTCGCGTCTGTGCCTGGGCACCATGAACATGGGCACCCCGGACTGGAAACCGTGGATTTTTGACGAGAAGCAAAGCGAACCCATCGTTGCTCACGCCCTGGACAATGGTGTCAACTTTATCGACCTGGCGGACTTCTACTCCGCAGGTGTTGGCGAAGAAGTGGTGGGGCGCATCCTCAAGCGCCTGGCACGGCGTGAAGATATCGTGGTCACCACCAAGGTTGGCTACGGCACCGGTAGCGGCATCAACGCCAGCGGCCATTCACGCAAGCACATCATGGACAGCATCGACGCTTCACTGAGCCGCCTGGGCATGGATTACGTCGATGTGTTCATGCTGCATTACTTTGATGTGAACACCCCGGTGGAAGAGACCATGGGGGCGTTGAACGACATCGTGCGTTCCGGCAAGGCGCGCTATATCGGTGTGTCCACCATGCTTGCCGGGCAGTTGGCGAAGATCCTCATAGCGTGTGAGCGCAACGGTTGGGTCAAGCCGATCAACATGCAACTGCAACTGAACTGCGCCTACCGCGAGGAAGAGCGCGAAATGATCCCGTTCTGCCGCGACCAGGGCCTGGGCGTCTCGGTGTTCAGTCCACTGGCTCGTGGGTTGCTCACCGGTGATGCGCAGTCCAACCGGAACCAGACTGACTTCTTTACCCAGCAGATGTACAGCGACCAGGCATCGTTCGACATTGCCCGCTCTGTACAACGCGTGGCCCGTGCCCGTGGTGTGAGCAATGCGCAAATTGCTCAGGCGTGGGTCGCCAACCATCCTGGCGTGGATGTGATGCTGGTGGGCGCCGATACCACCGAGCAATTTGATAGCGCTCTCGCGGCCTTGGATACCCAATTGGATGCCGAGGAACTGCATGAACTGGAGCGCAACTACACCCCGTGCGATGTGATCAACGATTACACCGCTGGCAAGCGCATCCTGCGCAGCGCCCGTCCGGGCCTGGACCGTTTTAACCTGATTGAGGTTGTGGCATGAACCCGTTGATTCGTACTGGCAACTACATCGATGGCCAATGGTCCAGCGGTGGTCTGACCTACCCGGTGGTCAACCCGGCCAATGGCGCGTTGATCGTAGATGTACAGCGCGCTGGCGCTGAGGAAACCAACCTGGCTATCAAAGCCGCTGATTGCGCTTTGCCGGCCTGGCGCAAGCTTACTGCCAAGGAACGCAGCCAACGCCTCAAGCGCTGGAGCGAGTTGATGCTGAGCAATCAGAAGGATCTGGCTCACTTGCTTAGCCTTGAACAAGGCAAGCCCCTGGCCGAAGCCATGGGGGAGGTGGTCTACGCCGCGAGCTTTTTGGAGTGGTTCGGCGAAGAAGCCAAGCGTGCCTATGGTGATGTGATCCCTAGTCACAAGGCCGATGCACGAATCATCGTGACCAAGGAAGCGATTGGCGTGGTTGCTGCGATCACGCCGTGGAACTTCCCCCTGGCCATGGTCACCCGTAAGGTTGGCCCGGCTCTGGCGGCCGGTTGCACGATGATCCTCAAACCTTCGGAAGAAACTCCGCTGTCAGCTTTTGCCCTGGCAGTATTGGCTGAGCAGGCGGGTATTCCCGCCGGTGTATTCAATATCGTCTCTGGCGACGCAGTGGCCATCGGCGGCGCACTGCAAGCCTCCAGCGTAGTGCGTAAATTGTCCTTCACCGGCTCCACCCGGACCGGCAAGTTATTGATGCGCCAGGCAGCAGACACCCTGAAAAAAGTCTCGCTGGAACTGGGCGGCAATGCGCCGTTTATCGTGTTCGAGGATGCGGACCTGGACGCTGCCGTCAAAGGCGCCATGGCGTCCAAGTTCCGCAATACCGGGCAGACGTGTGTGTGCGTCAACCGCTTCTTTATCCAGGACAGTGTTTACGACGCGTTCACCGATAAACTGGCGCAAGCGGTCAGCGCCATGCGCGTTGGCAGTGCTTTGGACGGCGAGACCGAACAAGGCCCGCTGATCAACGCTGCCGCCCTGGCCAAGGTTGAAGCGCATGTCGGTGACGCCTTGGAGAAGGGCGCCAAACTACTGTGCGGCGGTCGTCGCCATGCATTGGGCGGCACCTTCTTTGAGCCGACCATCCTCACCGAAGCCAGCGGCGAAATGCTGATTGCCCAGGAAGAAACCTTTGGCCCGGTGGCCGCCTGCTTCCGATTCAATGATGAAGCTGAGGTGTTGCAACGGGCCAACGACACGCCATTCGGTTTGTCGGCGTATTTCTACAGCCGTGATATCGGCCGTGTCTGGCGTATGGCCGAAGGGCTGGAAGCGGGCATGGTCGGTATCAACGAAGGGATTATCTCCACCGAAGTCGCGCCCTTTGGCGGCATCAAGGAATCGGGCCTGGGCCGTGAAGGTTCCAAGTACGGCCTGGACGACTACCTGGAAATCAAATACCTGCTGATGGGGGGGTTGTGAACACAACCACCTGAGCAAAAGCCCCATCCCGCCCAAGCCCGCACCCCCGAGGGAATGGGGGTAGCTGCCGTTACTCCGTCAAGAACAACAATATGGAGAACACCATGTCTACTCAACCAGTAAACATCGACGACCTGCCCATCGGTCGGTTTCACCTGAAAATCGCTGGCCTGACGTTCGGTGCACACCTTGCTGATGGCTACATCCTGGGGATGATCGGTATTGCGCTGACCCTGATCAGCCCACAGATGCAACTGGATGCTTTCTGGCAGGGCCTGGTCGGAGCTTCGGCGCTGATTGGGCTGTTTCTCGGTAGCCTGTTTTTTGGCTGGATTTCCGACACCCTTGGCCGGCAGAAAATTTTCCTGGTCAGTTTTGTTCTGATCACCATCGCCTCGGCGATGCAGTTTTATGTCGAGACAGCCTTGGCGCTGGTCCTGTGCCGGGTGCTGATCGGTATTGGTCTTGGCGGTGATTACAGTGTCGGTCATGCCCTGTTGGCGGAGTTCTCGCCAAAGAAATATCGCGGTGTATTGCTGGGTGCCTTCAGCGTGATCTGGACCTTTGGCTATGTAGCCGCCACGATTGTCGGCACCACAATGCTCAGCCTGGGCGATGATGCCTGGCGCTGGATGTTGGCTTCGTCGGCAATCCCGGCCGGTTTGATTCTGATTGCCCGTATTGGTACTCCGGAATCGCCACGTTGGCTGGTCAACCGTGGGCGAATCGCCGAGGCCCGGGCCATCGTCAAGAAATACTTGGGCGAGCATGTCGTGCTCGACGAAGAGCCTGCGCCGCAGGAACACTCGGGATATGCGGTGTTGTTCAGCCGGCAGTACCGTAAGCGCACCGCGTTTAACTGTCTGTTTTTCGTGTGTATTGTCATGCCGTACTTTGCCATCTACACCTTCTTGCCATCGATTTTGCAGACGATGGGCTTGGCCGAAGGTTTTGGTACCGAATTGATGCTTAACCTGCTGTTGATCATCGGTGCACTGATCGGTATCTGGTGCACCGTGAAATTCTCCCGGCGCGGCTTTTTGATCAACTCATTCATTATTCTGGCGGTGGCGCTGTTTCTGTTGGCAATACTGCCGGGCAATCTGGCCTGGTTGATGGTGTTGACCTTTGGTGTATTTACCCTGGTGTTATCGGCGGTGAGTAATTTGGTGGGAGTATTCCCGGCTGAGAGTTTTCCGACCCATCTGCGCGCCAGCGGTATCGGCCTGGCGACGGCGGTGAGCCGGCTTGGTTCGGCGGTAAGTACGTTCTTGTTACCGGTGAGTGTGGCGGGGATTGGCTTGAGCCCGACCATGGGCATCCTTGCCGGCATTCTGGTGTTTGGCGCGGTGATCTCCTGGGCCTGGGCACCAGAGACCAAAGCCCTGACGTTGAATCAGGCGTGCCAGGCCGAGCCCGGCGAATCAGGGATTGCTCACCTGGTTCAGCCATTGGGTAAACAAACGAACCTTGGATAAACCCTGTTTGTCACCCGGCACATCCAGCCAGTAGCCATAGGGGCCGATCACTTCTACCGGGGTGATCGGCAACAGGCTGCCATTGGCCAGTTCACGCTCAATCATCTGCCGGTCGATCACCGCCAGGCCACCTCCGGCCAGGGTGGTATGGATGACTTGATCCAGGGTGCTGAACTCCAGGCCCTGATCGGCTTCGATATCCTCACGGCCCATGGCTGCGATCCAGTTCTCCCAGACTTTCAGGCGTTTACCGTCGTGCAGGATATGCAGCAACGGAAATCGACGCAGGTCAGGCGGATGGTCGCCTTCGAACAGTTCTGGACTGGCCACGGCGATGTGTCGTTCCATCACCAGCAACTCGCTGTTGCAATGGGTGGCGGGCTCAAGTCCGAAGCGAATCTGACAGTCGATTTCCGCCAAATTGTCGTGACTGCTCTGGTGGGTAACACTGAGGTTGATATCCGGGTAACGCTCACAGAATCCGCGCAAATGCGCCGACAACCAGCGGGTGGCCCAGGTCGGTGGCGCCAGAATGCGCAGTCGCTGACGCAGGTTGGGTACGCGCACGGCTTGCATGGCCCGCTCGATATGGTCGAAGGCGTCGCTCAGGTGCGGGGAAAGGGCCATGCCTGCCTGGGTCAGCGACAGGCCCTGGGGGGTGCGGACAAACAGCGCGATGCCCAGGTAGTCTTCCAACTGCTTGATCTGACGGCTGACGGCGCCTTGGGTCACGTTCAGACCCACGGCGGCCTGGCTGAAGCTGCGATGGCGCGCGACCTCTTCAAAGACCCGCAGCATATTTAGGGGGGGCAGTTGGCGCATCGAGCGCGACTCCATATTTATTATTCGAGTACTCGGAGCAAGGATACACCGTCGCGCCGCCTTCAATCGCGCCAAGCGAGCGCCGTATTTGGTAACACCTTGGTTTTCTCTCTCTAAGAGTCCCTCAAATAAAAGGATATTGAGTTAACCAAACCTGTTAGTCCCAATACCCGACCAAAACCATCGGCATTTCTTGATCGCCATCAAGCAGGTTTCACCTCCCAGCTTTCTATCATGGTCCCCGCCAAGCAATGAGGAAGCGACCATGTCAGAGACCTTCACCAAGGGCATGGCCAGGAATATCTACTTCGGAGGAAGCGTGTTCTTCTTCCTGATATTCCTGGCCCTGACCTATCACACCGAACAAACCTTTCCCTCTCGCAGCAATCAGGAGCTACTCACCGAATCAGTGGTGCGCGGCAAGGGCGTCTGGGAGCGCAACAACTGTGTCGGCTGCCACACTCTGCTGGGCGAGGGCGCGTACTTTGCGCCGGAACTGGGCAATGTGTTCAACCGCCGTGGCGGCGAGGAAGCGTTCAAGCCGTTCCTGCATGCCTGGATGAAGATGCAACCGTTGGGCGTTCCCGGCCGGCGCGCGATGCCGCAATTCAACCTCAGCGACCAGGAGGTGGACGATATGGCCGAGTTCCTCAAGTGGAGCTCGAAGATCAACACCAACGGCTGGCCGCCAAACAAGGAGGGCTGAGGGATGCGTACCGTCAATCCATATCTGAAATTCCAATCACAGGCCGTGGCCAAACCCTACTTTGTGTTCGCCCTGATCCTGTTCCTGGGCCAGGTGCTGTTCGGTTTGATCATGGGCCTGCAATACGTGGTCGGCGACTTTCTGTTCCCGTTGATCCCCTTCAACGTGGCCCGCATGGTCCACACCAACCTGCTGATTGTCTGGCTGCTGTTCGGTTTCATGGGCGCCGCTTACTACCTGGTACCGGAAGAAGCCGACCGCGAGTTGCACAGCCCCAAGCTGGCAATCCTGCTGTTCTGGGTGTTTGCCGTGGCGGGGGTGTTGACCATCCTCGGTTACTTGCTGGTGCCCTATGCGGCCCTGGCCAAGCTGACCCACAACGAACTGCTGCCGACCATGGGCCGTGAATTCCTGGAGCAGCCGACCATCACCAAGATGGGCATTGTGGTCGTGTGCCTGGGCTTTCTCTACAACATCGGCATGACCCTGCTCAAGGGCCGCAAGACTACCGTGAGCATGGTGATGATGACCGGGCTGATCGGCCTGGCGGTGTTCTTCCTGTTCTCGTTCTACAACCCCGGCAACCTGGCACGGGACAAGTTCTACTGGTGGTGGGTGGTGCATCTTTGGGTCGAAGGCGTGTGGGAGCTGATCATGGGCTCGATGCTGGCTTTCGTGCTGATCAAAGTCACCGGTGTCGACCGTGAGGTGGTGGAAAAATGGCTGTACGTGATCATCGCCATGGCCCTGATCACCGGGATCATCGGTACCGGTCACCACTTCTTCTGGATCGGCGCGCCCGAGGTGTGGTTGTGGGTCGGTTCGATCTTCTCGGCCCTGGAGCCGCTGCCGTTCCTGGCGATGGTGATGTTTGCCTTCACCATGGTCAAACAGCGTCGGCGCCAGCACCCGAACCGGGCGGCCACATTGTGGGCCAAGGGCACCACGGTCACGGCGTTCTTCGGCGCCGGGGTCTGGGGCTTCCTGCACACCCTGGCACCGGTCAACTTCTACACCCACGGCACTCAACTGACGGCCGCCCACGGCCACCTGGCGTTCTTCGGCGCCTACGCGATGATCGTGATGACCCTGATCAGCTACGCCATGCCGCGTTTGCGCGGTATCGGTGAAGCGCCGGACGCACGCTCGCAGACCTTGGAGATCTGGGGCTTCTGGATGATGGTTCTGTCGATGGTGATGATCACGCTGTTCCTGACGGCGGCCGGTGCCGTGCAAGTCTGGTTGCAACGCTGGCAGGTGGACGGTGTGGCGCTGCCGTTCATGGCCACCATGGACCACCTGAGCCTGCTGTTCTGGGCACGACTGGCCAGTGGCGTGGTGTTCCTGCTGGGCCTGCTCTGCTACCTGTGGAGCTTCCGGCAGCGCGGCAAGGGCTTGAACGCAGCCATCCCCGTGGCTGCTTGAGCGGTCAACGTTAATCCCCAAGAGGGCGGCCCGGCAGGTAGTGCGGGCCGTTTTTATGTCTGGAGCACTTCACATGGCCTTCACCCTTGAGTTGGAAGAGTGGGTTGGCAGTGTCTGGCACCGCTTTATCACCCGCCGCGCCAGTGCTGACTTCCCCGAAGCGCGGGTTGATCTGGTCGACCGCCAGCGCAGCCTGGCCCTGTTGTTCCGCGCCCTGGGCGGCGCCCACGGGATTGCCCTGGAGGCCGCCAGCGAGCGCGACCTGCTGCTGCGGCGCAATCTGCTGATGCGCATCGCCGGCACTTGCCGGCAAGTCCCCTTGGCCTCGTGCGATGGGCATCGACTGCGCCTGCCGGCAAGTCTGGCGGTGTTTCCTTCGGTGGCCCTGAACCTGGAACTGTACCGCTGGCTGGCGCTACTGGCCGCACACGCCGGACCGATGACCCACTGGGCCCGCGACAACCAGCGCTGGACCTGGCTATTGTTGCAGCGCTACCCGGCCATGCTCCCCAGTTATCAGCGCCTGGTGGACGCCCATCTGCAATTGCGCCCGGATCCCGCCACCCTCAACCCCGCCGAAGCCGCCGTGGAAAAGGCCTTGCGCAAGGCCCTGCGTGAACCCGGCAGCATCCGCCAGTTACCCCGTAGCGAGCGCGCCGCCTGGCCGCTGCCGCTGTGGTTGTATCCACCTTTGCACCTGCACAGCCCGCAGGCCGGCGATCTGGATGAGGAGGGCGATGACCTGGCGACCCGCCCCGGCGAACAACAGGGCGCGCCCAAACAAGCCAACCGGGTCGATGACAACAGCCGCGACGGCGGCCTGCTGGTGGTGCGCCTGGAAAACCTGTTCAGTTGGACCGAACACGTCGACCTCGATCGCTGGGCCGATGACTCCGAGGACGAAGATGCCGCCCGGGTCGCCGAAGACCTCGACCAGTTGAGCCTGTCACGCCAGCGCGTGCGCAAGAGCGGCGGGCTGAAGCTGCACCTGGATCTGCCACCGGCCGACGTCGATGACATTCCCCTGGGCGAAGGTATCAAGCTGCCGGAGTGGGACTACCGACAGCAGTGCCTGCAAGCCAACTTCGTCAACCTGCAACTGATGCAACCCCGCGACAGCACGCCCCAGCCGCTGCCGGCGCGCCTGCTGCCCCAGGCCGCGCGGTTGCGCCGCCAGTTCCAGCAACTGCGCACCGACCGTCAATGGTTGCGCCAACAGCCCCAGGGCGCGGAGCTGGACCTGCAGGCGTGGCTGGATTTTCATGTCGAGCGCCAGCACGGCGCGTGCGCCGAGCGCGGTCTGTTCAAGGAGCAGCGCCGCACCCGGCGTGACTTGGCCTGTTTGCTGCTGGCCGATTTGTCGATGTCCACCGACGCCCACCTGAACGATACGCAAAAGGTCATCGACGTGATCCGCGACAGCCTGTTGCTGTTTGGCGAGAGCCTGGCGGGCCTGGGCGATGCGTTTGCCCTGTATGGCTTCTCTTCCCTGCGTCGCCAGCAGGTGCGCCTGCAACAGCTCAAGTCATTCCAGCAACCCTATGATGACCACACTCGCGGCTGCATCCAGGGCCTGAAACCGGGTTACTACACGCGCATGGGCGCAGCCATCCGCCAAGCCACCCAGACCCTTGGCGCTTGTAAGCAGCGGCGCAAACTGCTGTTGATTGTGACCGATGGCAAGCCCAACGATCTGGACTTGTATGAGGGGCGCTATGGCGTGGAGGACACCCGCCAGGCCGTGATGGAGGCGCGGCGCCAGGGCCTGGTGCCGTTCTGCATCACTATCGACAAACAGGCCGGGGATTACCTGCCGTACATGTTCGGCGCCCATGGCTACACCTTGATCCGCCAGCCGGAGCAACTGCCGTTGCGCTTGCCGCAGCTGTACCGGCAGTTGACCGAAGATCAGTAGAAATTGCGGGGCAGCCAGAAGAACATCGTGATGCAGAACACGGCCAGCCCCAGGCAGAACCATTGGAAACGTTTGAGTCGGCGGGCCTCAAGGCTGGCGGTGGACGCAGGCAGGGGCATGGCGCAGCGTTCGCAGGCCGGCTGTGTCGGCGGGTTGGCATGTTGGCAATACAGGCACACACACGCTGCACTCATTCGAATTGCTCCAGGCGCAGGCGATCAAGAATGGCGATCTGGCGACCGTCCTGGGTGATGATTTTTTCATCGATCAGCCGGCGAATGATCCGCGAGAACGTCTCCGGCTGGATCGATAGGTGTCCGGCGATCAACTGCTTGGCCATGGGCAGCTCGAATGAGCTGTCAGCATTGTGCAGGCGCACCAGTTGCGTCAGCAGGTAGCGCACCACGCGGTGGGTGGCGTTTTTCAGGGACAAGGTCTCGATCTCGTTGACCCGCTGGTGCAGGCGCACACACAACTTGCCCAGCAGGGCGAAGGTCAGGCGGCTGTTGCTGTGGAGCAGGCGCATATAGGTGGCGTTGGACAGGCGGTACAACTGCGTCGGGCACACCGCTTCGGCACAGGCCACGTAGTTGGGGGTGTCCATCAGCATCATCGCCTCGGCGAAGGTCTGCCGCTCGCCAATCACCTCAAAGACTTTTTCCTGGCCGTCCGGGGTCAGGCGGTAGATCTTCACCGCGCCGGCAATCACGAAGTAAAACCCATCGGCCGGCTCACCCTGGCGGAACAGCGGTTCGCCCTTGTCGACACTCAGCAATTGACTGCTGGCCATCAACTCATCCATCTGCTCTTCGTTAAGCGGTTCAAACAGGTGATGGCTGCGCAGGATCTGATGATGTACGCGGTGCAGGACCCTCGGCGCGTCGGTGATCATACAAGCCACAACGACAGGCCACTGGCCGCCGCCATCATCGAACCGAGGATCACGAACCAGGCCAGGGGCTGGATGACTTTTTTCATGGGGACTCCGTGGGGCAGGGTAATGACGGGATAACCGGGTAGAGCAAGAGCTGGGCCAAGGCACGGGCCACGTAAAATCAGAGCTGTAGCCCCTCAAGGGTTGAAATGACCCTGCCATTAAGGGTTCTTTTAACCCTATGATGGTTATTTAAACCCTCATAAACAACGCCAATCCCATGTGGGAGTTGGCTTGCCTGCGATGCAGGCACCTCGGTCTTCCAGTAAAACCGCAGCGATGCCATCGCAGGCAAGCCAGCTCCCACACATGATTGCGGTGGGCCTGAGGACCCGGCCCGGCCCTTGCAACGCCCATCCCGCGACGGCCCCCAGGATATTGCGCCGCCACTGGCCCCTGCTTGATCTGCGACAAGGGCCCGGCGCGGACAATCCCGGATGATCGGGCCGGCAATGACTTGAGGAGTGGTGGTATGCAAGTGCTGGATCGACGCAAGGCTATGTCGATAACCCCGTTGTTTCGCCTGGCTTTCCGGCCATTTTTCCTCGGTGGCTGCCTGTTGGCGCTGCTGGCGATTCCTTTGTGGCTGCTGGCCCTGGCCGGCGACGCGGGTTGGCAGCCGGCAGGTGGCTGGCTGGCTTGGCATCGCCATGAACTGCTGTTCGGTTTTGCCTTGGCAATCATCGGCGGGTTCCTGCTGACGGCGGTGCAGACCTGGACCGGTCGCCCCGGCATCAGCGGTACGCCCCTCGCGATGTTGGCCGGGGTATGGCTGGCGGCACGCCTGGCCTGGCTGTTCAACCTGCCATGGCCGCTGTTGGCCGTATTGGAACTGACTTTTCCCCTGGCCGTCGCCGGGTTGATGGGCTGGACCTTGTGGAAAGTGCGGCAACAGCGCAACTACCCGATTGTGCTGGTGTTGCTGTTGTTGACCCTGGCCGATGGCCTGTCCCTGTATGGCTTGCTGCGCGGTGACGAAGGCTGGCAGCGCCAGGCGGTGTTGACCGGGCTGTGGCTGGTGGCGGCGATGATGGGCTTGATCGGCGGTCGGGTGATTCCGTTTTTCACCCAGCGTGGCCTGGGGCGCACGGAAGCCGTGAAACCCTGGCCGTGGCTGGATTACCTGTTATTGGGCGGCTCGGCAGCGGTGGCGCTGCTATACGCCAGCGGCCTGGCGTTGACCGCTAGCCTGTGGGTAGGCCTGTTGTTCGGCTTGCTGGGGCTCGGTCATCTGCTGCGCCTGGTGCGCTGGCACGACCGTGGCCTGTGGCGCGTGCCGTTGTTGTGGTCGCTGCACCTGGCCTATGCCTGGCTGGCCGTGGCTTGCCTGGGCATGGCGCTGTGGCATTTCGGCGTGGCGCTTAACCCGAGTCTGGCGGTGCATGCGCTGACGGTTGGGGCGATGGGCGGGTTGATCCTGGCGATGATCGCACGGGTCAGTCTCGGCCATACCGGCCGACCGCTGGCGCCGCCCAAGGGCATGACCCTGGCCTTCATCCTGTTGAACCTGGCCTGCCTGAGCCGGGTGATGCTGGTGCTGATCTGGCCGTATGCTGCGCTGTGGCTGGCGGGCCTGTGCTGGACCCTGGGCCTGGGTGTGTATCTATGGCGCTATGCCCCAATGCTGTGGCGCGCGCGGGTTGACGGCCATCCGGGCTAGGAGAATGGGAATGCTGTATTCGTGGCTATTGATTGTGCATCTGCTGGCGGCCATCGCCTTTATCGGCACGCTGTTCTTTGAGGTTTTCATCTGGCACCGCGCCCGTGAAGCGTTGGCCTGGTCGGCGCAGTTCACCAGCGAGCAAGCCATTGCCCGACGTTCGCGGCAGGTGCTGCATGGCGTGGTGGTGCTGTTGTATGGCGCGGGGATCGGCCTGGCCTGGCATTACCGCGGCGTGCTGGGCGCGCCATGGGCCAGTCATTTTTCCGCCCTGTTGAGCCTGAAGATTGTATTGGCGCTGAGCATCATCGGGCATTACCTGCTGCTCGCGTACTGGCTGACGCAAAAGCGCCTGAGCCCGCTGCGGGCGGTGTGGATCCGCCGCAGCATCCTTGGGCACATGGTACTGATCGTGATCCTCGCCAAGCTGATGCTGCGCTAAGATACCTCGATCCCATCCTGTAGGAGCGAGCGTGCTCGCGAAAAACATCAACGAAAACGCGGGCTGCCTGGGTAAACGCGTTGTCCGTGAGTTCTTCGCGAGCAATCTCGCTCCTACAGGTTTAGCGCACGGACAAACAACACATCGTTTTCCAGATGAATATGCTCCAGCAAATCCCGATGAAACACTTCCAGTCCGTGATACAGCGTACGCCAGGTATTGCACGCATCGCTGGGCGGCTGGATGTGGTTGGTCAGCGCCTGCAACTGCTCCAGGGCCTGGCCATGTTGCTCATGTTCAAAACGCATGACCTGGATCGGCGGCGCGGCCTGGGGCCCCAGGCCCATTTGCAGCATCGGGAACAATACCTGCTCCTCCTTGAGCATATGGCCTTCCAGCTCTTGCTCGATATCGCGCAGCAAGTCGGCCAGGCCGTTGGGGCAGGCCAGGTGGTGACCGTGAACCTGCTCGACGCGGCTGGCCAGGCGAATCAGTTCCGGCAGTTGTTCGCGGTGGCGGGCGTGGTAGCGCTCCAGCAAATGTTCGATCAGTTGCGTCTGGGGCAAGGTGTCCGGGGCGATGGCGTGCATGGGGTTTCCTCATCAAGTGAACAGATGAAGCGGTGATTGCATGCTGTGTGCCATCGCCAATTTATTGAAAAATAGAGATTAATTTTTTGTGGTGGTCAGGATCACCCTGATGCTGCACGGTAGAACCGACCATACAAGGGTAGTAATGACCATGCTGCGTGAAAGTCTGTCGGCCGACCTGATTGTTGAATTACCCAACGCGGTGCGCCTGCAACGCCTGGTGCAGACCCTGCGTGAATATTTTCATAGCGGCGCCGTCGGCCTGTTGCGCCTGGATGGTGACGACAGCCTGCGCCCCGTGGCCACGGTGGGGCTGGTGCATGAAGCCCTTGGCCGGCGCTTTGTGATTGCCCAGCATCCGCGACTGGCGGCGATCATGGCCTCTCGCGAGCCGACCTGGTTCGAACCCGACAGCCGCCTGCCGGACCCGTACGACGGGCTGCTGGACAACCAGGTCGGCGAACCGCTGTCGGTGCATGATTGCATGGGCGTGAGCCTGTTCGTCGAAGGCCGGCCGTGGGGTGCGATCACCCTGGATGCGCTGCATGCCGGTACCTTTGATGCCAACGCGCGCGAGCAACTCAAGCGCTGCACCTTGCAGATCGAGGCGGCGGTACGGGTTACGCGCCTGGAACAGGAAAACCGTAGCCTGCGCCTGTCGCGCAGCGAGCCGGTGGTGGGTTCGCCCGGCGTCGAAGACGGTGAAATCCTCGGCCAGAGCCCGGTGTTGCATCAGTTGCTCAACGAGCTGGATGTGCTCGCCGACTCGGACCTGCCCGTGCTGCTGCTTGGCGAAACCGGGGTCGGCAAAGAGCTGTTCGCCCGGCGCCTGCATCGCCTGTCGCGGCGCAGTAAAAAGCCGCTGATCCAGGTCAACTGCGCGGCGCTGCCGGAGTCCCTGGCCGAGAGCGAGTTGTTCGGGCATGTCAAAGGCGCGTTTTCCGGCGCCACCAGTGACCGTGCCGGGCGTTTTGATGCAGCCAACGGCGGCACTTTGTTCCTCGATGAAGTGGGCGAGCTGCCGTTGAGTGTGCAGGCCAAGCTATTGCGCACCTTGCAGAATGGTGAGATCCAGCGCCTGGGCGCCGACAAGCCGTTGCATGTGGATGTGCGGATCATCGCCGCCACCAACCGACACCTGCCCGAGAGCATTCGCGAAGGGTTGTTTCGCGCCGACCTGTACCACCGGCTGTCGGTGTACCCGGTGCCGATCCCGGCGCTGCGTGAGCGTGGCCACGATGTGTTGCTGCTGGCCGGGCATTTCCTTGAGCTCAACCGCGCCCGACTTGGCCTGCGTGGTTTGCGCCTGTCACCGGCGGCCGAGCAGACGCTGCTCGGTTATGGCTGGCCGGGCAATGTGCGCGAGCTGGAGCACGTGATCAGCCGTGCGGCGCTGAAGCAGTTGAGCCGGGGCGGCAATCGCAACCAGATCATGACCCTGGAAGCCGAACTGCTGGATCTGGACAGCGCCACCTTGGTGCAGGCTCCTGTGGTTCAAGCCCCGGCGCAGGCGTTCCAGACCTTGAGCGACGCAGTGGACGATTGCCAGCGACAGAAGGTGCGCCAGGCGTTGAGCTTGTCGGGCGATAACTGGGCGAGCGCTGCGCGAATGCTCGGCCTGGACTCCAGCAACCTGCACAAATTGGCGCGGCGCCTGGGGCTCAAGTAGCGGCGCTGCGACGCCATGCCGCGGCGCGCAGTTGATCGCGGTCAAGGTGCCAGGCGCGTCGGCTGATCAGACTGTGGCGAACTGACCGGAGGTTCGCCCCATGCCCCTTTCCCTGGCGCAGATGCGCCGCAACTACACCTTGTACGGTTTGCGGGATGACCTGGTACAGGACGATCCCCTCGTGTTGTTCGGCCAGTGGCTGGAGCAGGCGCGCAAGACCGAAGTGGCGCCGGTGGAGGCCAACAGCATGGCCCTGGCCACGGTCGATGCCCAGGGCCGCGCCCATTGTCGGATCCTTCTGCTCAAGGGCTTTGGCGCCGAGGGCTTCACCTTTTTCGGCCACTACCAGAGCGCCAAGGGCCAGGAGCTGGCGAGCAACCCCAGCGCGGCCATGACCTTTTTCTGGCCGGGCCTGGAGCGCCAGGTGCGCATCGAAGGCACGGTGGTGCGCCTGGCGCCGCAGCTGTCCGACGACTATTTCCACTCGCGGCCGCTGGCCAGCCAGGTCGGCGCCTGGGCGTCGCCGCAAAGCCAACCCCTGGCCCACCGCGCCGAGCTGGAAGGTCGCCTGCGCGATGTGACTCAACGCTTTGCCGGGCAACAACCGCCGCGCCCGCCGGAGTGGGGTGGCTATTGCCTGCAGCCCGAGCGCGTGGAGTTCTGGCAAGGCCGCGCCGACCGCCTGCACGACCGTCTTGATTACCGCCGCCACGACGGCATCTGGCAGCGCAGCCGCCTGGCGCCCTGACGCCGCCTAGAGGTACCTCCTCGGAGGAATAGGCCCGCCGGCCTTTGCGGTGCAGGCTGGGCCATTGCTCATTTATCCCGGGATTTTCACCATGGCACATCTGACTCAACGCAATTTTGTCTCGCTGAATATCGCTGTACTGACCATCAGCGACACGCGCAACTTTGACAACGATACCTCCGGGCAAACCCTGTGCGATCGCGTGCAAGCGGCCGGTCATGAACTGATCGACCGGGCCCTGGTGGTAGACGACATCTACCAGATCCGCGCACGGCTTTCGCAATGGATCGCCGACCCGCAGGTGCAGGTGATCCTCACCACCGGTGGCACCGGTTTCACTGCGCGGGACAACACTCCGCAAGCGGTGCTGCCGTTGCTGGACAAGCATGTCGAAGGTTTTGGCGAGCTGTTTCGCCAGGTTTCCCTGCAAGAGATCGGCATGTCGACCCTGCAGTCGCGTGCCCTGGCCGGCATGAGCAATGGTGTGCTGGTGTGTTGCATGCCCGGCTCGCCAGGCGCGTGCCGTACCGGTTGGGACAAGATCCTTCTGGGGCAACTGGACAGCCGCACCGGGCCATGCAATTTCGCCCCGCACCTCAAGCCCCAGGTCGCCCAGGCCCTGCAAGCCTGCGAGGCGCGGTCATGAACCTATCGGTGTGTGAAAGCGGCGAGTTGATCCCGGTGGATGAGGCCATCGACCGCCTGTTAGCCCAGGCACCTGCTCCGCCGTCCACCCAACAGGTGAAAACCGCCCTGGCCCTGGGCCGGGTGTTGGCCAGCGATATCTTTTCCCCGGTGAACCTGCCGGCCTGGGACAACAGCGCCATGGACGGCTACGCGCTGCGTGCTGCGGACTTGCCGGCCGAGGGGGGCTACCTGCGTCTGGCCGGGCGGATTGCCGCAGGCGAGGAAGCCGCGACCGCGCTGGTCAGCGGGCAGACCATGCGGATTTTTACCGGTGCGCCGTTGCCGGCCGGTGCTGACACCGTGGTGCCCCAGGAGCGTTGCCGGGTCTACGGCCAGCGCATCTGGTGCCCGCCGATGCGGACCGGTGAACATGTGCGCAAGCAAGGTGAAGAGGTGACCCAGGGCGCCTTGCTGTTGCCAGCCGGCAAGCGTCTGCGTGCCCAGGAATTGGGCTTGCTCGCGGCCGCCGGGTTGGCCCAGGTCAAGGTCTATCGACCGTTGCGCGTGTGCCTGTTGAGCAGTGGCGACGAACTGCGTGAGCCGGGGGATCACCTGGCACCGGGGCAGATCTACAACAGCAATCGCCACTGCCTGGCGGCGCTGCTGCAAGGCTGGGGCGTTGAAGTGCATGACTATGGGGTGATGGCCGATGAACTGGCCGTCAGCCGCGATGCATTGACCCTGGCGTCCTCGGAATGCGACCTGCTGCTGACCTCCGGTGGGGTGTCGGTGGGCGAGGAGGACCACCTCAAGCAAGCGATCAAGGAACTGGGCCGCGTGGATTTTTGGCGCCTGGCGATCCAGCCGGGCAAACCCCTGGCCTTTGGCGATGTAGCCGGCAAACCGTGGATCGGCTTGCCTGGCAATCCTTCGGCGGCGCTGATTACCGCATTGGTGGTGGTCCGCCCGTTTCTGTTGCGCGCCCAGGGTGTGACTGAGGTCACATCGGCGCCGATGTTGCTGCCCGCCGACTTTGTGTGGCCCCAGCGCAACCGTCGCCGGCAATACCTGCGCGCACGCCTGGCGCCGGGCATCGATGGCCAGGCGCGCGTCACCCTGCACCCACGGCAAAGCTCGGCGATGCTGAGCGCGGCGTGCTGGGCCGATGGTTTGGCGATTGTGGAGCGCGAGCAGTTGGTGGAAAAGGGCGGGCTGGTGCGGTTCGTGTCCTTTGCCGAACTGATGCAGTAACTGCCGGTGGTGGTGGTCAAGGTGGGAGCAAGGCTTGCTCCCACAAGGAACATGCGGTGTTGGTGATGTATTTTCTGATGAGGATCAACCATGCAACTGGTCTGCCCGGCAGGTAATCTGCCTGCGCTTAAAGCCGCCGTGCGCCAAGGTGCCGATGCGGTGTACGTGGGGTTTCGCGACGACACCAACGCCCGGCATTTTGCCGGGCTGAACATGGACGACAAGCAGTTCGACGGCGCCGTCGCGCATATCCGCCAGCACCAGCGCAAGCTCTATGTGGCGGTCAACACCTACCCGCAGCCCAAGGGCTGGGAACGCTGGCAACGGGCAGTGGATCGCGCCGCCGACCATGGCGTGGATGCGCTGATTGCCGGTGATCCGGGCGTGCTGCAATACGCCAGTAGCCGTCATCCGCAGATGGCCTTGCACCTCTCGGTACAGGGTTCGGCGACCCATGCGGCGGCCTTGCAGTTCTACGCCGAGCGCTACGGCATCCGTCGTGCGGTGCTGCCACGGGTGCTGTCGCTGGCCCAGGTCAAGCACGTCGCCGCCAGCAGCTCGGTGCCGATTGAGGTCTTCGGTTTCGGCAGCCTGTGCATCATGGCTGAGGGCCGTTGCCATCTGTCTTCCTACATCACTGGCGAATCACCGAACCTGTGCGGCGTGTGCTCGCCGGCCAAGGCGGTGCGCTGGAGCGAAGACGCCGAGGGTCTGAGCGCGCGCCTGAGCGAAGTGCTGATCGACCGCTATACCCCGGACGAACCGGCGGGTTATCCGACCCTGTGCAAGGGCCGTTTCATGGTCGATGGCAAGCGCTTCCACGCCCTCGAAGAACCCACCAGCCTCGATACCCTGGACCTGATCCCCGAGTTGATCGCCATGGGCGTCGAAGCGGTGAAAATCGAAGGCCGCCAGCGCAGCCCGGCGTATGTCGAGCAAGTCACCGGGGTCTGGCGCGCGGCGCTGGACGCCCACCGCAGTGCGCCGGAGCGTTTTGTGGTCAAGGACCAATGGCGCAGTGTGCTGGCCGGTCTATCCGAAGGCAGCCAGACCACCCTGGGCGCCTACCATCGTTCGTGGCAATGAGGAACCGCACATGAAACTTAGCCTGGGACCGGTGCTGTTTTATTGGGATAAGCAACAACTGGGGCAGTTCTACTGCGAGATGGCCAACCTGGCACTGGATGTGATCTACCTGGGGGAAACCGTGTGCTCCAAGCGCCGCGCGTTCAACCTCGATCAATGGTTGGGCCTGGGCCGCGAATTGCACTCGGCGGGCAACGCGCAAATCGTACTGTCGAGCCTGACCTTGATCGAGGCCGCATCGGAGCTGTCGAGCCTGCGCCGCCTGTGTGACAACGGCGAGGTGCTGGTCGAGGCCAATGACATGGGCGCGGTGCAATTGCTCGCCGAGCGCAAGTTGCCCTTTGTCGGAGGGCCGGCATTGAATTTGTACAACGGTCACGCCCTGGTGCAATTGCTGGATGCCGGGATGATGCGTTGGGTGCCGCCGGTGGAATGCTCGGCTGCGCTGATTGGCGATGTGTTGGAGCAGGTGCGTGAGCTGGGCCGGCCGCTGCCTGAAGTGGAAGTCTTCGCCTATGGGCACCTGCCCCTGGCCTACTCGGCGCGCTGCTTCACTGCCCGTGCGGAAAACCGGCCTAAGGATGACTGCCAGTTTTGTTGCCTGAACTACCCCGATGGCATGGACTTGACCAGCCAGGAAGGGCAGGCGCTGTTTACATTAAATGGCATCCAGACCATGTCGGCGGATGTCACTAATCTGCTGGCCGACTATCCGGGGCTGGTCAGTTGCGGTGCTGAGCTACTGCGCCTGAGCCCAAGGGCGCAGGGCATGGTGGGCATCGTCGAAGCCTTTGACCGGGTGCGCCAGGGCGCCACGCCGCCACTGTTTGTCGACGGCTGCAATGGCTACTGGCATGGCCAGGCCGGAATGTTGCGGGTCGAGGAGGTGGGGCTGTGCTGAACCGCAAGCAATGGCTGCTCAAGGGCGCCGACCGTTTATTGCCGCTGATGCGCAAGGTGCCATTTGTGGTGCAGCGCCTGGCGTTGCAACAGGCGTTGAATCGCTGCCTGGCCGAACCCTTGCGCGATGGCGGCTTCGAACTGCTGCGCGGACGCTGGATGTGCCTGCGCATTCCCGACCTGGGTTTGCGCTGGTACCTGACCCTTGGTCGTGACGGATTGCGCATCGCCGAACGGGCCGAGGCCCAGGTGACCATCAGCGGCAACTGGCGTGAGTTCCTGTTATTGGCCAGCCGCCAAGAAGATCCGGACACCTTGTTCTTCCGCCGGCGGCTGGTGATCGAAGGGGATACAGAGTTGGGGTTGGGCCTGAAGAACCTGATCGACAGCCTCGATCCGGATGTGTTGCCACCCTGGTTGTGGCGCAATCTGGAACGGGCGGGGAAGGGCTTGGCCGCCTGAAGACCAGCCCGCGAAGCTGCTTCCCTGTGGGAGCGGGCTTGCTCGCGAATGCAGTGTGTCAGTCGCCGGATATGTCGACTGAATCACCGCATTCGCGAGCAAGTCCGCTCCCACATTGGAATGTGGTGGGTTCAAAAAATGTTCAGGTCGGTTATTGCTCCATGGCCTGCAAGATCGCATGGGCCGCTTTCACCCGTTCGGCATTGGGGTAGTTCTTGTTTGCCAGGATCACTACGCCGATGGCCTTGCTCGGTACGTAGGCCACATAGGCGCCAAAACCACCGGTCGAGCCGGTCTTGTTGACCAGCGTGTTGGGTTGCAAGGGTTGCGGCGGGGTCAGCCAGTTGACCTTGTGCGGCTCCATTGCCCAGGCCGTTGAGTTTCGCGCCATCAGGGTGTCAACGGTCAGTGGGTAGGCGGACATTTCCCAGCCCAGCCCCTGGGTGGTGCCGTTGGCGGTGTAGTAGCCGGTGTGAGTGGTGGCGATCGCCGCTTGCAAGGGCTTTTCCAGGTTCGTTGGGTTCATGTTCACCGCTACGTAGCGGATCAGGTCCGCCGGGCTGGTCTTCACCCCGTAGGCTTCGCTGTCCAGCGCCCCAGGGCTGACGCGCACCGGCTTGCCGGCCTTGTCATAGCCCTGGGCGTACAGGCCCATTTGTGCCTTGGGCACCGTGAGATAGGTGTGCTTGAGCCCGAGCTTGGGCAGCAGGGTCTTTTCCATCACCACGTCGAAAGGTTGCTGCAGGCTTTGCGCCGCCAGATAGCCGAACAGGCCCAGGCTGGGGTTGGAATACTGGCGTTGGGTGCCGGGGGCGAAATCGGCTTTCCAGTGCTGGAAGTAGCTGATCATGTGCTGCGCATTGTCCGCCTCGGACGGGAACTGCAACGGCAGCCCGCCGGCCGTGTAGGTGCCCAGGTGGAGTACGCTGATGTGGTCGAACAGGCTGCCGCGCAAGGCTGGCAAGTAATGGCTGGCCGGCTCCGACAGCTTCAGCTTGCCGGTGGCCTGGGCATAGCCGGCCAGGGTCGCGGTGAAGGTCTTGCTCACCGAACCGATCTCGAACAGGGTGTTTTCGCTGATGGGCTGTTGGCTGTCTTTTGCGGCGACACCGTAGTTAAAGTATCGGGCCTTGCCGTCCTGAACAATGGCGACCGCCAGGCCGGGAATGGCCTGTTGCTGCATCAAGGGCTTGACGGTGGCATCCACCACCTGGCGCAGGTCGGCAGCGGCCATGCAGTTGCCGGCGCCGAGCAATAGGCTGAGAATCGTGACGTTGCGCACATGTTCATACATGATGATGTCGCTTCCATGAGGATGATCGGAGGTAATCGCTGCCTGCGCAGGCGTGGCCAAGATAGGCAGTTTGCCGAGCCTGGACAACCGATGATATCTCGCACCAGTCATTAGAAAAATTTGGGCTTAGACCATGTTGCGTTCCCATTTGCCCCTTAACGCTCTGCGTGCCTTCGAAGCCTCTGCCCGGCACTTGAGCTTTACCCGGGCGGCCATCGAACTGTGCGTGACCCAGGCGGCAGTCAGCCACCAGGTCAAGAGCCTGGAGGCACAGCTCAATGTCACCCTGTTCAAGCGTCTGCCCCGTGGCTTGATGCTCACCAGCGAGGGGGAGACATTACTGCCGGTGCTGCGTGAGTCTTTCGACCGCATTGCCCAGACCCTCGGCCAGTTCCAGGCTGGGCATTATCGAGAAGTGCTGACGGTAGGCGCGGTGGGTACGTTTGCGGTGGGCTGGCTGCTGCCACGCCTGGCGGAGTTTCAGGCGCGCTACCCGTTTATCGACCTGCGGCTGTCCACCCATAACAACCGGGTGGATGTAGCGGCCGAAGGGCTGGATTATGCGATCCGCTTTGGTGCTGGCGCGTGGCATGGTACCCACGCCTATGAGTTGCTGGTGGCGCCACTGACGGTGTTGTGTGTGCCGTCGATTGCTCGCCAACTGCACGACCCGGGCGATGTGTTGAAGCACACGTTATTGCGTTCTTACCGGGCGGATGAATGGAGCCTCTGGTTCCAGGCCGCAGGCTTGCCCGCCGACACCCTGGTGCCGCGCAGCATTGTGTTCGACTCGTCCCTGGCGATGATGGAAGCGGCGTTGCAGGGCAATGGCGTGGCCCTGGCGCCGGCACTGATGTTCTCGCGGCAGTTGGCCCAGGACGTGATCCGCCAGCCGTTCGATGTGGGCATCACTACGGGTAGTTACTGGCTGACGCGCCTGCAGTCACGCATCGAAACCCCGGCGATGCTGGCGTTCAAGCAATGGTTGCTGGAGCAGGTGACGAACCTGTAGACGCCAGGCTTGCCTGCGATGGCGCCCGTGAAGTCGCTATCGCTGGCAATTACACGAGGTATTTACGGAACCAACCCAACGTGCGTTCCCAGGCCAGGTTCGCGGCAGCCTCGTCGTAGCGTGGGGTCGAGTCGTTGTGGAAACCGTGGTTGGCACCCTTGTAGATAAACCCTTCATAGGTCGTGCCAGCAGCCTTCAAGGCAGCCTCATAAGCCGGCCAACCTTCGTTGATTCGCGTGTCCAACTCGCCAAAGTGCAACATGATCGGCGCCTTGATCTTCGGCACGTCCTTGGCATCAGGTTGGCGCCCGTAGAACGACACCGCTGCGCCCAGTTCCGGGTAGGCCACCGCTGCCGCATTGGTCACGCCGCCGCCGTAGCAGAAGCCGGTGATACCCACCTTGCCGGTGCTGGTGTCGTGGTTCATCAGCCATTCGATGGCGGCGAAGAAGTCATTCATCAGCTTGGTCGGGTCGACGGTCTGTTGCAGCGCCACGCCTTTTTCATCATTGCCCGGGTAACCGCCCACCGACGTCAGGCCGTCGGGCGCCAGGGCGATAAACCCGGCTTTGCCCAGGCGCCGTGCGACGTCTTCGATATAGGGATTGAGCCCTCGGTTTTCGTGGACTACCACCACCGCCGGCAGTTTGCCTTCGGCCTTGGCCGGGCGTACCAGGTAGCCGCGCACCGAACCGTTGCCCTTGGGCGAGGGGTAGGTGATGTAGTCGGCGACGATGTCCGGGTCGGTGAACTTCACCTGCTCGGCCAGTGCGTAATTGGGGCTCAGGGAGGCCAGCAGCGCCGAAGCGGTCAGCCCGCCAAAGGTGAACAGGGCCGCACGGTCGAGAAACTCGCGACGGTTGATCTTGCCATGGGCGTAGCCGTCGTAGAGTTCCAGCAGTTGCGGGGCGAAGTCTTTGGCGGTCAGGCGAGTCATCGGCAAGCTCCTCTTTTCGGCACGTGGCGTTGAATGTAGACCATTGTCAGGCTTGTCGGCCATGGGCGGCATCGGCCAGGTGCCCGGTATCGACCCGCACGAAGATCGAATCGCCAATTGCCGTCAGCACACCATCGGCATACACCTCGCAGACCACGCGGCTCTTGCGCCCGACCTCACCCTCGACCCTGGCGCGCAGGATCAGTGGCACGCCCATCGGAGTCGGCTTGATAAATTTGATGCCCAGGTTGCCGGTCACACAGTTGATGCGCGGTAGCTCACCGGGTGTGCGCTGTTCTGCGCGGTAGTGATAGGCCATGGCGGTCCAGTTGGAGTGGCAATCGACCAACATGGCGATCAGGCCACCGTAGACCAGGTCGGGCCAGCCGCAGTATTGGGCGTCGGGCAGATGCTCGGCGACGATATGCACGCCGTCCTCATCCCAGCGGCTCTTGATGTGCAGCCCGTGGGCATTGCTCGGGCCGCAGCCGTAACAGACGCCATCCGGCGCAGTGGTGTCTTGCAGGGAAGGGCTGTGCATGGTTGATCCTTATTGTTTTGGGCCAACCCCAGAGACTAATGGCGGGCACGCCTAGCGCGCAAATTTCTTCGCCCCGGCCACGCAGGCAATCACCACGACGGTCACCGCCAGCATGCCCAGGCTGACCTGTTCATGCAGCAGGGTCGCGGCCAGTGCCAGACCGAAGAACGGTTGCAATAACTGCAACTGGCCGACCGCAGCAATCCCCCCTTGCGCCAGCCCGCGGTACCAGAACACAAAACCGATCAACATGCTGAACAACGACACATAGCCCAGGCTCAGCCAGGCCGGCAGGCTGATCCCTTCGAAGGAGGCGGGGGCGAGGATAAAGGTCAATGGCGCCACCACCGGCAGCGACACCACCAATGCCCAGCAGATCACCTGCCAGCCGCCGAGGGTACGCGACAGCTTGGCCCCTTCGGCGTAACCCAGCCCGCACACCAGCACGGCCAATAGCATCAACAGGTCGCCAGCGGGGGCGGCGCTCAGGCCCTGGGCAAACGCGTAACCCATCACCAGCAGGCTGCCAAGGATTGAAAACAGCCAGAACACCGGGCGCGGCCGCTCGCCGCCACGCAGTACACCGAACACGGCGGTGGCCAGGGGCAGCAAGCCGATAAACACGATGGAGTGGGCAGAGGTCACGTACTGCAAGGCCAGTGCGGTCAACAACGGGAAGCCGATAACTACGCCAAAGGCGACGATCAGCAACGGCCACCATTGGTCGGCTGCCGGACGCCGCGCCCTGAACAACCACAACAGCGCCAGGCCAAGCACGGCGGCAATGCTGGCCCTGGCCACGGTCAGGAAGACCGGCTCGAATTCCAGCACCGCCAGGCGGGTGGCGGGCAATGATCCGCTGAAAATCAGTACGCCGATCAAGCCATTGATCCAGCCGTGGCTGCTGCGTTCTGGAGTGATCAACCGGGAAGTCTGTTCCATGTCAGGAAGGCTCGCTAGGGATGGGTTGTGTTTTGGGCATCCTAGGGTTGAAGATGATGACAATCAAAAAATTGTCATGGATACATCGCCCATGCCTCGTGCCCGTTACAAGTCGTTGGTGGATGCCTTTGCCAGGGATATCCGTGCAGGAACCCTGGTGCCCGGCACCCGCTTGCCTACCCATCGCCAATTGGCCGCGACCCATGGCCTGGCCCTGGTGACGGCCAGCCGGGTATACAGCGAGCTGGAGGCCATGGGCCTGGTCAGTGGCGAGACTGGGCGCGGCACCTTTGTGCGGGAAATTTCCTTGTCGCCAGGGCAGGGCGTTGGGCAGATTGCCGTGGCGGCGGGCATGGTGGACCTTAATTTCAATTACCCGTCCTTGCCCGGCCAGGCCGATCTGTTGCGCACGGCGTTGCGCCAACTGGCGTTGTCCGGTGACCTGGAGGCATTGCTGCGCTACCAGCCCCATGCCGGGCGCCCCCATGAGCGGGCGGCAATGGCGCGGCACTTGTTGCATCGCGGGCTCACGGTCGAGGCTGAACAGGTGCTGGTGGTCAGCGGTGCCCAGCATGGATTGACGGTGGCGATGATGGCCATGCTCAAGCCGGGCGATGTGATTGCCGTGGATGCGTTGACCTATTCCGGTTTCAAGGTGCTGGCCGAAACGTTGCATCTGGAGATCGTCGCGATCCCGGTCACGCCGGCCGGCCCTGACCTTGCTGCCCTTGAGCAACTGTGTCGACACCGATCTGTGCGGGCACTGTATTGCATGCCGACCCTGCACAACCCCCTGGGCTGGGTGCTGGGGCTTGAGCAGCGCGAGCAGTTGGTGTGCATCGCTCGCAAGCATCAGTTGATCCTGATCGAAGACGCCGCCTATGCCTTCCTCGCAGAAGACGCACCGCCACCGCTGGCACAGTTGGCACCGGAGCGCACGGCGTATGTGGGCGGCTTGTCCAAAAGTGTCGCCACCGGCCTGCGGGTTGGTTTTGTGGTTGCGCCGGCCCAATGGGTGCCGGCGCTGGAGCGCACGATCATGGCCACCGTGTGGAACGCGCCCGGCGTGATGACGGCCATCGCTGCGGGCTGGATCGACGACGGCACTGTGCTGCAACTGGAGGCGCAAAAACGCCAGGACGCCCAGGCCCGGCAGGCACTGGCGACAGAAGTATTGGTGGGGCTGGACTACATCGCTCATCCATCGTCGTACTTTTTATGGTTGCCATTGGGAGAGGATACGCGGGCGGATCAGATCGTCATGGCGCTGGCCCGGGAGAATATCTCGGTCTCCACGGCTGAGCCGTTTTGCGTGTCGACGCTGGTGCCCCATGCTGTTCGACTGGCTTTGGGCTCAGTGGACAAAAGTGCGCTGCGGGCGGCTTTACTGAAGGTGCGGTGGGTGGTGGCGGGTTATTAAGGTTTTTGCAGGTTACCCACTGACTTCTCATCTTGTATTGATCCAAGAGTGTTCGGCGCCAATCTTGATGTTGAATTTCTGGGAAAGTGCAAGATAGTGCTCTTTCATTGCTTTTATGTGTAAACCCAAGAGGTCGGGAGGAGCGATTCCCTTGTTTGTGTAAAATTTTCGTGTGGTGGCTAGAATGTTGACAGTGGGTCCGGATGCGACGAGCTTGTTGTCAACGATTTTTGATTCTTTAGTGATGCCATCGAAACCCAGCTCATACATGTCAGGCCTTTTTCTCTTTAGGATGTCATTAAATAGATTGGGGCCAACGGTCTCAAAAATTTTTCCCTCATAGGCGTCGAACGCAGGAGTATATAAAACGTTTCCATCGGGGCCCCTCGTGGCGACGGGGCGATTGGCGGCAAAGTAGGATTTGTTGGCGGAAAACCGCTCGTTCATTTCTGCGATTATATCTGTAATCACAGGGTTGCCAGGCTGCGTTGCAAAATTACTGGTATTGTAGAATGGCCGGTATTCAGTAAGCTTGTGCGCAACAGGTTTGCTGAGCAGGATGTCATTAGAACCCGCGTTTAATAAAGCATTGCCGATGTCGGATTGAATGATATCGTCGGTATCAAGATAAATGCCCCCGTATTTATTCATGATGGGATAACGTGCGACGTCCGACGCTGCTGCAAGATTTTTTCCTTGCCCTTGGCGAAATAATCGTACAGTTCACTCTGTTTCAATTGTTTAAAAACGTCGTCTTTATTGAGGTCCATTATCGTCAGTCCAGGGGCCTTTTTTTCTAATTTGCTTTTTATTTGTTGAAAAATGGCTGGGGTGTCGGCATCTACATGCAAAATGGATTTATAGCCTGATATTTTGGCTGCATTGTTAGCCATGTTTTCTATAAGGTGGGTGGGTACGTCCTGGCCTGCCCAGAAATAATGGAGTTCTTTGGGCAAAGGCCTCGCATCTATCGGAATTTTTGTAATTGTCGAGGGGGAGACATCAATAAATTGGAATCTGTGGGAGTCGATTTTCTTAGCGTTTTTAAGTTCCTTGAATGTTCCCCGTTGCCATTTGTTCTTACCGACTCTCCAGAAGTAATTCTGGCCTTGATTTTCGATGCCGACAGAGATATTGGCCGCTTTCCATCCCCCGATGGAGCTGTCGAAGATGACAGTGTGGTCCACGCCCAGATAGTTGAGCGTATACGGGGGGTTAGAACCCGCTGCTGCTTTAATATCGTCCATCGGTGCCACATAAGTAGTGTCGCCGAGCTTCCAGGGCGTTGGGGCGTTGCCTGCTCCTCCCAGCAAACGATTTTCTCTTGAGGCGAGACCCCATCCAGAAGGGCCCAGATCCTTGATGGGTATGTCCGGGCCTGCTCCCCTGGCATGACGGATGACTCGTTGACCCTCTTTCAAGTGCGAGGAATAAAGCTTCCCATTAACTTTGACATACTCCTTGTTACTCCGGCCCACATAGATATTGCCTTGCAATCCCCTGATCTTTAGCTCGTCCGGATCTATATGCTTGACTTCATAATCCAGTAAGTCGGCGTGGAGTGATTTGACCTCACCATTGGCCGCCACCCGGCTCGGTTTGAAATCGCTTAGTGGGGGACCAAAGGCTCGTTTCTTCAACGCGTCGTACTGATGCCAATTGCCTTGAAACATGACGACATTACCTTCAATCGTCTCTTGTCCAATCTTGAATGTACCGGTTGCCGCCAGGCCGTGCTGCTGACTCGCGGTCTTTACTGCATCATTGCTACCGATTGTATACAGGCTGTCGGGATCGTTTAGCCTGGGAGTGGCCACGACAAAGTTATCCAGCGGTTTACTGTATGCTAATTTTGTACGCGGATCAAAGGCGTACCATTTATTGCTTGCCTCATCGAACTTAGCCAAGGTTTTGCTTTCACGTGCGCTATTGGTTGCCTTGTAGGTGCCTTCGGCAATATCAGACTTTTTTGCCAACTCCAGCAGATTGAGACTGCGGTAAGAGCCGCGTAGGTATTTGACCCCGTGCAGGGCCTTACGCCCGACAAATACAACACCACGTGCCAGGTCATCAATTCCGCCCAGTGGATTAAGTGCGCCCACCGCCGCCCGGCCTATAATTTTGCCGACTTGGCCTACTTTTGAAAGTGCCGATGCTCCGACGGCAAAGGCCTTGGCGCCCTTGGCAGCGGCACCCAGGCCAACTGCAAAACCGAAGATGTCAAAGGCCAGGTCGATAAGGCCGTCACTAACTTTCCCCTCTATAAAATTCTTTATGGCTGATCTGAGTGGGATCAAACTCAGCGCAATTTCTTCAAGTATCTTATAGGTCGGTACTTCAGTGTCAAAGGTCGTTGCCCCTTTGGCGTATCGTTCTACCGCTGGTAGGTCCATGTCCGTGATCATGGCATCAACAATATATTGAGTTCTGGCACTGCTGAAACTATTAGGTACGCCCTGTGCAGCGTTATTTTCATTCGTTATTTCAGGCGAGTACTGACCTGCAGGTTTTACCACATCGAATCTTTTACCGCCTGAGGAACTCATAAAGCTGCTGCTCGGGGCATACTCCTTATAATTCTGGTTGGGTTGCCTGGTCACAGTACCCTTCAAACGATCGATTGCGTACGTCATGACGTTGCCGTTGCGTTCGGTCTTGACCAGTAGAACGCCTGGTTCAACGCGAGTGGGGTGATCGTTTCTGAGGTATTTGATTTCTTTACGGATGGTTAGTTTGCCGAACTCCAGGTTCTTCCGGTCTTCCAGTGGCAGTTTCGAAATTAGGAGTTTGAGTTGTGCTGACGTAGCTTTTTTGACAGCTTTGGCATAGCCCGCAAAGGTCTCATTAAATGCGTCCAGCGGGCGTGGCAGCTTTTGAAGCTTTGTCATGACATCGTTGATGTTGATAGCCTCCGATGAGGCGACCCATGTCGCCGGTTTTCCATCAGGAGGAAGATCGACGGCCCCAGAAGTAACGGACTTTATAAGGTGACGGCCGGGCTCTCCCCAGTTATCAGCCGAGTCAGGTGTTCCGCGCAGCCCACGACCATCAATATACATATCCAGTATCGAGTAAGGCCCCGGAAAAAACCTGCTGGAGGGTTTCGAGGTAATGCATTTTTGGGTGAACAGTTTTGGGTCCATCTCCGGCAGAGCTTTCTTCAATTGTTCCAGTGCAATGTTTTGGGTCGTGGGCATGCCTGGGAGTTGCGTTTCGGAAGCCTCTTTCAGCTCGCGGATTTGTGCATTGAACGCCTCGCGGACGGCATTCAAGGCGACTTTATCTACGGGGTAGCTCAAGCCGTTGGCGACCCCCCAGTCTTTGATTGCCTCGTTTTGGGCCGCATATTCAACACGACGTTCTTCATCAGTGATCGGTGCAACACCGGCTTCGAGCATGATTTGCGTGTAGCTCATCGCCGCAGTTGCTCCAGGCGATTTTGCTTCTATGCGGGCGGTCGCCGTGACAAGGCTGACCCAACTGTGGGTGCCCACGACTACCTGATTCGGAATACCCTTGACCAGGAACGCTGGCGCCCGATTGGCCAGCAAAAGATGAGCCTGGACCGCAGCTTTTTCGGAGGACGACGCTATGCCTTTGGCGACGAGGTGATTGACCAGTTCCTTGATGATCGTTGAGGGGGATTTACCCGTATTGTCAGGCGAGACCAATCGGTAACCTTGAATCTCGCCGTGTGATTGATTTTTCATCTGGTCACTCGTGCGGCTGTCGCTCTCCACGTTCAAGGCCGCCAGTAGCCAGTCAGCAGCGCTGCCTTTAACACTGCGCGCCTCGAATGTGCCCTGGATGGCCTGACCTACTGCCTTGCCCCTGGGGGAATTGACCAGGGTATCAATCAACACGCGTGGATTACTCTGCTCTTCAGGAGAGATGGGCCGGCCATCAAGCAGATAATCCAGAACCCTGTTAAAGGGGAGGAGTGTTATGGCGCCTAACGTGCCTGTACGCAGATCTGCTTTCAATTGCTCCAGGCTGTCCTGCTCAAGCGGTGCGGGCCAGGTCAGTGCGCCACCCAGGTTGCCATTGACGGGTGCCTTGGGTGTGGGAGTGGAGAGGGCGCTCGCAAGATTCACCAGTTGCTCATGATGGTCGGGAATATCCCAACCATGATCTTCAATGAATTGCAGGAGACTGACCCTGTTCGATGGGGGGTGGGTGGTTGCCTGATAGGTGCTGTCCAGGGACAGATCAATCATCCTCTTCTTCAGTTCATCCTTGATTTGCCCGGCATATTCGATGCCACCCTCCACTGACGTTGCCAAGTGACGGAGCTCGGCGCTGGCTTGGTGTCGATCGTAAATGTCGCCCAAATAAGCTTTCTGGTTTTGAAGTGCGTCCTCGCTGCGCGATTTAATCAAACTTGCAAAGGTGCTCGGATCGAGTGTTGTAAAACCCTGGTTGCGGTCAATTTCCACCGCACGCTGGCGCATCGAAGGCTGCGTAAGGTTCGGCTGTTCTTTATAAAAATGCCCGATCAACTCATATGGAACCGGTTGATCGAGATCGGTTGCAGGTGGGGTGAACGTAGTGTCGGCGCGGCCTGCAGAGAGGACTCGTCCGGCCTGGAGGATAGGCCCGCTGATTGCAGCCCATTGCCAGTCGTCTTGCCCGACGGTGAATCGCTTCTGTTCGGGATCAAGGTGGCGTTGACGCTTGAAAGAGATCTGGCCTGACTCCGGGTTGAGTGTGATCGACCCTGTGTTGATGCCTTTATCTTCAATCCACTGACGGACTTCGGGTGAGTGAAAAGCCTCTTTCAGCTGGGCCCACCATTGGCCGAATGTGGAGTCGGGAGCAATAGTGTTGATCGTGACATTTCTTTCGCGATTGGCGGCCAGGAGCAGTGCCGAGTGATACGCCATGGCTAACTCGCGATCGCCTTGGGTGCGAGCGCTTTCGGTTGATTCTGATGGGGCCGGGGCTTCACGTTTGGGCCGGGAGGGCGGCTGTGGCGAGAGAGAGTTTGGTGCGCAGAATGGGCGAGGTTGCGCAGTCATGTGATTGGAAACACTGTTCATAAGGGTTGCCGCCTGAGGAATCGAGGAGAGGTCTTGGGGTAAACAACTGCCATGGCATGAGCTATGAGTAGTTGTTTGCCCCAAGATGATTCCCTCGCTCTGTCAATAGGCTTTTGCCTTATGTTTCAAGCAACGCCTGTCGACAGCTCCAGGTCGGTGAATCAGAAATTCCAGCGGGTGGTAAGCATCACATTGCGCGGGTCGCCGTAGTAGGCGGTGTTATAGAACCCAATGTTGGTGTAGTACTTCTTGTCGAACGCATTGTTCAGGTTCAACGTCGCTGACAGGTTCTCAGTGACCTGGTAACGCGCCATCACATCCACCAGCCAGTAGGCTTGCTGGGCAAACTCCTCATTCTTGCCCTTGTAGCGGTTGTACAGCTCCTGCCAACTGCGGTTCTGCCAGCGCGCACCGCCGCCCACGGTCAAGCGGTCCAGTGGGCCCTGGAGTTTGTAGGTGGTGTAGAAACTGAGCTGGTCCTCCGGCTCCCAGGTCGAGACTTTCTTGCTGCTCTCGTCACGGATGATTTTGTGGGTGTAACCTGCCTGGGCCTGCCAGCCGGGCGCCAGTTCACCGGACATTTCGGCCTCAAAACCCTTGGTCTTGGCTTCGATACCCTTGGAGGCATAACCCAATGATGGGTTGGTCGGCGCGGCGTTGTACTCGGCGTCGGCTTCTGCTCGGTTGCTCTGGTGGACTTCAAAATAGGCCAGGCTGGTATTGAGTCGGCCGCCAAAGAATTCACCCTTTAAACCGCCCTCGTAGTTCTTGCCTTCGGAGGGTTCCAACAGTTTGTTGTTGCGGTCGCGGTTGTAGCTTTCCGGCATGAAGATATCGGTGTAGCTGGCATAGGCGGTGAAGTTTTCGTTCAGGTCGTAGGTCACGCCCGCGTAGGGCACCAGCCGCCCGGTTTCCGTGGAGTCGTCGGTACCACGCAATTTGTAGTTGGCGACGCGGGCGCCGAGGAACAGGTTCAACGGGTCGGTCAGGTTGAAGCGTGCGCTCATGTAGCCCGCGCTTTGGCGGGTGGTCAGGTCGTTGATGTAGGTGGGTGCGCCCCAGTCAGGTTCGGCAATATTGCCGTCGAAGTTCCAGAAGTCCACCACATTGCCGTTGGGGTGTTTGGGGCTGCCATAGTCCTTGCCTTTCCAGTGGGAGCTGGAGGCCGAGCCGCCGACCACCAGCTCATGCTCGCGTCCCAGCAGGTTGAATGGGCCGCTGACGTAGACATCGGCGGCATTGGCGCGGGTCTGGCCGGTGAACTTGTTGGCATAGACGGTAGACAGGCCGGTGGTGGGGTTGGGCGCGCTCTGTATCGAGCCCAGGGGCGCGTAGTAACCGCTGAGTTGGTGGGTCAGTTGCGCCTTGGCCACCCAACCGTTGGCGAAGCTGCGTTCCAGCGTGGCGAATGCGCCACGGTTGTACTGTTCCCAGCGGCTCCACTTGGCGCCGTTGTTGTACGAGCGCTTGACGTCAATACGGTCACCGTTGGTGTTGAATAACGGGCGGCTACCGGACCAGCCCGAGCCTTGCGGGTCGTTGTCCTGATAGTCAACGCCCACGGTCAGCAAGGTGTCGTCGTCGAGGTCTGCTTCCAGGGTGGCGAAGTACACGCTGGTCTTGCGCTGGTAGCGTTCCATGAACGAATGCTTGTCCTGATAGGCCGCCACGGCCCGCCCACGGATGTTGCCGCGCTCGGTCAACGGGCCGCTGACGTCGACCTGGGAGCGATAGTTATCCCAGCTGCCGGCGCCCAGTTCGACACTGGCCTTGAAGTCACGGGTCGGCTTTTTGCGGATCAGGTTGAGGGTCGCGCCCGGCGCGCCGGCACCGGTCAGCAGGCCGGTGGCGCCCTTGAGAATCTCCACGCGGTCGTAGATCGCCATGTCGGTGAGGGTTTGCCCGGACGAGTAGGCCGAGTTGCGCAGGGTCGGGATACCGTCGTACTGGAAGTTCTCGATGGAAAACCCACGGGCAAAATAGTTGGTGCGCTCGCTGTCATAGGTCGAGACGGTGATGCCAGGCGTGTGGCGCATCACATCGTCAATGGCATTGAGGCCGAAGTCGTCCATGTGCTGGCGGGTGATCACGGTGATCGACTGTGGGGTCTCCCGGGGCGTCAGAACCATGCGTGTGGCGGTAGCGATGGTGCCTGGGGTGTAGGAACCCGTGCCTTCAGTGACTGTGCCCAACTGGTTCGACGTGATCTCGGTGGCCGCCAGCGCCAGGGTGCCGCTGGCCTCGGTCAGTGCCTGCAACTGGTAGCCATCGGCGCTGGCCTGCGCCGTGAAGCCCGTGCCTTCCAGGACCTTGGCAAAGCCCTCCGCCACGCTGTAGCTGCCGCGCAGGCCAGCACTGTTCAGGCCGGCCACTTGTTGCGACTGGAACACAATCGGCGTGCCGGCGGCCTGGGCATAACGGCCGAGGACTTCGCCGAGGGTTCCTGGGGCGATATCAAAGGCCTGGACCTGTTGCTGCGCACAGGCAATGGCTGGCAGTGCCAGCGGCAGGCAGCCAAACAACAAGCGGCTGGCCAGCAGCAGGCTGGCACGGGGGGACGGGGTGGAAGACATGGAATCGCTGCTCCTTTGGATGTTGGCCAAGAAAAGGACGCGGCAAAACTGAAAACACGCAGACTTTATTGAGAATTATTCGCGCTGTTTTTTCAAAGACACACGGGTGACCCATGGGGTGTAGCTGCTGATCTCGATCGGCAATGTGCGCTGGAGCAGGCGCAAGGCCCGCGCCGGGTCGTCGAACGGCAGCATCACCGTGACCCGCAAGCCGTGCAGGGCCTGGCGATCGAACAGCAACAGGCCGCTGCGATGACGGCCCAGGCGCTCCAGGACATCGGCCAGGGGCTCGTCGCTGGCCAGCAGTTGATGGGTATCCCAGGCGGCTTCGTGGGCGCGGGCATCGAATGCTTCCACGCGCCCCGGGCCACTTGCCTCAAGGCGCACACGCTGGCCGGGGTTGAGCGTCAGTTGTTGTGTACCGCTGTCGATGCGGGTGGACGATTCAAGCATCCTGACCACCGTCGCATCGCCGCTGCGTTCGACGATAAAACGCGTGCCCAGCGCCCGAATGCTGCCTTGCGGGGTATCGACATAGAACGGGCGCCGGGCATCCTTGGCCACATCCACCAGCAATTCACCCTGCAGCAGGCGCACACGGCGCTGGTTGGCATCGAAGTGCAGATCGACGGCCGAACCACCGTCCAGTTGCAGTGCGCTGCCATCGTCCAGGCGTTGTTGCTGCCACTGGCCACTGGCAGTGCTGAGGTCGGCGAACAGATAACCACGCTGGCTGTACTGATAGACCTGCAGGGCGAGCAAGCCGATTAACAGGCCCAGTGCCAGGCCCTTGATCGCCTTCGGCTGTTGGCGCGCCCGGCGCAATGCCGCACGGGCCGGGGCTTGTTTGAGGGGTGACAGGTGGCCCTGCAAGCGCGCAACAGCCAAGGGATGTTGCGGGTCGGCGGCCAGCCAGGCATGGAAGGCCTGTTGGCTGGCGGCGTCGGGCTGATGGTCGAGGCGGACCAGCCATTCAGCGGCCTGGCGCAGGATGGTCGGGGTCATGGCTGGGCGCACGCATCGCAGGCCAGCAGGGCTTCCACCAGGTCTTGTTGTACGGTGCGCACCGAAACCCCGAGGCGCTCGGCGATCTGTGCCTGGTCCAGGCCATCGAGGTGACGCAGGATAAAGGTTTCGCGAATCCGTGGCTTCATTCGCGCCAAGGCCCGGTCAATCGCCTCCAGCACCTGCACCGCTTGCAAAATCTGCTCGGGCGAGGGCGCCTGGTCGAGGTACTGGGCACAGCGTTCCAGTTCGTCCTGATAAGCCCGTTCCAGGCGACGCCGGCGATTCTTGTCCATCAATAAACGACGGGCCACGGTGGCAAGGTAGGCCTGCGGTTCGCGGGGCGCGACGTAAGGCCCGGCCGACAGCAGGCGGATAAACGTGTCGTGCGCTACATCGGCGGCGTGATGGGAGCAATCCACACGGCGGCGCAGCCAACTCAGCAGCCAGCCGTGGTAGCCGCGGTACAGGGCTTCAAGCGTCGCGGCTTCGGCGGGCTGGGCTGGTTTCATGCGAAAAATTCGTAAGTGGGAATTAATCGTATTCTAGTTGTTTCTGACTGGCGGCTGCAATGGGCGAGGGAGCCTCGGTCTCAGAACCGGCCCTTTCAACGTCTTTCTAGGAGGCGCCGCAGAAAGACGGTTCCGCGTCGTCAATAAGAGGGGTTTATAGGGTTAATTTTTTATATCGGTCACATTTACTTGGTTTTTTTGACCGAACAGATGTGGATGAGCGCGATATGGCCTTGGGGAATCGGTCTTGGTTATGCCTTAAGGTGTTTAAAGGTAACCATTTTTAAGTGGTTGTGTATTTATGTAGCGATTTTATGTGTGTTGATCGAATCCACAGTAACGCCTTTTTGACAGGATCAGTTCTGTGCGCAACGAATCGGTCAGCCTTTTCCACGTTGTGTTTAAAGGCCGGATAGCAATAAACATTAGATGTCTGCATGGCTGAGGATGCTTGCCCTGCCGCAGAGCCCTTGGGCAGTGAGTGAACGGCTATGGCCAATCGGTCATTCCAACCCCGGTTCGGTCAGTGGCATATGCCCTGCACCCCTCCAAGGCAATACATGCGCTCACTTCACCCATAGGCTTGATCATGACGAAACCCTTCCCGAATCAGAGCGGTATCTACGACGTCATCGTTGTGGGCGGTGGCGTGGTGGGATGCGCGATGGTCCGGCGTTTTACCCTGGAGGGCGCGCGGGTGCTGTTGCTGGAAAAAAGCCCGGATATCCTGTCTGGGGCGAGCAAAGGCAACAGCGCGATCTTGCACACGGGCTTCGATGCGCCAACCGGTAGCCTGGAGCTGCAATGCATGAAGGACGGGTACCAGGAGTACCTGCAGATCCACCAGAAGATGTCGCTGCCGCTGCTCAAGACCGGTGCGATGGTAGTGGCCTGGAACGAGGATGACCTGGGCAAGCTGCAAGGCATTGTCGAGCAGGCGCACGCCAACGGGATTGCCGATGTCAACCTGATCGGCCGCGAGCGGGTGCGTGCCCTGGAGCCGAATCTGGCGCACAACGCGTTGGGGGCGGTCGAGGTGCCTGGCGAGTTTCTTATCGATCCGTGGTCGGCGCCCCTGGGTTACCTGCTCCAGGCGATGATGCATGGGGCGCAGGTGCGGTTCAACACCGAGGTCAACGGCGGCTATTTTGATGGCGAACTCTGGGCCCTGGAGACCACCAACGGGTTTGTGCGGGGGCGCACGATCATCAATTGCGCCGGGTTGTTCGGCGATGTGCTGGAGCAACAGTTGCTGGGTGCATCGAGCTTCTCCATTCATCCGCGCAAAGGTCAGTTCGTGGTGTTCGATAAGGCGGCCGCGCGCTATCTGGGCAATATCATCCTGCCGGTGCCCAATGAGCGCACCAAGGGTATCGTCCTCACTCGCACGGTCTACGGCAACCTGTTGGTGGGGCCTACCGCTGAAGAGCAGGAAGACCGCCTGCACGCAGGCCTCGACAGCGACGTGTTGCGCCAGTTGGTGGATGCCGCAGTCGAGCGTATTCCAGCACTCGAAGGCATGCCGGTCACTGCCACCTATGCCGCGCTGCGGCCGGCCACGGAAAAGAAAGAGTATCGGGTGCAGCGGGTCGAAGGTAAGAACTGGATCAGCGTAGGAGGCATCCGCTCCACCGGCCTGACGGCAGCGCTGGGCATTGCCCGGCACGTGTTCAGCCTCTATCAGCGCGAGCACACACCGGTTCCCGCACCCATCCTGCAATGGCCGACGCTGCCTAACCTCGCTGAACATCTACCGCGCGATTACCAGCGCCCGGGCTACGGCGAAATCGTGTGCCATTGTGAAATGGTAACGCTACGGGAAATCGAGAATGCCTTGGCCAGCGCGCTGCCGCCCGGTGACCTGGGTGGGTTGAAGCGCCGTACGCGGGCCTGCATGGGGCGCTGCCAGGGTTTTTATTGTGGGGCGCGGGTAGCCGAGCTGAGCGCTGGCCACCTGGCCATTCCCCTTGCAACAGGTGTTTGTCATGAAGCCCATTGAAGTCGAAAACATTGATGTCGCGATTATCGGTGGCGGGCCGTCGGGGCTGTCGGCGGCGATGACCCTGCGCAAGCTGGGTGTCGACAAGGTCGTGGTGCTCGAACGTGAGCCCGAAGCTGGCGGCATCCCGCGTCATTGTGGGCATCCACCCTTTGGCTTGCGCGAATATGGCCGGATTTACACGGGGCCTGCGTATGCGCGCAAAAATGTCGCGCAGGCGTTGAAGGCGGGGGTGCAGATCCGCGTCAAACACTCGGTGACGCAGATGGGCCAGGGCGGGCGCCTGGAGGTAGTGAGCCCTGACGGCGCCCAGGTGATTCAGGCGCGCCGGGTGCTGATCGCCACCGGTGCGCGGGAAACGCCACGCTCGGCACGCCTGCTGGGCGGCGATCGCCCGTTGGGGGTGATCAATACTGGCGCGTTCCAGTCCTATCTGTACCTGGAGCACCTCAAGCCCTTTGAGCGGCCGTTGATTGTCGGTACCGAACTGGTCAGCCTGTCGGCCGTCATGAGTTGCCGACGCGCGGGGATCAAGCCGGTGGCGATGATCGAAGCCAATCTTCGGGCCACGGCGCGCTGGCCGCTGTCGCTGTTCCCACGGCTGTGCGGGGTGCCGATGCATTTCGGCGCGCAGCTGTTGGAAATCCACGGTACCGGGCGGGTGGAGGGCGCGACGGTGCGCCTGGCCGACGGGCAGACCAGGACCTTCGACTGTGACGGCGTGCTGCTCACCGGCCAGTTCACCCCCGAATCCAGCCTGGTGCGCCTGAGCGATTTGCGGCTCGACCCGAAAAGCGGCGGCCCGTATATCGATCAATACGGGCGCTGTAGCGACCCGGCCTACTTTGCCGCAGGTAATCTGTTGCGCCCCGTCGAGACGGCAGGTTGGTCGTTTCGCGAAGGTCACAAGATCGCTACGATGATCGCCCGTGATCTGCAGGGGCAGTTGCCGGCTGCCACGCCGAGTATCGAGATTGCCTGCAAGGGCGATTTGAAACTGTGCGTGCCGCAGTGCTTGAGCAACTCTTCTGTGGTGGGCATGCAGCACCTGCAACTGCGTGTCAGCCGTGCGGTGAAAGGGCGCCTGGTGGTGCGGGCCGATGGCAAGGAAATCTGGTCGCGCGCCGGCAGTTCGCTGCCCGAGCGCCGGCTGCTGATCCCCATCGCCAGCCTGAACCTGCCCCAGGGCGTACAGCAACTCGAAGTCGACTTTGTCGGCCAATAACAAGACCTGCCGAGGAGTCTTCACTATGCGCATTGCCGCGCTCGATCAAGGCACTACCAGCACCCGTGTGTTGGTGGTGAGCCAAAATGGGTCTGCTGATATCCAGCTCTCGTTACGCCACCAGCAGCATCATCCCCACCCCGGTTGGGTGGAGCACGACCCGCTGGAGTTGCTCAATAACCTGCAGCGTTGCCTGGAGGCCACCGGCCGGGTAGATGCCATCGGCCTGGCCAACCAGGGCGAGAGTTGCCTGGCGTGGGACGCCAAGACCGGTGAGCCGTTATCGCCGGTCATTGTATGGCAGGACAATCGCACCTCGGCCGAGATCGCCCAACTGCGTGGTGATGGCGGCGAGGCCCTGACCCTGGAGCGTGCGGGGTTGCCCCTGGATCCATACTTTTCGGCGAGCAAGCTGGCCTGGATCATCCGCAATCTGCCGGCCGCGCAGAGCGCCTTGCGGGCCGGAAGGCTGCGCCTGGGCACCACCGATGCGTATTTCCTCGACCGCCTGACCGGGGTCTTCGCCACTGACGTCACCACCGCTTCGCGCACCTCGCTGATGAACCTGGCGACCGGGCAGTGGGACAGCCAGCTCTGCGAGCTGTTTGGCGTGCCAATGGAAACGTTGCCGCAGATCCGCGACACCGTCGGGCACTTTGGTGAGATCGGCGCTACGCCGATTACCGCCTCGATTGTTGACCAGCAAGCCTCACTGTATGGCCATGGCTGCCGCAATGAGGGCGACGCCAAGATCACCTTCGGTACCGGGGCGTTTGCCCTGACATTGACCGGCGAGCAGATCATCCGCGCGCCGGATAAGGGCCTGTTGGCGACCATTGCCTGGCAGATCGACGGCAAGCCCACTTATGCCATGGACGGTGGTGTCTACGATGCCAGTTCGGCAGTGGAGTGGGCCGGGCGCCTCGGTTTGTTCAGCGACTTTTCGGAGCTGGCGGCGTTCGACGAGCCGCCGGCGATTGGTCGACAGTTGGCCTTTGTGCCGGCGTTGTCCGGGTTGGCCTGCCCGCATTGGGATCGCAGTGCGGCGGCCCTGTGGGTGGGCATGAATGGCAGCACCACGCGCCAGGATATGTGTCAGGCGGTGCTCGAAGGCGTGGCGTTGCGCAGTGTTGAAGTGATCACGGCGATGGACGAATTTCTCAGCGTGACCGATCACCTGTCCATCGATGGTGGCTTGGCGCGCAGCCCGTATTTCGCGCAGTTTCTCGCCGATGCCTTGCAGCGTTGCATTGTCACCCAGCGTTTTGATGAACTGACCGCGTTTGGCTGCGCGGCGCTGGCAGCCAAAGGTATTGGCGTGGCGCTCAAGCCGCCGCGTAACACCAGTACCACCTTTCACCCCAAAGTCAGTGCCGAGCAAGCCCGGCAGTGGCGTGCCTCGTTCAGCGATGCGGTCACCCGTTGCCGCGATTGGCGCTGACCGGTCACCATTCAGGCCGGGTCAGGGCAGGGGCCTCCAGTACTTCAACCTGGGCCTGTGCCAGGGCCTTGGCCAGCTCGCCCAGGGGTTTGCGGTCGATGATCAAGCGATCGATGCGCTCCAGGGGAAATACCTGGAACAGTGCGTGTTTGCCCATTTTCGAGGAGTCGGCAATGACCGTGAGGTAGCGCGTGCGGGCGATCATGGCGCGGGTGATTTCGGCCTCTTCGATGGAGAAGTCGAAGGCACCGTCGGTGTTCAGGGCGCCAATCGTGACCACGGCATGTTCGGCGTTGAAGCGTGCAATCTGCTCCATGGCCAGGGCGCCGATATTCTGTTCCGATTCGGGGCGGTATTCGCCGCCGATCATGAATACGCGATTACCACTGGTGCCAATGGCGGAGGCGATCAACAAGGAGTTGGTGATGACAGTGATGCGGTTGAGCTTTGCCAGTTCACGGGCAAAGAACAGAGTGGTGGTACCGGTATCGATCAACAGGCTGTCGCCCGGCGCATAGAGCCCGGCGGCGAACCGCGCCACCGCACGTTTCTCCTGGGAGAATTCATTCATTCGGGTCTGGAACGCGTTCTCATGTTCACCGCTGGGTGGCAGCGAGGCACCGCCGTGGAACTTGGTGACCTGGCCTTCTTCGGCCAAGGCCGTGAGGTCGCGGCGAATGGTTTCCTGCGAAGTGCTGAGCGTGCGCGCCAACTCGTCGACCGAAATGCGTTCACGCTGGCGTAGCAGCTCAAGGATATGTTGGCGTCTTTCATTGGGGCGCATGGGAGTCATCCTCTTGATGCTACGTGAATGCGCCACAGGTGCGCAGTGCTGTTACCGAGGCACTCAAATGATGCCGGGGCAGCGCGTGTTGGGGGGCTTGGGCGCCAGCGCCGGTGGTGTGAACTTGGTATTGGCGTTTGCCGTTCACGGCCGTAGAGTCCGCTGCCTTGAAAGGTATGACTAGAGATTACGCAATAGAATTGACCGATTCCAGTGTGTTTAACCCGCAAAACCACAATAAACACACGATTGGCATGGGAAGTGGTTAGTAATAGGGTGTGAAAGCGCCGTAAATGAGGCGGTAAAACACTCATGGGTGCCAACGTTTGGCCAATGGAGCGACCGGACTGGGGCGTACTCCTACAACAACAATTGATTCAGTACAGATGGAGCGAAAGTAATGGCGGAATTCGGGAACTACGTTATTTATCTGATCATGATCGGCGCGGTGGTCGGCGCGTTTGCCTCCGTGATCAAGCCGGACAGTGGCCTGGGCAAGGAGTTTGTCAACGGCATCCACTCCATCGGCCCGGTGTTCCTGGCGCAGGCGGGCATCATGGTGGCGATTCCATACCTGTCTAAATTCATCGAGGTCGCACTGGGGCCGTACTTTGGTGCGATGGGTTCTGACGTCTCCATTGCGGCACTGTCGATCATCGCCGTGGACATGGGCGGCTACCAGCTCGCCGACGCCCTGGCGGCGAACCGCGACATGTGGATCACCGCGATGATCGTCGGCTACACCTCCGGCGCGACCATCGTCTACCTGATCCCGGTCGGGCTGATGATGCTCGAACGCAAGGACCACAAGTACCTGGCGCTGGGGGCCATGGCCGGGTTGATCAGCATCCCGTTTGCCGTGCTTGCGTCGCTGATGATGATCACCGCCTTCAACCTGCCGGTGCGTGACATCGTGTCCACCACCTCGCCGGCCCTGCATTACCTGAGCCTGGGTTTTGTCGACTGCGTGCGCTTGCTCGCGCCACTGTTTGTGTTCTGCTTCCTGCTGGCTGCCGGCTTGCGCTACCGGGCCTCGTGGATGGTGGCCGGGTTCCTGGTGTTCGGCAAATTGATGGACGCCTTTATCAAGATCGTCCTGGCGCTGGCCATCGTCGAGCACTTCACTGGCTTCTTCATGAAAAACTTCGGCGTGTGGGGCTTCGATCCGATGTTCGCCGACGAGAAGGAACTGTTCCGCGCCATCGAGATTGCTGGCTACATCGGCATCATGCTCGCCGGTACGTTCCCGATCTGCTACCTGTTCAACCGCTACTGCAAGAAGCCCATGGAAGTACTCGGCAGGCACATCGGGTTGTCGGCCAATGGCGCGGCGGCGTTTGTGATGGTGTTTGCCAATATCATCGCGGTCTACCATCTGTTCAAGAAAATGAATGCCCGGGACAAGGTCTTGTGTGTGGCCCTGGGCGTCTGCGCGCAGGCCACCATCGGTGATCACCTGGCCTTTACCGCGAACTTCCAGCCGACGCTGATCATGCCGATCCTGCTCGCCAAGCTGTTTGGCGGCCTGCTCGCCGTGGCAATCGCGATCAAGATCTCCGTGCCTGCCGCTCAGCGCTACGAAGCACAGGAGCGTGAGCGCGACGAGGCCCAAGCATCCGGCGTGCCCGCAGCCCAGGCGGTCTGACGCTAACTCTTTAACCCCCGCAAGGGCGCGAGCCCTTGCATTGCCCTGAGGTAACAATGAGAAAGATCTTTCTGGCCTGCCCCTACAGCCATGCCGATGCGTCGGTCACCCATGAGCGCTTTATCCAGTGCAACAAGGTGGCGGCCTCGATCATCGAGTCAGGTCATGGGGTGTTCAGTCAGGTGTCGATGTCGCACCCGATCAACCTGGCGTTTGAAGGTAAGGACAGTGCAACCATCGGCAAGCTGTGGGCGCCGGTGGACGCGCTGTTCATGGAGATGATGGAGGAACTGATCATCCTCGACCTGCCGGGTTGGGACCTGAGCTCGGGGATCAAGCGTGAAATCGAGTTCTTCAAGAATCGCGGGCAGAAGGTCAGCCTGTGGTCCGAAGTTTCTGGCGAGTTCAACTGACGACGCCCCCCCTTGTAGGAGCGAGCTTGCTCGCGAAGAACTTGAGAGCGCCGCGTTTACCTAGCAAACACGCGTTATCGTTGATGTCCTTCGCGAGCAAGAACTAGGCGTCCCCCTCGCTCCTACAGAAAGCAGAATCCGCTTAACTGACTGGCATTAGGGCAAGCCCGCTTGTATGGTTTTGCAAAACCCTGCAATGGAGGATCCCCCATGTACAAGGACTATCCCGCCGCCTACCAAGTCAGCAAAGGCGCTGCCTTGCAGGTCGACAAGGCGTTTTATGATCGTGTGCGCGAGTCCGGGGCAGGGCGCACCCTGATCGAGCAGTTCGAAGTGCCGATCCGCACCGGTCGTGCCTGGAAAGTGCCGGCTGGCCATGTGTTTCGCGTGACCACACCGATCGGCCCCCAGGTCGGTGATTTCAACGTGTGGAATGCCAACGATCCGCGCGAGCGTATGTGGGCGGCCCGCACCCGCCAACTGCAAGGCGCGCATGTCAGCACCTATGACCGCCTGTGGTCGAACCTGCCGTTTCTGCGGCCGATGGTCACCATCACCGATGACAGCCTGGCCGGCTACGGCATCGATGAACATGGCGGGCGCCTGCATGACCTGCTGGGTACGCGCTGTGATCCTTATGTGAACAAGATGCTGACCGGCGAGGACTTCCATCACCATTGCCATTCCAACCTGACCCGCGCCGTATTGCCCCATGGCCTGACCGAGTTTGATGTGCACGATGTATTGAACATCTTCCAGTGCACGGGCCTGAATCACGACGATATGTACTTCATGAAGGCGTGCCCGGCCAAGCAAGGTGATTATCTGGAATTCTTTGCCGAGATCGATTTGCTGTGTGCGTTGTCCACCTGCCCGGGCGGCGATCTGTCGCTGCCGATGTGGGGCCCGGATGCCCAGGACCCGCTGACGGTATGCCGCCCGCTGGGGGTGGAAATCTACCGATTGGATGAGGCGTTGCTGGAGGGTTGGAGGTCGCCTGCGCGTGCGGCGTACAACGGTAACCATGGCTTGCTGATTCCCAAGGCCGAGTGGGAAAAGTAAGCGATGAATATCTAACCTTGTGGGAGCTGTCGAGCTCCAGCGAGGCTGCGATAGCGGTGGGTCAGGCGACGTATTGGGTGAGTCTAACGGCGACTTCTACCGTTCATCAAACCCATGCCGGAGGGTAAGGATGCACGCGATAGAACTGGCGCAGGGCATCGACGTCGGTGTTGAACTGATTGTGCAGCCAGGTTTTATAATGGTTGTGTACGACGTGTTCGCCACTTGGCCACGCGAGGCAGTCGGCAATGGCTTGGGCCGCTTGCATGCCGGACATTAGCGCTTTGAGCACACCGTGCGATGATGCCGGATCCAATATTGCAGCAGCATCACCTACGAGTACATAACCGGCTGCCATGGGAACATTGGACAGGCGCCAAGACACTTCGGCGCCGCGTACCGGACCCGCAGGTGTTAAATGCTTGAGTGTCTCGGGCGATCCGGCTGCCAGTTTGCTGTTTAAGTGAAAGCTCAACGTTGTCCAGTGGAGGAGGTGGTTGTCGACGCGTGCGATCCATTGCCAACCGTCCTTGTTCGCGATAAGTCGCGGTGCGTCATTAACAAGCTCAAGGTCGCCTTGGTAATAGCCATAGCGCGCAATGAGGATCGGCGAAAATTCCAGCCACTGAATCGGCAGTTGGCGCCTGAGCCATCCGTGATGCCCCGAGGCATCGACAACATAGGTTGCCATAAGCCGGTCTGACATGACGTTCACACCGGTGACCCTGTTGCCTTCACGAATCACCGTTGGATTTAAACAAGGCTGAATTATCTTTACACCCAACACACACGCCCGTTTCACGAGTTGAGCATCGAAGGATGCTCGCTGGACTTGGAAACCTCGCCAAGGGCCAGCAGCATCACCACCGAACTTGATGAAACGCGGCGCTGCGTCCCACTGTACCCAGTGCCCTTCATGTCGTAGACAAGGCTGCTCGCTCAGATCGGGCATCATCCCCAACTGGGCAAGCAGCGGCTCGATGGCCGGGTGAAGGGTTTCACCGGGCCGGTGTCGCGGGAATGTAGCCCGTTCGAGCAGTGCCACGCGCATCCCGCGTTGTGCGCACGCGATCGCAGTGGCACAGCCGGCCGGCCCGGCCCCTACAACAATCACGTCAAAACGATTCATCAAGTAAACGCCACAACGTCTCGTCTTGCTTGATTAATAGGGCGGTCTGACTGACATACAATTGCACTCGCGCTTCAATCTCCACATAACGCCGCTTGAAGTTATCCGATGGCGTGATGATTGCGCCGTGTTTGTAGAGGAAAAAATACATCACCTCACCTTCCAAAAGGTGGCCTGCCTGCTGCTGTGCTGCTTGCAGACCCTCGTCTGCTGATTGCACCAAAGAGAAAGAAAGTACGGGCCATAGCGTTCGTAGCGCTTTATCGGTCCCCGCTCCCACAGCGTGATATGCCCGACGCATTGCCAGGACCCGTTGGTGGTATTGCTGAGTCCCGACTTGCCCAGTGATTGCCGATGACAGTTGCCCGGCCAATGCAGCCCCGGTGTAGTCGCTGTATTCGTAGGACTGATACTGGACAACCTGACGCCCATCGTAATCAACCAGAACGGGACCTGTCAGGCCGTCCCAGGAGGTCTCGCCCGTTAGGCCGATCTCTGTGTCTGTTAAGGGGATGACTGTCGAAGCGATGGAACGGGGCTCAAATGTACGGGTTGAATCGGGTGCTACGCCTGGCCAGTAGGAACCCAGCGCTGCGCAAATCCGGGCATCTTCTGTAAAGGGGCTGGCGAGCATGTAACCGTTTAGTACGTTGGTAAAAGGCTTATCGATCAAGCCCCTGCCAACCTCCCAGCCAGGTCCGAACACGCCACTGGCGAAGTCGGGTAAATAGGACTGACGTTGAGCCAAACCGACCTCAGGCACCGCCTGAGCCGTAACAGCCATTGATGCATCGAGGGGTAAGGAGACAATTGCAGTGGCGGTGCGGTCTCCATCGGCAAAGTGGCCGCCCGCAAGCGTCGGGTTGATCGGGAAACGGACATCCGACAGGGGATTGACGCGTGTATGCCAAACCTCGGGGCACGGAGGTGTCGGACAGGGGAAAATATCCGGATCACTTGACCAAACCTTCAGTTCGCGCTGTCCACATAGAGGGAAGAAGTCGGGGGCACCGATAATCGAGTAGGCCGCAACGCTATCTTTGTCCAGTCCGCAGGACTCCAGTTGCGGACAGCGCGCGTGCACCCAACCGTCTGCCATTGCGTCCTGATAGTGCAAGGCGCGATACCCTCCCTGCTTGACGATTGCATCAACACCTTCGACATTGTTCAAGTCTTCGATTGATCCGTCGTCATGTACTCGATGGCGACCATGCACCAACCCCCCCGTACCCGACGGCATCGTGAATGATAATGGTCGCTCTTGATAGTAGGCCAGCTCGACCAGTCGTTCCTTGTCATCCGGGACCAGAAGCCCCATGCCAAAGTCAGTTGGCTCGGCCCAATGACAAAGGCCTTCGGTAATTACAAATGGATAATTCAGGATGTCAGGTTCTTGCCATCCCGTATTGTTGAACCTCGTATGCACTTGCCTGATCTTCTCATTGATCTGGTAGTTGTCCAGATGCACCGTCAAGTCCAAGCCGAGCAAGCATTCTTTACCGTTGAATAACTTATGTATCGGCACCCAGAAGTCCAAGTCGGCGTCACTGGGTATTTGAAAGTTCATGGGGCCGAAGCATTCGCGCGCTCCTTTTTTTTGCATGGCAAGGTACGCGCCATAACGGGCAGGCGTAACACGCATCTGTTGTGTAGCCGTGTCAACAAAGGGCAGGAACCCTCGCCGTGCGGCATCATACAAGACCGGCGCAGTGCCTACTCGTGCGACACCTGTGCGAGAGAAACACAGGTCTGCCTGACACTGATGCACAGTTTCCGGGCGCGGCCGGTATTCATACGCAAAGACTACTATCGCCAAGGGTGCCGTTCCCGCGTACACCCTCAATGTCTCTAAACTGGGTGGGTTAACACCGTAAACGAAGTTCAGCAACTGCTCAATTTCAAGGGCTGATGGGAATGCAGTCAGTTGGGTGCCCTGGGCGGTGGTGATGACATTAGGTGAAGCAAAGGCATGATAGAGCAAACTTTCAGCAGGTTTACCTGCTTCGATGCCTCGTACACCAGAGTGTGAGTAGTCTTCGAAACCCTTGATTGTTCTATCAATGTGTAAGGGTTTTGACAGTTCTTGTTGTAGGTCGAGCGCCGTAATGTCTAAACCATGTTGTAGTAAGAGTGAGTGCCATCCGTGTTGTGCCAAACGGGAGCATGCAAGTTGTACGTCGCTAATCAAAGTCATATTACAGTCCTCAAGTTATTACTTGAATTTGGGTAACCAAAACTTCTGTTAAATCGGTAATCCTGCTGCCAGCATTTTGTCGTGTAACTCAGAAGCCCATCCTGCCTGCAGGCAGTAAGCTGACCTGCTGAGGACTGTTGGCGTTTGAGTTGATTGAGATAAAAGAGTAGGAATCATGGTGATGACTTTGCCCGACGTGCTAGTCGGCGTATGTCATACAGGTCTTTTAATAAAGTCTGATCGCTCTGTCAGACCTAAGACACTGCCATTAAAGAGCCGCCATCCGTTCGCGGTAGGGGTGGGTCGAAACCTCATATGCAGCAGGGGCAGCAGCAGGCGCTGTACAAGTCTCAGGTTCAGACACTAAAATGAGAAATATTATCATTACCGCTCATTGGACCTGACATGTACGACGACAGTCTCGTCTCGCCCGTCGAACAACTTTACACCCGTCATCACCACTGGCTGCGCGGCTGGTTGCATCGGCGGCTGGGGCATAGCGCCGACGCCGAAGACCTGGCGCACGATACGTTTATCCGCGTGTTGCGCACCCAGCAGGACGTGCGTGAGTTACGCCAGCCCATGGCGTTTCTGGCCACGATCGCCAATGGCTTGCTGATCAATCGCTGGCGTCGTCAGGCCATTGAGCGGGCCTACCTTGAGGCGCTCGCCGCGCGTCCAGAAGGTGAGGAACCCTCGCCCGAAACGCGCTACTTGATGATCGAAACCCTGCTGCAGCTCGATGTGCTGCTGGTGGGGTTGTCGATGCAGGTGCGCAAGATTTTCTTCTTATCCCAGCTCGATGGCCTGACATACCCGCAGATCGCCACGCAGTTGAGCTTGAGTGTGGCCCAGGTGCAGCGGGCGATGGGCAAGGCCTTCAGCGTATGCTACGCGAGCCGTTTTGAATGAATGGCACGGTGGTTGCGCCGAAAGTCCGCGAGAGGGCCATTGATTGGATCGTCAGGGTTCAGTCCGGAACGATGAGCCCGGCCGATCACCAGGCGTTGCAGCAGTGGCGCCTGGCGCGTGCCGAGCACGAATACGCCTGGCAACGCGTCGCCAGCTTGCCGCTGATGCTCCAGCCCGGGGCCAACCTGCTGGCCGATGTCACCGCGCGGCGGGCGTTGGAATCTGCCGGGGTTGATCCGGCGCGGCGCCGGCAAGTCCTCAAGTGTTTGTTGGGGTTGGGCCTGCTTGGCGGTTTGTCCTGGCAGGGCGCCGATGCGACGTGGGTGCGCGCAGCCTTTGCCACTTACCGCACGGCGACCGGCGAGCGCCGCCGGTGGACGCTGGCCGATGGCAGTTCGCTGTGGCTCAACACCGCCAGTGCCGTCAGCCTGGAACTCAGCGCACACCTGCGCAGCGTGCAGTTGATCGAGGGCGAGGTGGCGCTGGATGCGCGAGCCGAGTCGCGCCCACTGCAACTGCTCACGCCGGATGCGATGGTGCGCAGTCAGGACGCCAATCTGCTGGTGCGTCACGATCAGCAGGGCACGTGGATTACTGTATTGCGTGGCCTGGTCGACGTGAGTTCGCCGCGCAGCCTGTCACCCATGTCGGTAGCGGCAGGGTGGCAGACCCAGGTGGACCGCCACGGCGTGGGCACGCCACGGCAAACCGATGGGTTTCTGGCACAGGCCTGGTTGCGCGGCATTCTGCCCGCCGAGCGCATGCGCCTGGATGTGCTGCTGGCCGAGCTTTCCCGTTATCGTCCGGGCGTCTTGCGATGCAGCGAGCAGGTCGCGGCGTTGCGCGTGACCGGTAGTTTTCAACTGGACGATACCGATGCCGCACTGGCGTTGGTGGCCCATGCCTTGCCGGTGCGCATCGAACGGCGCACCCGCTATTGGGTGACAGTGGTGCCCGCCTGAAACTTTTTTTGTGTGCTCGCCGCAGTTTTTCAAACCTCGCTTGGCCTCTAGGAATAACCCACCGAAACAGGTGGGCCTTCACCTCTAGGAGCCCTGCATGATTTCTCCCGCAAGTGTCTTGCGCACCCGCACATTGGGTCTGTTGTTACTCAGCCTGCAACCGTTGTACAGCACGGCGGTTTTCGCCCAGGCCGAGCGCCAGCCCTACAGTATTGACGCCGGTCCCTTGGACCAGGCGCTCTCGCGTTTCGGCGTGCAGGCGGGGATCAGTATGGCGGGCAACTCGACGCTGACGGCGGGCAAGCGCAGCAATGGCCTGCGCGGGGATTTCAGCACCGAAGCCGGTCTTGCGCGGTTGCTGGCGGGCACCGGCCTGAGTTTTCAGCGCCAGGCCGACGGCAGCTTCGAGTTGCATCCGGCAACCAGTGCAGTGGTGTTGCCGTCGCAGAAGGTCATCGGCGATGACGTCGATAAGAAAGCCGTCTATTCGGCACCACGTTCGTCCGTGTATATCGCCCCGGAAGAAGTCCAGCGCTTTGGCGTGATCTCCGCCGGTGACCTGCTCAAGGGCCTGCCAGGGGTGCAGGTCGGTGACAGCCGCAATGGCGGTGGCCTGGATGTGAACATTCGCGGGATCCAGGGGCAAAGCCGGGTCGCGGTCACGGTCGACGGCTCGCAACAGGCGCTGGATGTCTATCGTGGCTATGCGGGCACGCAGCAGCGTAGCTACATCGACCCCGACCTGATCAGCGATGTGTCCATCGACAAGGGGCCGAGCCTGGACTCCAGCGCCATCGGCGGCAAGGTGGCGATCCGCACCCTGGGTGTGGATGACATCCTGCGTGACGGCAAGACCGTGGGCCTGCGCTTGAAGGGCGATGTGTGGAACAACGGCGTGTCGCCGGCCTCGCGCAGCAGTCATTCGGCGACCCAGGAGTTGTACGCCGAGCCGCATCAGAGCCGTGGTGGCCTGTTTGGCTCCGACGCCGAGTCAGGCAGTGCGGCGTTTGCCTATACCCATGAGCTGTTTGATGTGGTGGCGGCTTATGCCCATCGTAACCAAGGTAACTATTTCTCCGGCAAGCACGGTCAGGATCGCTATCGCACCTATGACCGCTATGGTCGCGAAAACAGCACGGTGGCCACCACCTACAACGCCGGTGAGGAGGTGTTGAACAGCTCGGCAGAGACTGAATCGATCCTGCTCAAGACCACACTGCGACCTGCGGACGACCATACGTTCGACTTCGGCTACATCCGCTACGACGGGCGCATGGGTGAGATCATGCCATCGGACATCTTCCGTTTCGGCACGGGTGGCATTTATCAGTACCCTCGGGGCCGTACCGAGATCGACACCTATACCGCCCGTTACCACTACTTGCCGACAGGCAACATGCTGGTGGACCTGACGACCAGCCTGTGGATGACCGATGCCAAAACCAGCCAGTTGACCTCGGTGATGGCCCCGGCATCCCAGGCCTATCGTTCGGACCGTAACTGGACCCGCCAGGCCAACCGGCGCATTGGCGGTGAGCTGGCCAATACCTCGCGCTTTGTGACCAATCACGGCGATTTCAAGTTGGACCTGGGTGGCGGGTTCCAGGTCGAGGAACTGCGTCCGCAAAAAGGCGTGGTCACGACCCAGCACGATATCAACGCCAACCGTGGCCTGCGTGATGGTTCCCGGCAAGAGTTCAGCCTCAACGGCAAGCTGGAGTACAAGCCGGTCGATGAGCTGACGCTGTGGGGCGGCGGACGCTACCTCTACTACCGCACCCAAGACCATATGATGCATTCCACCGCGCAACGCGAGGAGCGTGAGGCGCGCTATGTGAACGTCATCAAGCCTGGACGCTACGACTTCATGATGTGGTTCCCCGACGAGAACGGGCAATACACCGATGCCACGGACCCGCGCTTGAACAACGGGATTGTCTTCAGTAACACCAACCATCCGTTCGAAGGCACACCGTACAACGACTATGGCGGGACGGGTACGCGAGTCTTCCCCGCGAGTGTCGGTGAAGTGGTCACCGGTTATACGTACGCGAAGAAGCAAAGTGACAGTGCCGGTGCATTTTCTCCGGCCTTTGGCGTCAATTTCGAAGTGGCGCCAGATACCTTCCTCTATGCCTCTTACACCCAGGGCCTGCGCATGCCCTCGTTGTTCGAAAGCAGCCTGGGCACTTTGCAGACCCTGCCAGGCAAGGGGCTCAAACCCGAGCGCTCCAGTAACTGGGAAATCGGCGCGAGCACAATGCAAAAAGGTTTGTTGGCCGACAACGACTCGGCGGCGATCAAGCTGGCGTACTTCAATAACAGCATCAAGCACTACATCACTCGCTATTACGACCCAACCCCTGGCCAGAATGGCCTGATGAACTTCAGCAATACCGATAGCTTCAAGACCAGCGGCCTGGAACTGCAATCGAACTACGATGCCGGGCGGGTGTTTGCCGACCTGTCCGCGACCTACTATCTGAAGACCGAAACCTGTGACTCGGCTTTCGCCGCACGCCTGCGGGCCAGCAGTACCCGCTGGAATGACCTGAGCGCCACGCCCAATTGCACACCGGGCAGTTTCATGGGCTCATACACCAATACCCAGAACCCGCCACGGGCCTCTGGCAACCTGACCACGGGGTTGCGCTTCTTTGACCAGACATTGACCGTGGGCGGGCGCTTGACCTATACCTCCGGCCCGACCGTGACGGCTGACAAGAACTGGCAAACCGGCGCCACCACGCCGCAGTTGGTCTACCGCGAGGTGGCGCTGTTTGATCTTTTCCTCAACTACAAATGGCAGGATCACACCAACGTTAACCTGTCGCTGCAGAACCTGACGGACCGCTATTACCTGGACCCGCTGGCCCAGAGCTTCATGCCGGCGCCGGGACGCACGTTGCGTATGGGGCTGGTGACCAAGTTCTAGCGGCTGGCAGGCCAGCTCCCACATTTGATGTGTGGCGTACCCAAAATTCTGCCTCGCCGAGACCCCCTGTGGGAGCGGGCTTGCTCGCGATGACGGTGTGTCAGTCACCGAGTTTATTGGCTGAATAATCACCATCGCTGGCAAGCGGGCTCTTACAGGGACTGTTCGTAGGCCGCAGTCATGACTTGCCAGGTATGGGGATTGGCCGGGATCAGATGTTCGATCCGCAATGAAGTGACGGTGATGTCCTGGGGCATGCCGAAGGTGGTGAAGGTGGACATGAAGTCCAGCTCGCCCTGGCGCGAGTTGATGCGCGTCAGCACCAGCGGCGGCAGGTCATTGGCCGGTGCTGTCGAGCCCTGGGGCACCGGCAGGCTTTCCAACAGTGTGGCCAGGGTCGGATTGCCCAGCGCTTCACGCGCGGCGCGTTGCCAGGCCAGGTTGCGGATTTCCTCGGCATTGAGCAAATAGTCGCCCAAGCCCCCCGGTTGCAGCAGTGTCGTCAGCAGGTTCAGACCCTGCGCGGCGTCTGGCGCCAACCCCACCAGATCAAACAGGACCTGGGTGCTGGCGTTGGCGGCAAGCACTTCCCAGTGACTACCCAGCACGATGGCCGGTGCCGGGTTGTTGGCCTTCAGTACATGGCTGATCGCGTCCCGAATGGCATCCATCGACGGCGCGGCGAGTGGCGTGGCTTCGTAGCGTGGGGCATAGCCGGCGGCGAGGAACAGGCTGTTGCAGTGCTCCAGCGGCACATCGAGAGCGCTGAGCAGGTTATGCAGCGTGCCAGGGCTGGCCTTGGCGCGGCCGGTTTCGATACAGCTCAAGTGGCGCTGGGAAATACCACTGATCAGCGCCAGTTGCAGTTGGCTCAGCTTGGCCTGGCGGCGCAATAGCCGCAGCTGTGTGCCGGCGTCGGTATCGGGAGTGGCTCGGGGGAAAGGTGGGCGGCTCATGGGGTGACTCTGGCAGGGCGGGTCGAGGGGCGTCCATGACCTCGCAGGTCATTGAGATGGCGGCGACGTTATCACTAATCTGCGGCTTGCCCAATCCTGCACGGTGGACCCCATGCACAGACCCTATATCGCCCTTGCCAGCCTGTTGGTGTTTTCGCTGTATACCCTGGGCACCTTGCTCTGGGCCGAGCAGTCGCTGCTGGCGTTCGGCATTGAACTGTTATCCAGGCCAGACACCGCCCAGGTGGTGATTGACCTGTACCTGATGGCAGCCCTGGCGTGTGTGTGGATGTACCGTGACGCACGCGCCAAGGGCAAGTCCCTGGCCAGTGTCATGCCTTACTGGTTGCTGACAATGGTGTTCGTCTCGGTCGGGCCGCTGCTGTATATCGTGGTCAACGGCTTTGCCAGGGGGCGACGATGATCGACGTTGCGTTGCTGCCTATTCGATAGGGTATTTGCCGAACGCCGGGTGTTGCTCGGCCAGCCGGGCGTGGCGCTGTAGGTTGGGAAAGTCTTCGGCCTTGACCACCGAGGGCACGGCGTACCTGGAGAAGGACCAGGCCACCGCGACGCTGAGTGATGCTTGGCTCAATGACTCGCCTTGAGGGTTGGCCAGCAGTGGTTCCAGGCCTGAGTAGGCCGCCAGCAACTGCCCGGTTACCCGGTCGAGCCAGGGCTCATGCAGTTTCTCTGCTGGTCGCAGGTTGTGCTCGTAGTAAATCTGCACGCTCTTGTCGCAGGCGGCCAATGCCAGGCCGATTACTTGCAGGTCCCGTGCACGGGCCGCAGCGGTTTGGGGCAAGAGCTTTTTATCGGCCGGCGCCAAGGCTTCGAAGTAATCCAGGATCAGGCTGGAGTCCATCAACACCGTCCCGTCGTCGAGCACCAGTGTCGGAGCCTTGACCACCGGGTTGATCCGGGAAAATTCCTTGAATGTGCTGAAGACCGACAGCGATTGCTGCTCGAAATCGACGCCGTACAGCTCCAGGGCAATCGCTACGCGGCGCACATAAGGTGAGTCCAGCATGCCAACCAGTTTCATGAAGCCTCCATTCTCGATGGTGTGATTGTTAATTACGGATTACTTTATAGCGGCGATACTCCTTTAAATATCCATATTTTTTACCTTAAAAGGTTAGCCGGCCTTACATGAGTGCCTTTCCTCCCTTGACCTCCCTGCGCAGTTTCGAGGCCACCGCCAGGCTGGGTAGTGTCACTCTCGCGGCCAAAGAGCTGCATGTCACACACTCGGCCATCAGCCAGCAGATCAAGGTGCTGGAAGCGATCGTCGGCCTCACGCTGTTCGTGCGTGAAGGGCGTGGCTTGCGCATCAGCGAAGATGGTCGGCTGTATGCGTTGCAGATCCGCCAGGCCCTGGGGGATATTGCTGATGCCACGCGCCTGATCCAGGCCCAGCCCAAGCGCGATGAGCTGGTGGTGGCGGTGCTGCCTTCATTCGCGCGTTCGTGGTTGCTGCCACGGCTGCCGGATTTCCAGCGTCGCTACCCGCATATCAGCATTCGCCTGCAAGCCACCCTGGCGATCACCAACTTGCACCAGGAGTCGGTGGACGTGGGCATCCGTATGGGCAAGGGCGATTGGGAAGGGGTGGAGCGCAAACTGTTGTTCCACGACGAAATGGTGGTCGTAGCCGCCCCGCATTTCAATGGCGGGCAATTGCCGCGAACCCCGCAGCAAATCGTGCACAGCCCGATCATCTACAGCAATGAGTCCTGGCAGCCCTGGTGCCAGGCCGCAGGTATTGAGATGAGCTCCGAACGCAAAGGCCTGTGCACCAATGACTCCAACCTGGTGCTGGAAGCGGTCCGGCTGGGGCAGGGCATCGCCCTGGAGCGGCGTAGCCTGGTGCATGACGCCATTGTGCGCGGGGAACTGGTGCAGTTGTGCGACATCCGCGCGACGTATGCCTACCCGTATTGGTTGGTTTGGCCACCTCGGGAAAGCTCGGAAAACAAACAGCGGGTGTTTTCCGAGTGGTTGTATGGGGAAGTGCAGTACTACATGACGCAATTGGCCAGCATCAGCGACGTTCGGTAGGCCACGCTGCCTGGATCGGGAGTATGGTGGATCGGGCAACCCGTGGATTATCTCTGGAATAGGAGAGGTGACTATGAGCGTTCCCCTGTTGAACAAGATGCATCTCAATGGCTATGACATTGTCCGGGTCAACAGCGGCCCGTGGCGCGTGTGCACCAAGGATGATCGATTGGCTTCCTTTGGCTCCCGTGAGCAGGCACTGGCCTATGCCGCGACGTTACCGGGCTACAAGGTCCGCCCAAGACCCTGATCCCGTATCCGCCGGCCAGCCTCTACAAAGAGGTCAATGTAGGGAGCTGGCTGGCGTTCAGACGTGATCCTGACCACCCTTGATCTGAAGAATTCTCACGGTCGTTACCGCGCGGCACCGGGTTTGTTGAGGCGCAGGCCCGTCGACAAAAATACTCTGGTCTACGGGTGTTGGCGTTATAGGCAGCAGCGACTATTGTTGCTGGTCTGGAGCACAGCCCACAGGAGGGCAATACCATGAACACCAGCGATCTACTGGGACAACTGCTACAGGCGGCGATCAAGCCGCAAGGCGGTTCGGCGGCACCTCAAGGCGGAGCCGGAGGGCTCGGTGGGTTAGGCGGTTTGCTCGGTGGTCTGCTGCGGGGCGGTGGCGCCGGCGCGGGCGGTGCAACTTCGGGCGGCGGCGGCCTGGGTGATTTGCTCGGTGGCCTCGGCGGGATGCTGGGCGGTACCGCATCCGGCGGCGCGCGCCCGACGCGTTCAGGCGGCACCAATTATGCGGCGCTGGCTTCACTGGGAATGATGGCGTTCCAGGCGTATCAAGCCTGGCAACAGCAACAGGCTTCGGCACCGCAACAGGCGTTGCAGACGGTGGATCAACTGTCCGGCCCGGCGGTCGAGGCGCATAGCCATGCGCTGCTGCGGGCGTTGATCGCGGCGGCCAAGGCGGACGGGCGGATTGACGCGCAGGAAGAGGAGAGGATCTCGGCTGAGATTGGTCGTCATACCGATGACCCCGACTTGCAGCAATGGCTGGACGCTGAGGTCGCCAAACCCTTGAATGCGGCAGACTTTGCCGATTGCGCCGCAGACCCGGCAATGGCTGCCGAGGTCTACCTGGCCAGTGTCCTGCTGGTGGATGACCAGCAGGATGCCGAGCGCAACTATCTGGATGAACTGGCGGGGGTCCTGAAAATTGATCCCGAGTTGCAAGTGCATCTGGAGCAACAAGCCAAAGCGGCCTGACGCCCGGCGCATATCCCCTGTGGGAGCGGGCTTGCCCGCGATAGCGGTTTTTCAGTCATATATCTGTTGGCTGGCACGCCGCTATCGCAGGCAAGCCAGCTCCCACATTTGATTTGTGGCGTACCCAAAACTCTGCTTCGCCGAGCCCCCCTGTGGGAGCGGGGTGCGACATGGATCACATCCCACCTTTGCTAAAACGGATCGTCAAAACCGTAAAGTAGCCCCCGTGGTCAGCCACTGATCGCGGTCGCCGATCAGGCTGCGGCCGATCACCAGGTCCACATCCACCTGCCTGCCCAAGTGCACGCGCGGCCCGGCCTGCCAGGCCTGGTCGCCGCGTTGCTGGCCGTAACGTTCAGCCACCAGCGTCAGTGAATCCACCACGCTGTACTCCAGCCCCGTACCCCAGGTCAGGCGGTGATTCTGCTCGCCGTCATCATAAGCGTGGGCCCAGCCGGCGTTGAGGTTCAGGCGCAGGGCTGGCAACGGTTGCCAGGTCAGTGGCACCGTCAGGTCGGCACCGTCGAAAGCATGGCGGCGATTGAGCGCAATATGCGCCGCGCCGGCCACGGCAATTTCCACGCCCGCGTCATCCCAGGACCACAGCGATGCCTTGATCTGCGGGCTGACCTGCGTCTGGTCCGGGTCATCCTCAATGGCTGCGCCCCATTGCACTGTCGGCAAGCCACGGGCGGTACAGGCTGCGGATAAACTGCTGTGGTGGGTGGACGCGTCATGACGGTTGCGGGTGTACCAGGCGTCAAGGTTGCATTCGCCCGGCGCATTGATCGCCGCATCATCAACCACATACGAACCTCCTGCGGCAAAGGCCTTGGACAGCAGGCCCAGGACCAGGATGCCGCCCAGGGTCGCGCCGACAAAGATCAAGTTGCGGCGCAATGCCCGCCGCCGCGATGCAGGCAGCAATGCAAAGGCCGTCAGGGATTGGTGTTGCTGGCGGCGACGGTATTTGGCAAAGCCGTCCGGGCGCCGCGAGGTGTGTTTGTGCATGGCTACATGCTCCAAAGAATAGATGTCAGTTGTCGACGGTCAGCACTTGGATGCCGCAGGCCTTGGCCTGGTTGACCAGTTCAGAGGTGTCATCGCCACCGGGTAGCGCGATGACCACGTCGGGGCGGCTGTCGCTCAGCATGAATTGGTTGCGATGGCGTTCAGCCTGTTTGCCATGGCGCTGCCAGTTGGGTGGGTAACGCACAACGTCTATGCCCGTTTCCCGCGCCCAATCCTCTATATCGCTGCCCAGGAACTGGCTGCCACCGTGGATCAATACCTGCACCGGGTGCAGGCGATGCCAGGCATCCAGGACCTGGCGGGACCTTTTGCTATCGGCGTAATGACGACCCGCACAGATCAACACGCGCATGCTGGAGTTTCCTTGTGTTGCTCAGGCGCGGGCCATCGAGTGAGAGCCCGCGCCTGGTCGGTCAGTACCACTGCTTGAAGCGGCGGATGTAGAGGGTTTTCATCAGTTGCGCGACGCAGCAGTAGGCAAGCAGGGTGCCGACCAGCCAAGGGAAGTAGGCCCAAGGCAACGGTTGCAGGCCCACCAGCGTGCCCAGGGGCGAGAAGGGCACATAGATCCCCAGCGCGATGACGATGCCGGTCATCATCAGCACCGGCCAGGCGGCGGTGCTCTGGAAGAACGGGATCTTGCGGGTACGCAGCATGTGCACCACCAGGGTCTGCGAGAGCAGCCCTTCGACAAACCAGCCGGACTGGAACAGGGTCTGCATCTCTACGCTGTTGGCCGAAAACACGTACCACATCAGGGCAAAGGTGGTGATGTCGAAGATCGACGAGGTCGGCCCGATCCAGATCATGAAACGCCCGATGTTCTGCGCGTCCCACTTGCGCGGCTTGGCCAGGTATTCCTTGTCCATCTTGTCCCATGGCAGGGCCAGTTGGGAGATGTCATACATCAGGTTTTGCAGCAGCAGGTGGATCGCCAGCATCGGCATGAAGGGAATGAACGCACTGGCCACCAGCACCGAGAACACGTTGCCGAAGTTGGAGCTGGCCGTCATGTTCAGGTACTTCATGATATTGCCGAAGGTCTCGCGGCCTTTGAGCACACCTTCTTCGAGGACCATCAGACTCTTTTCCAGGAGGATGATGTCTGCCGATTCCTTGGCGATGTCGGTGGCGCTGTCTACCGAAATACCGACGTCGGCATCGCGCAGGGCGGGTGCATCATTGATGCCGTCGCCGAGGAAACCCACGGTGTGACCATTGGACTGCAAGGCCTTGAGCACCCGGGACTTCTGCAGCGGGGTCAGTTTGGCGAACACTGTGCGTTGTTCGACCTGGTGCTTGAGGGTGGCATCGTCCATCGCTTCGATATCCACGCCCAGCAGTGGCTCACCGGGCTCCAGGCCGACCTGGCGGCAGATAGTGCGGGTGACCACGGCGTTATCGCCGGTCAGCACTTTGACCGCGACACCGATCTCTTGCAGGGCGGCAATCGCCGGGCCGGCGGTTTCCTTCGGTGGATCGAGGAAGGTCAGGAAACCGTGGATCACCAGGTTGCGTTCATCGGTGGGAGTGTATTGCTGACGCGCCAAGGCCTTGGGAATGTTGCGGGTGGCCACCACCAGCACGCGGAAACCGTCTTCATTGAACTCGTTGGCAGTGTTGAGCAACGCCTGGCGGCGCTGCTCATCCAGGGCCACGGCGCTATCGCCCTCCATCACATGGGTGGCGATTTCGAGCATTTCTTCCACGGCGCCCTTGCACACCAACAGGTGATCGCCGTGGTTGTCCTTGACCACAATCGACAGGCGTCGGCGTACAAAGTCGAAGGGCAATTCATCGACCTTGCTGAAGGCAAACGGTACCTGGAACTTGGGGTTGTGCTGGGAGAACGCCAGCACCGCCTGATCCATCAGGTTCTTCATGCCGCTTTGGTGATGGCTGTTGAGCCAGGCCAGGGACAGCACCTGGTCATCCCGCTGGCCGAAGGCGTTGACGTGGTGCTCCAGGATGATTTTGTCCTGGGTCAGGGTGCCGGTCTTGTCGGTGCACAGCACGTCCATCGAGCCGAAGTTCTGGATCGCATTGAGGCGCTTGACCACCACTTTGCGCTTGGCCATGGCGTTCGCGCCCTTGGCCAGGTTGGCGCTGACGATCATCGGCAGCATTTCCGGGGTCAGGCCCACGGCCACCGCCAGGGCAAACAGGAAGGCATCGCCCCAATCGCCCTTGGAGAAGCCATTGAGGAAGAACACGATGGGCACCATCACCAGCATGAAGCGAATCAACAACCAACTGACGCTGTTCACCCCGCGGTCGAAGGCGGTTTGCACCCGGGAGCCGACGATGGCCTTGGCCAGAGAGCCGAAATAAGTGCGCGGCCCGGTCGCCACCACCACCGCCAGGGCGCGGCCGCTGACCACGTTGGTGCCCATGAAGCAGATGTTGGGCAGGTCCAGCAGGTTGCTCTGGTCTGCCGCCTGAACCGTGGCGGATTTTTGCGTGACATCGCCCAGGGTGTCGTATTTTTCTACCGGCAAGGCTTCACCGGTCAGCACCGCCTGGCTGATAAACAGGTCGCGGGACTCGATCAGGCGGATATCGGCCGGGATCATGTCGCCGGCTGACAACTGCACGATATCGCCGGCCACCAGTTCGCGCATCGGCACTTCGCGCAGGGTCGGCTTGGCGCCAACCTGCTCGCGGCGCAGCACCGTTGCGGTGGTGCGCACCATGGCCTTGAGTGCTTCGGCGGATTTGGCCGAGCGGTGTTCCTGCCAGAAGCGCAGCAGGCTGCTCAGGGCGACCATGGTCATGATGATGATGACTTTGGTCAGGTCCACTTCCTCACCGGCGCGCAGCGGCAACCAGTAGTCAGTGACAAAACTGATCGCCGCCAGGGTCAGCAAGACGTAGATGAAGGGATTGTTCAGGGCCTGGAGGAACTGCACGAAGGCATGGGGCGGCTTGTCGTGGGCCACCTCGTTAAAGCCTTCGCGTTGCAGGCGGGCGCTGGCATCCAGTTCGGTCAGGCCGTCCTTGGTCGCCCGGACGTTGGCCAGGGTCGCCGCCAGGCCGTTTTGCGCTTCGCGGGCAGCACGCATCGACAGTTTGGTGTCGGCAGCGGTGCTGTTTTTGTTTGGCAGTTGTGTGGTTTTTACGGCGCTCATTGTGAGTACTCCTGTCGACATACTTGTGGCTGACCTGACAGGCAGGCACACGCAAGTAGGCCGAGTCGCAATTTATGCGATCGATTTAAATAACTTTAAATAGGCGAGTTAATTAACGGGCGCGCAGAAAACTACGGCTGGCTTAGTTCGCAAGGAACGCCAGTTAATTAATTAACCAATAATCAGGAAGTTGCTGTTTTCAGTCAGCTTATGCCGCGCGAGCGTTGAGCATCAGGCGCGCTTGGGCAAGCAGGCTGAAAACGCTCCGTCTCTGCGGATCTTGAGGGTCGGCGTGGTCCCAGTGCTGGACCAGATGGCCGGTGGTGGGGCACAGGCGCCAGTGAGCCTGGAGGTGCACCGGGTTGATACGCGGGGAGGGGGAAGCAAAGGCCGTGCGTGCGGGAGTAACACCCAGGGAGCCACGGCACAGCTTGGCACGCAGGACCGAGGCCAGCGTGCGTACATCAGGTAGAACAAGGGTCTGGAAATTCATAACACACCTCGGGACCGGACTGGCGCCGGCTCAAGGCAGTTACGTTGGAGCATCAAGCTCTAGCGCAGCTTACCCGGCCTTGAAGGCGAGTCCCGTCATTACTCTGGGTTTGGCGCCCGGCCCCCGCATTCGCGGGTGAAGGACAGCGACTAGATACTGTGTCCATTGGCTTCTTTTGTGAGGTTGAAAAAAGGCCCGAGTTGCAGGCACGGGCAATCTACTCAGGCAGGCACTGGATGTCAATATATAATGAGCCTGTTTGTTGTATGTTCAGAGTTTATTCAGGTTGGCAGTGTTGGATATATAAGCTCATAGACTGTATGCCGCCAGTAACGCGAGATAAATCAACACTAAGCCACAGGCACCATGACTGATGCGTTGCCAAGTTGCCGAGGCGTTCTTTCGCAAGATATTCACCAACGCCGCAATCAAAAAGCACGACAGGATTGAAGCCAGCATGAAGCCGGCGAAGAACATCAATGTCTGGCCGTGACTCGGGGTGGCGCCAACGATGCCTGACAGGGCACTGCCCAGGGCGCCCCAATAGACGATGTTCTTCGGGTTGGCCAATGAAATGGCAGCCCCCACCACCAGCGCATTGCGCCCGCTGCTGGCCGGGGCGCTGTCGGGTTGTGGCAGGCGCCAGGCATCCAGCAGGCTGCGCAGGCCGAGCCAGGCCAGGTACAACGCGCAAAGGGCCGTCAGGGGCACGCGCACCGCTTCGTGCTGGATCAGCAGGGCCATGCCGGTCAGGCCGATCACCGCCCAGGTCGCGTCGCCCACCAGCGAGCCTACCTGCACCAGCAACGCAGGGGTGAACCCATGCAGCAGGCCACGGCGTAGCGTCTCTGCCAGCACGGCACCGGGGGACAGGCAAAACACAAAGCCGAACACCAGCGCGGAAAAAAAGATCGTCAACATCAGTGTCACCCATGATTAACCGGTAATGGGGCCAGTCTGATGCCGGGGAAGTGGAGTTGTCTTGGACCCGATTGCGCTCTGATAGCGGCCAGGAGTCATGCCATAGGCCGCGCGAAAGTGCCGGTTGAGATGACTTTGGTCGGCAAAGCCCAGGTCATGGGCGACATCGGCGGCGTTCAAGCCGCTGCGCAGCAAGCCTTTTGCCCGGCGGGTGCGCAGTTGCATGGCCCACTGGCGGGGGCTCAGGCCGGTTTCTTTCTGGAACGTGCGCAAGACGTGGAATTTCGACAGGCCCAAGGCGTCACCCAGTGCGTCCAGTGCCACGCTCTGATGCAACTGCGCGGCGAGCAGTTCCTGGGCTCGGGCGACCATGCCTGTCCCCGCACTGGCGCCACCCGGCAAGCGCACACCGCTGAGCCTGACCACATCGCCCAGCAGCAGCACCAGCGCCTCTTCGTTCAGTTCGCGCACCAGTGGGTCGACATTCAATGCGCCCTTGGCGGCCTGCGCCAGTTGCGCCGCCAAAGCCGGGGCAAAACACAATGCGCGATCAAACTCCAGGTGCGCCAGCCCCAGGTCGGAGGCCAGGCGGTCGGCCCCGGCGTACAGGCTGACAAAGTGCCAGGGCGCACCCTGGGCCGCGCCGCCGCCCTGGATCTGCCCGGGGTTGTACAGGGTGATACTGCCGGGCCCGGCCTCGAAGGTGCGGCGGTCCAGCCAGACCTTTTCCTCACCGATCAGGTTGACGCCAATCACGCACTCGTCGTGGCTGTGGCGGGCAAACGTCAGGCCGCTGCAGGTGGTGCTGCTGATTTCGTAATCGCCCAGCCAGGTGTGGTGCGAGGAACTCATGGGACGGGCTCAGTGGCGGCGGTTGCTGCAAAGCATACGCGTTCAGCGGCGTTCAAATCGACCGTTGATTGACCCGTTCAGAGAGCGCCTGCGCATCCTCCTTGCGCTCGGAATAGCGCTGCACCAGGTCCGGACGCTCACGCACCAGCAGGGTGAACTTGATCAGTTCCTCCATGACATCCACGACCCGATCATATAGAGCGGAAGGCTTCATCCGGTCCTGTTCATCGAACTCCATGAAAGCCTTGGGCACGGATGACTGGTTGGGGATGGTCAGCATCCGCATCCAACGCCCCAGTACGCGCAGCTGGTTGACGGTGTTGAATGACTGCGACCCGCCGCAGACTTGCATCACCGCCAGTGTCTTGCCCTGGGTTGGGCGGATGGCGCCCAGTGCCAGGGGCACCCAGTCGATTTGCGCCTTGAACACTGCCGACATGGAGCCGTGACGTTCCGGCGAGCACCACACCTGGCCTTCGGACCACTGCATAAGGGCCAATAGCTCCTGGACTTTTGGATGGTCATCCGGGGCGTCGTCGGGCATTGGCAGGCCCGACGGGTTGAAGATCCGCGTGTCGGCGCCCAGATGCTGAAGCACGCGTGCGGCTTCTTCCACCAGCAATCGGCTGAAAGAGCGCGTGCGATTGGAACCATACAGCAGGAGAATCCGTGGTCGTTGTTCGGCATCCGTTTGCAGTGGCGTGAGCAGTGTGAGGTCGAGGTTGGGCAGGGTGGTCATGACATTCTCCGTTTACAACAGGCCGATTCGATCAAGTTCAGCCTTGACCTGTGCCGCGTCGAGGCGGCTGAACGGGAGGGCGAACAGCGCCCGACAGCGGGCTTCGATGATCTTTAGAGTGGCCTGGAAAGCGGCATCCATATGCGCCTCATCGCCGCTTTTGTCCGATGGGTCTTCAAGCCCCCAGTGCGCCTTGATCGCCGGGCCGAAGTACACCGGGCAGGCTTCGGCGGCGGCTTTGTCGCACACGCTGATCACAATGTCTGGCGGGCTGCCTTCAAACGCGTCATTGCCTTTGCTGTACAAACCTTCGGTGCGGATGCCGGCAGTTTGTAATGTGCTCAAGGTGCGGGGTAGCACCTGGCCCTTGGGAACGCTGCCGGAACTGACGGCGTGGAACCCTTGTGGGGCCAGGTGGTTGAACAGGGCTTCGCTGAGGATGCTGCGGCAGCTGTTGGCGGTGCAGATGAACAGGACTTTCATGACAACTCTCCGTTAAAGGCTCAGGCGCAGGGCCAGCGCGGCCAGGGTGATCAATAGCACCGGCAGGGTCAGGACGATGCCGACCTTGAAGTAATAGCCCCAGGTGATACGAATGCCTTTGCGCGCCAGAATGTGCAGCCAGAGCAGTGTCGCCAGGCTGCCGATAGGGGTGATTTTCGGGCCCAGGTCGCTGCCGATCACATTGGCGTAGATCATCGCGTCCTTGACCACGCCCACGGCATGGCTGGCTTCGATGGACAGTGCACCGATCAGCACGGTCGGCAGGTTGTTCATCACCGAAGACAGCAGCGCCGTCAGCAACCCGGTGCCCAGCGCCGCGCCCCACACGCCGTAATCGGCGAAGGTGTTGAGCCAGGTGGCCAGGTAAGTGGTCAGGCCGGCGTTGCGCAGGCCATACACCACCAGGTACATCCCCAAGGAGAAAACCACGATCTGCCAGGGGGCTTCCTTGAGCACCTTGCGCGTGGAAATCCTGTGGCCTTTGGCGGCGATGACCAGCAGTAGCAGGGCGCAAGCGGCCGAGATGGCACTGATGGGAATGCCCAGCGGCTCCAGGGCAAAGCAGCCGATCAGCAAGATGCCCAGCACCCACCACGCGGCGTGGAAGGTCGCTGGATCATGGATGGCGCTGGCCGGTTCGGGCAGGTCGGCAGGGTCATAGCTTTGTGGGATATCACGTCGGAAGAACCACAGCAGCACCGCCAGGGTCGCGGCGACGCTGACCAGGTTGACCGGCACCATGATCGCCGCGTACTCGTTGAAGCCGATCTTGAAGTAGTCCGCCGAGACGATGTTCACCAGGTTGGACACCACCAGCGGCAGGCTGGCGGTGTCAGCGATAAAGCCTGCGCCCATCACGAACGCCAGGGTCGTCGCTGGGGAGAAGCGCAACGCCAGGAGCATCGACATGACAATCGGCGTCAGGATCAGGGCCGCCCCGTCATTGGCGAACAGTGCCGAGACCAGCGCTCCCAGCAGCACCATATAGGCAAACAGGCGACGGCCATGGCCACGCCCCCAGCGCGCAACGTGCAACGCGGTCCAGGCGAAAAAACCAGCCTCGTCGAGGATCAGGCTGATGATGATCAATGCGACAAAGGTGCCGGTGGCATTCCAGATGATCTGCCACACCACCGGGATGTCTGCCAGGCTGATAACCCCGCAGGCCAGGGCGAGGATCGCACCGATGGAGGCGCTCCAGCCCACGCCCAGGCCTTTGGGTTGCCAGATGACCAGCACAATGGTGACTAGAAAAATCGCGGCTGCGATCAGCATGAGGCTCTTCTCCAGGGGTCAGCAGCAGGTGCTGGCTCGTTGTGGTCGGTCGCCCATTGCATCGAGGCGCTGCGCGTCGTTTTGCAGCCAGGGCTGATTGGCGTGCAAGGTGGTCTCCAGCACCGTACTCACCCAGTGCGGCAATTGCGGGTTGAGGCGGTAGTAGATCCACTGGCCCTGGCGACGGTCTACCAGCAGCCCGCAACTGCGCAGTTGTGCCAGATGCCGTGAAATTTTCGGCTGGCTGTCATCCAGGGCATGGATCAGTTCGCAGACGCACAGTTCGCCTTCGCGCAGGATCAACAAGGCCAGCCTGGTGCGGGTCGCATCGGCCAGGCATTTGAATACATCGGGAGGAGAGAAAAGATCAGTCATGATTGTCGTAGCTCTATATATGCTTATTCGAATATACGGATATTCATATGTATTGGGCAAGCCCAGATCCTGTTGATCTGGATCAACGCCTTGGGCATTGCTGCCAAGTGGTTGAAATTAAACTGAAACACAACTGTCCTAAAGTGCCCGCCATTGGTGATAAAGGAAGTAACGGTGTGACCCGTGCCACTCGCAATCTGCGCAAGACCCTCGATTCTGTCGCGGACAACAACGAAACCGCGGCCTTCGACTTGATGCGTGCCGTCGAAAAACTCAGTGATGAAGTGCTGCGCCAGCGCCTGCTCAACACCATCCACCGCCTTAACCAGGATGCCCACGAACTGCGTGAAGCCCGGGATGCGGTAGAGCGAGTGTCGGTCAAACTCGCCTGATATAGCGGCGCGTGACCGTCCAGCGACTGGGGGGTGACGATTGCGTCGGCTGCGTCGACACTGGGCAGGGTCACGGTTGTCCGTGAGACCTTCATGCTCAAACCACAGGAAGTCATCGAATGAGTGAAAAACCGGCAATTGTCCTGGTACACGGCTTTTGGGGCGGCGCAGCGCATTGGAGTCGAGTGATCGTCGAGCTGCAGAAAAAGGGCTATCGCGACGTGCACGCGGTGGAAATCCCCCTGACCTCACTGGCCGACGACGCCGAACGCACGCGCAAGATGGTGGCCCAGATCAAGGGGCCGGTGTTGTTGGTCGGGCATTCCTATGGCGGGGCGGTCATTTCCCAGGCGGGCAACGAACCCAACGTCCAGGGCCTGGTGTTCATTGCCGCCTTTGCTCCGGATGCGGGGGAAAGCCCGGGCGCAATCACCCAGGCGCATTTGCCCAAGGCTGCCGCCAACCTGGTCCCGGACAGCGATGGCTACCTGTGGGTCAAGCCCGAGCTGTTCCATGAAAGTTTCTGCCAGGACTTATCGCAATCAGAGGGCGATGTGCTGGGCATCACGCAGAAGGCACCGCTGGCCAGTACCTTCGGCGATGAAGTCAGCAACCCGGCGTGGAAGAACAAACCGTCGTGGTATCAGGTGTCCACCCAGGACCACATGATTCACCCCGATAACCAGGTGCGCATGGCCGCGCGCATCAAGCCCCGGGAGACTCTCACCCTGGACGCCAGTCACGCCTCGCTGGCCTCCAGGCCAGGTGAAGTGGCGGCATTTATTGACAAGGCGGCGACGGCCCTGCAGCAGTAAATCCGGCGGGCAACATTCCTTCCCTGTGCAGGAGTGTTGCCCACTGCAAGATCGTTCAAGACAATCCTGGTGGGCGCTGCCATGCTTGTCGACTGTCTGTCGATGAGCCTGTTGTCCATGCCTACTGCCTTGCCGCATTACGCTTTCGCCCGTGGTGCGATTGCGATTATTCCTCTGTCGTTGGCCTGTGCCCCGTGGGGCCTGCTGGCCGGTTCCCTGGCGATTGACGCCCAGTTCACCCCGTTGGAAAGCCAGGGCCTGTCGGCCATTGTGTTTGCCGGTGCCGCGCAGTTGGTGGCGATTGGCATGGTCAAGAGTGGTGCCAGCCTGATCGCCATTTTGCTCACCACCTTGCTGCTGACCTCCCAGCACTTGCTGTATGGCATGCATATGCGCGCAACGCTGTCGCCCTTGCCGGCGCGGTGGCGCATGAGCCTGGGCTTTTTGCTGACCGACGAGTTCTTCGCCCTGGTCAGCCAGTACGACCGCCAGACCTTCAACCGCTGGTATGCCCTGGGGGTGGGCCTGACGTTCTACGTGGCCTGGAACCTGTTTACCCTGGCCGGTATCGTCCTCGGCAAGAGCATCCCCAATTTGGATCAACTGGGCCTGGAGTTCTCCATCGCCGCGACCTTTATCGCCTTGATCACCCCGGTAGTGCGCGATGTGCCGACGGTGGTGTGCGTGGCGGTGGCCTTGCTGTTCTCAGTGCTGCTCAGCTACTGGCACTGGGAGTCGGCGGTGGTGGTGTCGGGGTTGCTGGGGATGAGCGCAGGGTATGCCTGCAAACGCTTGGGAGTGGGGCAGCGATGATTTTTGTGATGATTATCGGCATGGGCCTGGCGGTGTTTTTCAATCGTTACCTGTTTTTGGAACCGCGTTTGCCAGTGCGCCTGAATCGCGGCGCGCGGGAGTTTCTCGGGTTCGCGGTGCCGGGTATGTTGACGGCGATTTGTGGGCCGATCATCTTCCTGGCCGAGCACAAGCTCAACCTGAACCCCACCAACCCCTATCTGCTGGCCGGTATCTGTGCGGTGGCCCTGATGTTCTGGACCCGCAGCGTATTGATCACGGTGTTGTTGAGCATGGCGCTGTTCTATCTGTTTCGCTGGTTGTTGTAGGCAGTGGTACAGTCGCGTTTTTTTCAAGGAAGCGATGGCATGCGGAAGGTGGTGATAGGTGCGTTGGTCCTGGCGGCGCTGGCCGGTTGCGCAGGTTCGAAGATGAAAGACGCACGCTCTGGCGCGCCCTATAAAACCCTGGCTTCCGACAAGGCCGCGCTGGTTGTCGCCCAGTGCATTCAGTTCGGCTGGCAGGACGAGGCGGTGTTCGGCGTCGATGCCGGCGGCTTCATGGAGCCAGCGCAAGGCGGTGGCCATACGGTCTACACCACGGGCGGTAACTACTTTGTCGATGTACAGAGTGCTGGTACCAGCACCACGGTCCGTTACTACGCCGCCGAGGACAATTGGGCCACCAAGCGTCGCCTGGCAGCCTTGGCGACCTGCCTGTAAGTTGTTTCCTTAGATTTCTTCAGAAATACCCGGCGGACACACCGCCGGCTTTGCCTTAAAATGCCTGCGCTTGCCCGACATGATGGCTCTTTACCAGTACATGGACGTCGAGGCCCTAATGTCGGGCAAGCACCTTTTCAGCGTGGCATATACCCCAAGTGCCAGCGCCTGGGAATCTTCAGCGACGCCAGGCCCAGCAGCGCCGACAGCAGGCCGCTGACCAGCAGTGCCTTGATCCCCATCTGATGCTCCAGCAAGGCGCCGATCACCGCGCCGACAAACATCCCGGCCCAGGGAATCAACTGTACACGCCAGCCATTGCGCCGCTCCCCCAGCATCCAGCGCCCCAGCCCGCGACCGAAACGCGACAACGCGCCGGTCACATAAGTCAGCCCCACGGGCAGGCCATTGACCTGTTCCACCGCCGCATTGAGCATGCCCATGGCAATGATTGCGGCGAGCACGGCCGGCAACTGCTCGGTCATCGGCCACGCCGCTGCCCCGCACAACAGCGTGGCAATACACAGCAACAGCGGCAACGCGTGGCGCTTGCTGAGACGGCTGATGATCACGCCCAGTGCGTTCCCCAGAATAAACGTCGCCACCAGCAGCGTCAGGCGACCGGTCAGCCCCAGGTCGCCTTCACTGATTGCCACTGCCAGCCGGGTGGTGTTGCCGCTCATGAACGAGACAAAGTCGCCACTGGCCATAAAGCCGATGGCGTCGGTCATGCCGGCCAGCACCGAAAGGCTGGCCACCAGCGCCAGCCCGATGCGGCCGCGCCATTTGTGCTGGTGTTGCAGGGCGGTATTGACCATGGGTTTAGGGGAGGAGGGCAGCACGGCGAGAGGTTCCTCAATGAGATTATCCGGCCACTACCGTAGGACGCTTTCCTGCGGACTGCAATGACCTGGCACATCCTTCAATTCACCTCCAGCTGCCATCCAGAGGCTGCCCAGGTCAGGACGTGAGTTGGCTTGAGCGCCTTGAGAAACGCCGCATCATGGGAGACCGCAATCAGCGCGCCGGCAAATCCTTGCAAAGCCTGTTCGAAAGCCAGGACCGACTCCAGGTCCAGGTGGTTGGTGGGTTCGTCCAACAGTAACAGTTGTGCTGGGATCTTGCGCCATAAGGCAACCGCCATGGCGGCCTTCAAGCGTTCACCGCCGCTGAGTTGGCCGATGGGTTGAGTCACACGCAAGGCGTCCAGGTGCAACAGGGCCAGGCGGGTGCGCAGTTCGGCTTCGGCCAGTGGTGTGTCCATCAGTCTCAGTTGTTCGACGATTGATTGGCGGTCGTCGAGTAGGCTCAACTGCTGGTCGAGATAGGCACAGGGCACGTGAACCGTGCATTCGCCGCTGATGGGTTGCCATTGGCCGGCCAACAGCTTGAGCAAGGTGGATTTACCGCAGCCGTTCGGCCCGTTGACGGCGACCCGAACCGGCCCGCACAGGCTAGCGTTGATCAAGGTACTCGGCGCGTGGGGATCGAGCCAGGGCAACTGGGTGTCGACCAGGGTTGCGACCTGGCGGCCCGCCGGCAGTGGCATGCCGGGCAAGGCCAGGAAAGTCGGCGTTTCGTCGATCACTCGTTCATGGGCCGAGCGCACACGCTCGTTCAAGGCCTGTTTGTGCTGCACATGGGCGCTGCGCACGTGGCTGACGATTTCGTTGGCGGCGCCTTTCCACCTGGATTTGGTGAAGGCATCGACATTGGCGGTCTCGGCATGTTTACGGGAGCTGGCAGCGTGGCGCTGGAAGCTGTCGAGGTCCTTTTTCAGGCGCTGGTGCTCGCGACGTCGATCCAGCCGGGCGTGCTCCAGGGCCGCCTGGGCGGCGTGCTGTTCGGCATCACGCTGCGCACGATAGTCGTCGTAGTTGCCGCCATACAGCCGGGCACCGAGGGGTGACAATTCGATGATCCGCCCCAGGGTGTTGAGCAGGTGTCGGTCATGGCTGACCACGACCAAGGCGCCACGCCAGGCGCCGAGGGTCGCCAGCAGCCAGTCGCGGCCGGCGCTGTCGAGGTGGTTGGTGGGTTCGTCGAAAATCAGCAACTGCGGCGCACACAGCAGGGCGCCAATCAGGGCGACCCTGGCCAATTGGCCGCCACTGAGCTGTTCTGCGGGGTGGTTGGGGTCTATCTCGGGCAAACCGGCGCTGTCCAGCGCCTGGCGTAGGCGTTCGGCCAGGTCCCAGCGATCATCGATCAGTTCCAGGTCTTCAGGCAGCGCTTGCCCTTTGGTCAGGCGCTCAAGAGCCGCCAGGATTGGCGCGCAACCGCTGACCTGGGCCACGGTCTGCCCAGGCAACAACGCTATGGTTTGTGGGATATAGGCGATACGGGCCGAGGATTTGATAACGCCGCTGGAAGGAAGAAGCACGCCGGCCAGCAGGCGCGCCAACACACTCTTGCCCATGCCATTACGGCCGACAATTCCGGTCGGGGTGTGATCAATAGACAGGTTGAGGTCTTCCAGCAGCGTCTCGCCATTGGCGAACTGGAAACCCACGTGATGCAAGGAAACAAGTACAGGCAGCCGGTTGACGTCAGTCATCAGCACCTCCAGAACAATGTGGCACAAGCCAACAAGCGCGCCAGGCGGCTCGTTGCGTTTACATGTTGGAAGGCTTAGTGGTTCACGTCGGCGGTCGTCCTGATATAGGAAAGGACCGGTAGCCTAGCGCAGTTGCGTCATATTTCCTACGCCTGTGGCAAGGCCAATACCACCTGTAGGAGCGAGCTTGCTCGCGAAGGGCGTGAACGATAACGCGTGTATGCAGGGTAAACGCGGCGCTCTCAAGTTTTTCGCGAGCAAGCTCGCTCCTACAGTTGTTCAAGAAACATCGCCAGCCCCACCTCTTCCCGTTCAAGCCAATACCGCGACCGCCTTGATCTGTGCCCACAGCACCTGGCCGGGATGCACCTGCAATTGGTCCCGCGAGTAACGGGTGATCCGCGCCAGCAACGGCGTCCCCGCTGCGTCGAGCCGCACCAGTACATGCGCACTGTTATCGGCAGGGATTTCCTGGGTCACGGTCACGGGCAGGCAGTTGAGGATACTGCTGTGCTCCCCGGGTTGCAGGCTGAGGCTCACATCCCGTGCCCGGACCTTGAACCGCAGGTGTTTGCCCAAATCGAGCGGGGCATGGGCTACGCGCATTTGCAGCGGGCTGTCGGGCAGTTGCAGGGTCAGCAATTGATAGTGGGCGTCATGGCCACTGACCGTGCCATTGATCACCACGCCAGCATCGTCGCCCAGGGCCAGCGGCAGGTCGAGCCGCGCCAGGGTTTCGCCAATCGGGCCACTGGCCAGGGCCTTGCCCTCACTGAGCAGGACAAGGTGGTCGGCCAGGCGTGCCACTTCATCCTGGGCATGGCTGACATACAGCACCGGGATTTCCAGTTGCTCGTGCAGGCGTTCCAGGTACGGCAGGATTTCGCCTTTGCGTTGGCTGTCGAGTGCGGCCAGGGGCTCGTCCATCAGCAATAGCTGCGGGCTGGTGAGCAGGGCGCGGGCGATGCCGACGCGTTGGCGCTCGCCGCCGGACAAATGCTGTGGATGGCGATCCAGCAAGTGGCCGATGCCCAGCAATTGCGTGGCCTGGGCCAGGTCTACGCGGCGCTGGGCCTTGGGGATGCGCTTGAGGCCGAACTCCAGGTTGGCCAGCACCGACAGGTGGGGAAACAGGCTGGCCTCTTGAAACACATAGCCGAGGGCGCGTTTGTGCGGTGGCACAAACACGCCGTTGTGGCTGTCTTGCCAGACTTGATCGTTGATTTGCACAAAGCCGTCGCTGGCTCGCTCCAGCCCGGCAATGCAGCGCAGGCAGGTGGTCTTGCCCGAGCCGGAATGCCCGTAGAGCGCGGTCACGCCACGCCCCGGCAATTGTAGGTCGACGTCCAGGGCAAACCCGGAATAATTCAGTTGCAGGCGTACCTCAATCATCGACATCAGCTCCAGCCTGCCTTGGTTTTACGGCTGGAGTAGAGCGCCAGCAACACCAGGAAAGAAAACACCACCATGGCTGCGGCGAGCCAGTGGGCTTGTGCATATTCCATGGCTTCGACGTGATCGTAGATCTGCACCGAGACCACGCGGGTCTTGTCGGGGATATTGCCGCCGATCATCAGCACTACGCCGAACTCGCCCACGGTATGGGCAAAACCGAGGATCGACGCGGTGATAAACCCGGGACGGGCCAGGGGCAGGATCACCGTGAAAAACGTGTCCCAGGGATTGGCCCGTAACGTGGCAGCGACTTCCAGGGGGCGGCTGCCGATGGCCGAGAACGCGTTCTGCAACGGTTGCACCACAAACGGCATGGAATAGATCACCGAGCCAATCACCAGGCCGGCGAAGCTGAAGGTCAAGGTGCCCAGGCCCAGCCATTGGGTGAACTGCCCGAGGTAGCCATGGGGGCCCATGGTCAGCAGCAGGTAGAAGCCAATCACAGTGGGAGGCAGCACCAGCGGCAGGGCGACGATCGCGCCGATGGGGCCGCGCCACCATGAGCGGGTGTGCGACAGCCACAGGGCAATCGGAGTGCCGATGACCAGCAGGATCACAGTGGTCAGCGACGCTAGTTTCAGGGTCAGCCAAATGGCAGAGAAGTCGGCACTCGATAGCGGCATTTACAATTGATAACCGTAGGATTTGATAACCGCGGCAGCTTTTGGCCCCTTGAGGTAGTCAACCAGTGCCTTGGCGGCCGGGTTGTCCTTGCCTTTGTTGAGAATCACCGCGTCCTGTTTGATCGGGTCATGCATCTGGCCGGGAACGATCCACGCCGAGCCGCTGCTGACTTTGCCGTCTTTATAGATCTGCGACAAGGCGACAAAACCCAACTCGGCATTGCCGGTGGACACAAATTGATAGGCCTGGGTGATGTTCTGGCCTTCGACGAGTTTGCTCTTGACCTGTTCGGTCAGGCCCAGCTTGGCCAGCACCTGGGTGGCGGCGAGTCCGTAGGGTGCAGCCTTAGGGTTGGCGATCGACAGGTGCTGGTAGTCATTTTCCTTCAGGACAGCGCCCTTGGCATCCACATAGCCTTCCTTGGCCGACCACAGTGCCAGGGTGCCCACGGCGTAAGTGAAGCGCGAGCCCTTGACGGTGTCGCCTTCGCTTTCGAGCTTTTGCGGGGTGGTGTCGTCGGCGCTGAGGAACACTTCAAACGGCGCGCCGTTCTTGATCTGGGCATAGAACTGCCCGGTGGCCCCGTAGGCGGCGACTAGTTTGTGCCCGGTGTCTTTTTCAAAGTCGGCGGCGATGGCCTGGATCGGTGCGGTGAAGTTGGCGGCAACCGCCACTTGCACTTCGTCGGCATGGGCCGAGCCGAGGGTGAACAGGGCGATCAGGGTGGCCAGGCGTGAGGCACGAATCATCATGAAGCAGCTCCTTGGGGGGGGGCCGACGTGGCGGCTTGTTATCGTTAATCGCTATGTACGGGAATATATAGCGGTTCGCCATCGTCGGTACAGTGCAAAGTTGTCTCAGGGGCTTAACCCTTGTTGAGTTGCATCAGGGCTTGCCGGGCCAGGTCCAGGGTCAGTTCGCGGGTTGTCAGGTCTTGCCCCAGGCGCAGTGCCTGGCCGGCCCACAGGCTGCTGAAACCGGCCTCGTCCAGGGCGCGCAATGGCATCAAAGCACCGCCAGCCAGTGGGAACGCTGGGGCGGTGGGATGGATCGGTCCCAGTTCGCGCATTACCCGATTGACAATGCCTCGCGCCGGGCGCCCGGTAAACAGATTGGTCAGTGCCGTATCGCTGGCCTGGGCGCTGTGCAGCGCCTGGCGGTGTGCGGGCGTGATGGTGGCTTCGGGTGTGAACAGATACGCCGTGCCGATCTGCACGGCCGAGGCCCCGAGGGCGAATGCAGCGACGATCCCCCGCGCATCGCCAATCCCACCGGCGGCGATCACCGGCACGCTGACGGCATCGACGATTTGCGGCACCAGGGCCATTGTTCCGATCTGGCTGGTAAGGCGGTCGCTGAGAAACATCCCGCGATGCCCCCCGGCCTCGTAACCCATGGCGATAATCGCGTCACAGCCATGCTGTTCCAGCCAGATGGCCTCTTCGACGGTGGTGGCGGACGACACTACTTTCGCCCCGGTGGCCTTGACCCGGTCCAGCAGGGCTTTTTCCGGCAGGCCGAAGTGAAAACTGACCACTTCGGGACGGAACTCTTCCACCACCTCGCAGCTGGCATTGTCGAACGGTGCGCGGTTGGAGACCGGGGTGGGCGCTTCAAAGTCGGCACCCAACTCACGGTAGTAAGGCTCCAGCAGGTCCTTCCACTGGCAGTCGCGCTCGGGGTTGGGGGGCGGTGGCTGATGGCAGAAGAAGTTGACGTTCAACGGGCGGTCGCTGGCCTGGCGAATGGTGATCAGGGCCTGGCGCAGTTGCTCGATATTCAACGTGGCCGCTGGCATCGAGCCCAAGGCGCCGGCCTCACTGGCGGCGATCACCATCTGTGGGCTGGTGCTGCCGGCCATGGGGGCCTGGATGATCGGCAGTTCAATGCCCAGCAGGTCAAGAATCCGGGTGTCTGGCCAGGTGCTCATGGATCGTTTCTCCAGGGGTGGAACGCTCAGGAAGGACTGCCCGGCATTTTTAACAGGGGCGGCCAGGGCAAGGCCAGTTTGTATTATTCACTGGACGCAGGTGGCTGTTCATGCGGGGTGCGGCGTTCGCGCTGGAGCAACTGCTGCTTGCGTTCCACCCCCCAACGGTAGCCCGAAAGATGGCCATCGCTGCGCACCACGCGGTGACAGGGAATCGCCACGGCCAGGCTATTGGCGCCGCAGGCCTGGGCCACGGCGCGAAAGGCGCTGGGTGCGCCGATACGCTTGGCGATGTCGGCATAGCTGGCGGTGCTGCCTACCGGAATTTCCCGCAGTGCTTGCCAGACCCGCTCCTGGAAAGCAGTGCCGCGCAGATCCAGGGGCAGGTGCAGGCCCAGGGCTGGTGCTTCGATAAACCCCACCACCTGGGCGATCAGTTGTTCAAATCCAGGGTCGGCACCGATCACATTGGCCTGCGGGAATTGGTCTTGCAGGTCGCGCGCCAGTTGGTCCGGGTCGTCGCCCAGGAGGATCGCGCAGACTCCGCGATTGCTCTGCGCCACCAGTATCGCGCCCAGGGAACACTCGCCGACGGCAAAGTGGATATCGTTATGGGTGCCACCGGCCTTGTAGTCGCTGGGTTTCATGCCGAGTAACTGGTCGGCTGATTCATAGAAGCGGCTGTTTGAGTTGAAGCCTGCGTCGTACAGCGCATTGGTCACCGACTGATTGTCTTGAAGGTGGGCCCGCACCTTGCGTGAACGATGGGCGTGGGCGTAGCCCCTTGGTGTCAGCCCGGTCAGGGTCTTGAACACCCGGTGAAAGTGGAACGGGCTCAAGCCGGCGCCGTTGGCCAGGTCTTCCAGGGAGGGCAGGGTCTGGGCCTGCTCGATGTGGCGGCAGGCGGCAGCGACCAAGTGTGCATGGCGTTGTGCAACCTGGGTTTGATCGGCCGAGGTACGTTTGTTGGGGCGGTACCCGGCCGCTTCGGCTTGCTGTGGCGTGTCGAAGAATTCGACGTTTTTGCGCAGCGGCTGGCGTGCGCTGCTGCTGGGCCGGCAGTACACACCGGTAGTCTTGACCCCATAGACGAAGGCCTGGTCGGCCGCGGGGTCGCGGGCGACAATGGCCGCCCAGCGCAGATCATCTTCAGTGCTCATGGCAGTAGCTCGGCAAGGGATCAATGGCCAGGATAATCGCTACGGTGGGGCCGGACACTCCGTTGCTTGCGGTTGAATTCACCGGGTCAGCCAGCCGCGCGAAACGTCAGGTTGATCCGTTGTGGCCCCATGCGCGGGTGCACGCCTTCCTTGATTGGCAGCACACCATGAAAGCGCAGGCGATCGACGCCGCCCCATACCGCCACGTCGCCATGGAACAGTGAGATCTTGCGCGGCTTGTCACTGCGCTGATGGCCGCCGAACAGAAACACCGCTGGCAACCCCAGCGACACCGAGACCACGGGCGCACTGAAGTCACGCTCGTTCTTGTCCTGGTGCAGCGACATCCTGGCGCCTGGTACATAGCGGTTGATCAGGCAGGCGTCAGGCGCAAAGCCATCAAACCCTGCGGCGGCGGCAGCCGTTATCGCCAACTCACGCAGCCCATCCGGCAACTTGGGCCAGGGCAGTTGGCGCTCGGGGTCGATGGGGCTGTAGCGATAGCCCTGGCGGCTGGTGGTCCAACCCAGCTCGCCGCAACTGCTCAGGGCTGCCGACATGGTAAACCCGCCGGGGGTGACCATGTGCCGGAACGGTGACTGGGTCAGGACTGCGCGCAACTCCGGCAACAAACGCTCAAGCCAGGGCAGGGCATAGCCTCTGAAAACGTAGGATTGTTCGCCGATTTGTTCACGACCGGCCGGTTGTTGCAGGGCATCGTCGTTGAACAGATCGGCGGTGGAATGAGTGTCCATCTTGCAGAATCACTCCGTCGCCGGTAATGGTTTTACAGGGCCTTGCTCACGGTGATTTCAGTGATTTCATCACTGGCATCGTGAATTTTCGCCAGGGCCTCTTGGGCCTCTTCGACGCTGGCCGCGTGCAACTGGGCAAATTCGAAACGGCGTTCACCGTTGAGTTTGTACTTGATGACGTATTTGGTGGTTTGGGTCACGGTCATTCCTGTGGCTTGGGGCCGCGCAATCAGCTCAGTTTGGTGCTGGTGCGGCGGACAATGCGGATTTTATGGGACAAGGCCGGCTTGCGGGTGACGCTGATGGCACGGCGCGTCACGACATCCAGGGTGATGTTCCAGAACCCGGTGCTGGGCGCGGTGATCTTGGCCGGGAACTTGTCGAATGCGCCACCGTGATAAGTGTGGCGACCACCATTTTTGAAGCTGCGAAAATTCGCATCGCTCATCAGGCGGATATTGCAGGTCTGCGAGCATTCAATGACGACAATGTCCCCTTCGTTCAAGTGTTCGCGCTGGTGGATGAATTTCATGGGGGTGTCTCCAGAAGGGCTTTTTCTGAAAAATCAGAACGATACGTAGGTTAAGATGGAGTTTATCAGCCCCAGCACGTTTATTATCGGGTCGTCGTCGACGTCTTCGACAATTTAAAACAGTTATTTACCGATATATCAGGGATAAATCCTACGTGGGCGGGAGAAAAATACCATCTCCGCTGTCGTAGGGTCTTTATCGGAGGTTTTGTATGAAGTGGAGTGTATTGGTTCTGGCCCTGGCAATAGGTGGATGTGCTTCGGTTTCAGACATCAAGCAGACACCGCCAACCCTGGCGGTTATCTCCGGGAAAAAACCACAGGAATACGCGGCATGCGTGGTGCAGAAGCTGTCTTCGACCCGTCGTCCGTCGCAGATCGAGCCTCACAAGGAAGGTGTGCGCGTGATTGTGCCGCAGAAGTTTTCTGCTGACCCATCCGCCATTTTTGAAATTGAAGACCGCTCCAGCGGTAGCAGCATCAAGCTCTACGAGAGCATGTCCAATGTGCCGATTCGCCCGGGTGACGTGAAGAAAGCTGCGGAAGACTGCATTTCCGGCTGAGCCCACGACGCCGCTCATACGCGATCAGCTCCGATCAATAAGCCTGGCACTGCGGTTGTAGTGCCGGGCTTTTTATTGTCTGAGATTTCTTACGCGACGGTTGTGACTGTCCGCTCATTACCCTACCATTTGTAGGCTTATGCATTGTAGGTCTAAGCATATAACTATAAAAATGGAGTCGTGATGATGTCTGTGGAGAGAGTGTTGATGGGTGGCGCCCTGCTGCTCATGCTGGGCAGCGCGCAGGCGCTGGAGGGCAAAAAGGTTTTCAATGAAGGTGGCGCGCAGCCTGGCGCGGCCGCTTGCATGGCCTGTCATGGTGCTGATGGCCTGGGGTTGGCCGCTGCGGGTTTCCCCAGGCTGGCGGGGTTGCCGGCGGCGTATTTGAGCAAGCAACTGCATGACTTCAAGAGTGGAGCGCGCAGCAACCCGGTGATGACGTCGCTGGCCAAGGCGCTTACCGAGGAAGAAATCGCGGCGGTGAGCCAGACATTGGCGGCGATGCCGGCGCCGGTCGCGCCTGCCGGCCATCGCAGTGCCGCTCCGACCAATCCCGCCGAAAAACTGGCGCTACAAGGCGCCTGGGAGCGGCAGATTCCTGCGTGTGTGAGCTGTCATGGCCCGTCGGGTATCGGTGTTGGCGAGGCGTTTCCGCCGCTTTCCGGGCAATCTGCCGCCTATCTGGTCGCCCAGCTCAATGCCTGGCGCAGTGGCACCCGGCACAATGATCCCAATGACCTGATGGGGCATGTGGCCAAATCCCTCACGGAGGATGAAGTGCAGGGGATTGCCAACTACTTCGCCTCCTTGCCTGGCCAGGAGGTCAAGCCATGAAGAACCTGTCATTTGTACCCGTGTTGGCTGCGTTGATCAGTGTGCAGGTGTCGGCGGCACCGATCGCCATGGAGGATCAGTCGCAATTGCAGGTGCCAGCTGCGGCTCCAGTGGCCACGGCGTTTCAGCCACCCCAGGAAAGCGAGTTGCCCGACAACGCCTACGGAAAGCTGGTGATGCAGGGCTATGCGTTGTTTGTCGATACCAAGCGCCTGGCCCCGCAGTTTGTCGGCAACGGCCTCAACTGCAGCAACTGCCACCTGGATCAGGGGCGCCTGGCCAATTCGGCGCCGCTCTGGGGCGCGTACCCGATGTACCCGGCCTATCGCAAGAAGAATGACAAGGTCAACACCTTCGCCGAGCGCCTGCAGGGCTGTTTCCAGTTCAGCATGAACGGCGGCAAGCCACCGGCCGCGGACAGCCATGAGATTACCGCGCTGTCGACCTATGCCTATTGGTTGGCGAGCAAGGCGCCACTGGGTGTGGAGTTGCCAGGGCGCGGTTACCCCGAGGTGCCGCAACCGGCCAAGGGCTACAACCTGACGCAGGGTGCCGAGGTGTACAAGGCTCAGTGTGCGGTGTGCCATGGCGCCGAAGGGCAGGGGCAGAAGGTGGGCGACAGCTATGTGATGCCACCGTTGTGGGGTAAGGATTCCTACAACTGGGGGGCAGGCATGCATCGGATCAACACGGCGGCCTCCTTTATCAAGCACAACATGCCGCTGGGTAAAGGCGGCAGCTTGACCGACCAGCAGGCCTGGGACGTGGCAGCCTACGTCAACCGCCACGAGCGCCCGCAGGACCCACGCCTGGTGGACGGTTCGGTGGAGAAAACGCGCATCAAGTTCCACGCCAATGACGGCGTGAATCTGTATGGGCAAACGGTCGATGGTGTGCTGATTGGTCAAGGCATCCGTTAAACTATTGGCAGACCACAAAAAATGCCGCTCAAACCCCGGGGTTTGAGCGGCATTGTCATTCTGGAAAACCAATTATGAAACGTGAACGCGTTAGAGAGCGGCATGCAGAGGGTCACATCTCTGCGACCCATGTGATTCAAAATCCGGCCAACTCGGGGGAATGGATTGTGTTTTTCAAGAAAAGCGGCGGGCGCAGCTTTTTCCTGGTGGATGACCAGGATGAGGTCGAATCCTTTGAGCGCCTGGATGACCTGATCGACACCATTCGTGGGCTTGGGATCAAGTTCGCCGAGATTCACATGTAACCGCCCGGGTTACTTGCAGACCACCACCACGCTGCGGCCTTTGAAATTGCCGACATCCGCGCCCAGGGTCTTTTCGCTGTCCTTCAAGGCTGGCGTGCCTTCGGTGCCGACGATGCGGTAACCGGTGCCTGCACAGGACGCGTCGGCTTTTTCGTAGCAACTGGCCCAGGAATTGGCCTCGCCCGAACAATCAATGGTCAGGCCCTGTTCGCCGTTTTTCAGATAAATGTCGGAAGTGGTGGTGCAGCCGGCGAGCGCCAGGACCGTTGTCAGTGCCAGGATCTTGTTCATCTAAGGGTCGTCGTTCAGAAGTGTTGAGGGGCGTGCTGACACTGGTGTGGGGCGTTTTCAGCGAGATTATAGCGAACGGCCATCAAGGTACAGACAAACACTAAAAAGCCCCGTTTGCCGGGGCTTTTTGCGCAGTTGCGGTGGCTTACTTGGTCTTGGGTCTTTTGCTCGACGCGTGACCGGCCTCGTCCACAAACACTTCAGCTACCGCAATAGCCTGGCTTTCAGTCGCGAAGGTCCCGGCGACGCTGTCTCCGTGAAAATTGATCAGGTGCCAGCCGTCTGCTCGCTTAGTGATCAGGTAGCCGTTTACGCCTTTGGGTTCTGACATCGATTAACAATCTCGTGGTCTGGTTCAAGTGGGCAATGATAGCGCCAAATGCCGTGGGGGAGCGTAAGTTGTTGCAGGTCAGTGCCGAACCCCATAAAGCGTGCTAAAAAGGATGTGGCCCTTTGAAATCAGGGGCAGGCTGGTTTTTTCCAGTGCCGCTGGGGCCGCTTGTTTGAACACGGGCGGAACTAACGCCGACATTTTTTCTCTATGTTGACATCGCAACGCCAGCAGCGCCCATTGTAAGGTGGCTGCGGCCTGATTAGACTGCGCCGAATTTCGTACGCACAGCCCTTATTAAGGACTTTTATGATCAAGAAATGCTTGTTCCCAGCAGCCGGTTACGGTACTCGCTTCCTGCCAGCGACCAAGGCCATGCCTAAAGAAATGCTGCCGGTGGTAAACAAGCCACTGATCCAGTACGGCGTCGAAGAGGCACTGGATGCCGGGCTGAACGAAATCTCCATCGTGACCGGCCGTGGCAAGCGCGCGCTGGAAGACCACTTCGACATCAGCTATGAGCTGGAAAACCAGATCAAAGGCACCGACAAGGAAAAGTACCTGGTCGGTATCCGCAAGCTGCTCGACGAGTGCTCGTTTTCCTACACCCGTCAAACCCAGATGAAAGGCCTCGGCCATGCCATCCTCACCGGTCGCCCACTGATCGGCGACGAGCCGTTTGCCGTGGTATTGGCGGATGACCTGTGCGTGAACCTGGAAGGCGACGGTGTCTTGACCCAGATGGTCAAGCTCTACCAGAAATACCGCTGCACCATCGTTGCGGTGCAGGAAGTCGATCCTTCGGAAACCAACAAGTACGGCGTGATCGCTGGTGACGATATCGGCGATGGCCTGATTCGTGTACGTGACATGGTCGAGAAACCGGCGCCGGAAGACGCCCCGTCGAACCTGGCGATCATTGGTCGCTACATCCTGACCCCGGATATCTTCAAGCTGATCGAAGAGACCGAGCCAGGCAAGGGCGGCGAAATCCAGATCACCGACGCCCTGTTGAAGCAGGCCAAGGACGGTTGCGTCATTGCCTACAAGTTCAAGGGCCGTCGTTTTGACTGCGGTGGCGCAGAAGGCTACATCGAGGCGACCAACTTCTGCTACGAGCACTTCTACAAGACTGGCAAGGCTTACTGATTCAAGCAGTGCCTGTTGAGTCTCAAGAAAGCCACCTTCGGGTGGCTTTCTGGTTTTTTGGGCGCAAGCGGGTATCCTGATGCCCTGCCGAGGAGAGTGAAATGGCCTACGATTTTGATCTTTATGTAATTGGCGCCGGTTCTGGCGGTGTACGAGCGGCGCGGTTTGCCGCCGGGTTTGGCGCAAAAGTGGCCGTGGCGGAAAGCCGCTACCTGGGCGGGACTTGCGTCAACGTTGGCTGTGTGCCGAAAAAGCTGCTGGTCTACGGTGCGCACTTTGCCGAAGATTTCGAGCAGGCCAGTGGCTTTGGCTGGTCCTTGGGCGAGGCTGATTTTGATTGGGCGACGCTAATCGCCAACAAGGATCGCGAGATCAATCGCCTCAACGGGATCTACCGCAACCTGTTGGTCAACAGCGGCGTGACCCTGCATGAAGGCCATGCGCGCCTGACTGGGCCCCATGAAGTCGAGATCAATGGCGAGCGCTTCACGGCCAAGAACATCCTGATCGCCACGGGCGGCTGGCCGCAGATCCCAGAGATCCCAGGGCATGAGCACGCCATTGGTTCCAATGAGGCGTTCTTCCTTAAAGCACTGCCCAAGCGCGTGCTGGTGGTTGGCGGCGGTTATATCGCGGTGGAGTTCGCCGGGATTTTCCACGGGCTGGGCGCGCAGACGTCGCTGCTGTATCGCGGTGATCTGTTCCTGCGAGGGTTCGATGGTGCGGTGCGCAAGCACTTGCAGGAAGAGCTGACCAAGCGTGGCCTGGACCTGCAATTCAACGCCGATATCGCGCGTATCGACAAGCAGGCCGATGGCAGCCTCAAGGCCACCTTGAAGGACGGTCGTGTGCTGGAGGCCGATTGCGTGTTCTATGCCACGGGCCGGCGCCCGATGCTGGATAACCTGGGCCTGGAACATACCGGGGTCAAGCTGGACGAGCGTGGTTTTGTCGAGGTCGATGATCTGTACCAGACCGCCGAATCGTCGATCCTGGCCATTGGTGATGTGATTGGTCGCGTGCAGTTGACGCCAGTGGCCTTGGCCGAAGGCATGGCCGTGGCGCGTCGTCTGTTCAAGCCTGAGCAATATCGCCCGGTGGACTACGCGATGATTCCTACGGCGGTGTTCAGCTTGCCGAATATCGGTACCGTGGGCCTGAGCGAAGAGCAGGCCCGGGCTGATGGGCATAACGTGCAAATCTTCGAAAGCCGTTTCCGGCCGATGAAGCTGACCCTGACCGAGTGTCAGGAGCGCACGTTGATGAAGCTGGTGGTCGATGCAGACACCGACAAGGTGCTGGGTTGCCATATGGTCGGGCCGGATGCGGGCGAGATCGTCCAGGGGCTGGCGATCGCCCTCAAGGCGGGGGCGACCAAGCAGCATTTCGACGAGACCATTGGCGTGCATCCTACGGCGGCGGAAGAATTCGTCACCATGCGCACGCCAGTGGCTGGCTGATCAGTCCTCGGTTGTTGCCTCTGGCGCCGTTGCAACGACGGCAGCCAGGCGCAGCGCCTCGATGGTGGCCTGGGCCTTGATCAGGTCCAGTTCTACAGTCTTGTGGGTGTGCTGCTGCTTGGTCAGCGCGTCCTGGCGTGACTGGCTGTCCAGCACGGCAACCCGCAGACGCTCCTGGAGCAAGGTGCGTTCGCTCTCGATCAGGCTTACCTGTTCGCTCAGCTTGAGTTGCTGGGCTTGATCCTTGCGGCTTTGCTCTTGTAGGGCGGCCAATTCCTTCGCCGTTATCCGGTGTTCAATCAATAGCCGCTCATTGTCACGATGCAGCTGGGTGATTTCATCCTGACGCACCATGGCGCTCTGCTGCGCCTGGCGCAATTCAGCCTGGAGTTGTTGCAGTTGGCCTTCATGGCGACGTTGCTCCTGCTCGCGCTGGTCCTTGATGGCGTTGCGGTAGTGCTCAAGGGCATCGCGGGCGTGCAGGTGTTTTTCTTCCAGTGAGCGAATCTGTTCGTCCTTATCCGTAATCCGTAGCTCGTAGTCACTGCACGCCTGGCTGAGCCCGGCGTTGCGGGTTTGTTCGGTCTGCAGGCTGGTGCTGGCGGTTTGCAGGGCGGCGCTTTCTTGTGCCAGGGCGGCGGCCTGGATATCCAATTGCTGTTGGAGCTGGCTGTGTGCTGCTTCAAGTGTTTCTACCTGGGTGAGCAGGGCGGTTTTCTGCTGCTCGAACTGCGCCAGGGCCAGGTCGATGGGCTCCTGGGCCTTTTCTTTCAGGCGCTGGGCCAGGCGTGAGACCAGTTCGCCAAGCTCATCATCGAGGGGCGCCTCGGTGATGGTGAGGCGGGTTTCGCTCTCGTCCAGTTCCTTCAAATAGCGGTGAATGGTGGTTTTCGAGCCGGTATTGCCCATCTCGATGCGTACGGCGTCGATGCTGGGGTTCTCGCCGCGGGCGAGGATTGCCAGGCGTGCCGTTTGAACTACTGCTTTATTGATGCCGCCGCGAGCCATGGGGTCTCCGTCGATTTAGTACTGTGGTATGTAGTATGTATATACGTATTGTATCATGAATAACAAAACGTATAAATTGATGAGTTATAAGATGGGATATTGGCGTATTATCCCGTGTCAGTGCCCATTGGACTCAATTGCAGCCCAATGTCCGTACACCAATCCCTGTAGGAGCCGGCTTGCCCGATAGTGGTATGAGTGAACTTGATCGCTACCTGAACGCCGCCACCCGCGACAACACCCGCCGCAGCTACCGCGCGGCTATCGAGCACTTTGAAGTGACTTGGGGTGGTTTCCTGCCCGCCACCAGCGACAGCGTGGCGCGTTACCTGGTGGCCTATGCTGGGGTGTTATCGGTCAATACTCTGAAACTGCGCTTGTCGGCGCTGGCGCAATGGCATTCCAGCCAGGGCTTTCCCGACCCCACCAAGGCGCCGGTAGTGCGCAAGGTGCTCAAGGGGATTCGCGCCTTGCATCCCGCCCAGGAAAAACAGGCCGAACCCTTGCAGCTCCAGCACCTGGAACAGGTGGTTGGCTGGCTTGAACGCGAAGGCGAGCAAGCCCGAGCTGCCGGCGATCGCCCGGGCTGGTTGCGCGCCAAGCGCGACGCGGCATTGATCCTGCTGGGCTTTTGGCGCGGCTTTCGCAGCGATGAGTTGTGCCGGCTGCAGATCGAACACGTGCAGGCGGTGCCGGGCGCGGGCATCACCTTGTACTTGCCGCGCAGCAAGAGTGATCGTGAAAACCTCGGGCGCACTTATCAAACCCCCGCGCTGCTGCGCCTGTGCCCCGTGCAGGCCTACATTGAATGGCTGAGTGCCTCGGCCCTGGTGCGCGGCCCGCTGTTTCGCGGGATTGATCGCTGGGGCAATCTGGGGGAGGAGGGGTTGCATGCCAATAGCGTGATCCCGCTGCTGCGCCAGGCCCTTGAGCGTGCAGGCATTGCCGCCGAGCAGTACACCAGTCACTCCCTGCGCCGTGGCTTTGCCACCTGGGCCCATCGCAGCGGTTGGGATTTGAAGTCGTTGATGACGTATGTCGGCTGGAAGGACATGAAGTCAGCCATGCGCTATGTTGAAGCGACGCCCTTTCTTGGTATGACTCAGATCCGCGATCCGCTGCTTTAAGATTTCTTCTATTAATACAGTGTGTTGATAGCCAAAACCAATCGGCAGCATCAGGTTTGCCAATGAGCCATCGGCGATGAGACTGGGTAGGATTCACTCATCAACTTACTAACCCCTGACGGAGAGTCAACGATGCCTATCATCAACAGCCAAGTAAAACCGTTCAAAGCGACCGCTTACAAAAACGGCAACTTCGTAGACGTGTCGGACGCTGACCTGAAAGGCAAGTGGTCTGTCGTATTCTTCTACCCAGCCGACTTCACTTTCGTTTGCCCAACCGAACTGGAAGACCTGGCTGACAACTACGCCGAATTCCAGAAACTGGGCGTCGAGATCTACAGCGTGTCCACCGACACCCATTTTGCCCACGCTGCCTGGCACAACACCTCGCCAGCCATCGGCAAGATCCAGTACACCATGATCGGCGACCCGACCCTGACCATCTCCCGCAACTTCGACGTGCTGATCGAAGAAGCTGGCCTGGCAGACCGTGGCACCTTCGTGATCAACCCAGAAGGCCAGATCAAGATCGTTGAGCTGAACGACGGCGGCGTTGGCCGTGACGCTTCCGAGCTGCTGCGCAAAATCAAGGCTGCCCAGTACGTCGCTGCCCACCCAGGCGAAGTGTGCCCAGCCAAGTGGAAAGAAGGCGAGGCTACCCTGGCTCCGTCCCTGGACCTGGTCGGCAAGATCTAAGTCTGTGAAGTATCAAGGGCGGATTACCGCACCTAAGTAAGCTGCATCCGCCCTCAAAACGCCCGGGCGAGATTCGCTCGGGCGTTTTTTTGTCTGCAATAAACCGAATTAATAGGAAATCGCCCGTATGTTGGACGCCAATCTTAAAGCTCAGTTGAAGTCATACCTGGAACGGGTCACCCAGCCGATCGAGATCGTCGCCTCCCTCGACGACGGTGCGAAATCCCAGGAAATGCTTGCTCTTTTGCAGGACGTAACCAGCCTCACCACGCTGATTACCCTGAAAACCGATGGCAATGACGGGCGCAAGCCGTCGTTCTCCATCAACCGCCCGGGTGCCGATATCAGCCTGCGTTTTGCCGGTATCCCCATGGGTCATGAATTCACTTCGTTGGTGCTGGCCCTGCTGCAAGTCGGTGGCCACCCCTCGAAGGCCAGTGTCGAAGTGATTGAACAGATTCGCAGCCTTAAAGGTGAGTTCAACTTCGAGACTTACTTCTCGCTGTCCTGCCAGAACTGCCCGGACGTGGTCCAGGCGCTGAACCTGATGGCGGTGCTCAACCCGAACATCCGCCATGTCGCGATTGATGGCGCGCTGTTCCAGGCTGAAGTCGACGAGCGCCAGGTCATGGCGGTGCCCAGCGTCTACCTCAACGGGGTGAACTTCGGCCAGGGTCGCATGGGCCTGGAAGAAATCCTCGCCAAGCTGGATACCAGCGGCATCGAAAAGGCTGCCGAAAAAATCAGCGCCAAGGACGCCTTTGATGTACTTGTCGTCGGTGGTGGCCCGGCCGGTTCTGCGGCTGCAATCTACGCTGCACGCAAAGGTATCCGCACCGGTGTGGCCGCCGAGCGTTTTGGTGGGCAAGTGCTGGACACCATGTCCATCGAAAACTTCATCTCGGTGCAGGAAACCGAAGGCCCGAAACTGGCGAGCGCCCTGGAAGCCCACGTGCGTCAGTACGACGTGGATATCATGAACCTGCAGCGTGCCAGCAGCCTGGTCCCGGCGAAAAATCCCGGCGAGTTGCATGAGATTCGCTTCGAGAGCGGTGCGACCCTCAAGTCCAAGACCGTGATCCTGGCGACTGGTGCGCGCTGGCGTGAAATGGGGGTGCCGGGCGAGCAGGAATACAAGGCCAAGGGCGTATGCTTCTGCCCGCATTGCGATGGTCCGCTGTTCAAGGGCAAGCGTGTGGCGGTGATCGGCGGCGGTAACTCCGGCGTTGAAGCGGCCATCGACCTGGCCGGTATTGTCAGCCACGTGACCTTGCTGGAGTTCGACAGCAAGTTGCGCGCCGACGCCGTGTTGCAGCGCAAGCTCTACAGCCTGCCAAACGTTGACGTGATCACCAGTGCGCTGACCAGCGAGGTCAAGGGGGATGGCCAGAAAGTCACCGGCCTGGCCTACAAGGACCGCGATACCGGCGAGTTCAAGACCATCGACCTGGAAGGCATCTTTGTGCAGATCGGTTTGCTGCCCAACACCGATTGGCTCAAAGGCACGGTGGAGCTGTCACCCCGTGGCGAAATCATTGTCGATGCCCGTGGCGAGACTTCACTGCCAGGCGTATTTGCCGCCGGTGACGTCACGACGGTGCCGTACAAGCAGATCGTGATTGCGGTGGGTGAGGGTGCCAAGGCTTCCCTGAGTGCTTTTGATCACCTGATCCGAGCGTAAGGCCTGCAACTAAAAAGCCCATGAGCGATCATGGGCTTTTTTGTGGGTGCAGCTTTTGTGGGTGTTTACAGCGGCGCTGGCTGGATGATTTCGACCCAGTACGCATCCGGATCCTTGATAAACGCCAGGCTTTTCATGCGGCCATCAGTCAGGCGCTTCTGGAAGTCACAGCCCAGCGCTTCAAAGCGCTCACAGGCCGCAACGATATCCGGCACCGAAATGCAGATATGGCCAAAGCCGCGCGGGTCGGTGTTGCCATTGTGGTAGGCGAAGTTGGCATCGTTTTCGGTGCCGTGGTTGTGAGTCAGTTCCAGGATGCCCGGGATCGACTTCATCCACTGGGTGCGTTCGGCGGCATCGGCGGGGATCTGCGCCTTGTCGACCAGGGCAAGGAAGTACAGGCTGAACTCAGCTTGCGGGAAGTCGCGTTTTTCAACCAGGGAGAACCCCAGGACGCGAGTGTAGAAGTCCAGCGACTTGGTGATGTCCTTGACCCGCAACATGGTGTGGTTGAACACGAAGTTCGACGTGGCGGTGTCGGGTTGGGCAGTGACGCCCGGGAAGGTATTCAATTCGTGCAGGCTCATGGGCCCTCCAGAAAAAATGGGGCAGACGCAGCTCGTGACTTGAGCGGTCCTTTGGCTTGCGGCTGACAGGCATCCGTGCAGCCGGGCCATGATACGCAAGCCGCGCCGGCCGCGCCAAATGAAAAAGCTTACGCGGGCCTTGCGACCATCCCATGCGCAGGCTCAAACTTTACGGCTTGAACTTCGAGTGTTTTTTGCAATGAGCCGATCGAACAAACCGCTGTTGAGCACCTTGTGCCTGATCTTGGCCAGCACTGCTGTACTGGCGGCAGATCCCGAGATTCATTGGCCTAGCGGCTGGCAGGTAGAAGAAGTGGTGCCGGATGCCGACGCAGCGGCCACGCCGTCACCGGTATCTCGCCAGCGTGCAATAAAGAACAATGAAAACGGCGAGACACAGATGGTCATGGAGCTGACGGGTACACCGATCGAGCCTGGACATGTGGTCAATCTGCAAGGTGTGCTGCTCCAGATGCGCAAGTCTATCCAGAAGGACTTTGCCCGTAGCGGTTATCAAAGTGTTTGTAACAAGATGCACTCGACCACTTTAAGTCGCCTTGAGGCGCTGGAAACTACCTGCGTCGTTACCGAGAACGGTCGGCATGTGCTCTCGCAAACACTGGTGGGCGCTGTTGATACGAATAAGGCCTATGTTTTTTCATACGCCGGACACGCTGATGCTTATGCGGCGAGTAAGGAAGAAGTCAGTTCGGTGCGTGCAAGCTTGAAACTTTGATGGGTGAAGGCTAGATGCCTGGCCTGGTTCAGTGACGATTAGCGCACAACTATCCGGCATTGGCGCTCAGCGCCCGCTGGGCGGGTTTGTACCCACTGGAATGTATTTCAAAATTCACTTTCGAAAACCACAGGGTTTGAAAGCGAAGCGCAAAAACAAAAAAGCCCTGCGTCTGCAGGGCTTTTTATTAGTGCGCCAGTATTAGCCGCGAAGCCAGGAGTCTACAGTGGCTGCGCCATACTGTTCTTTCCAGGCTTTCAGGCCGCGGTGGTTGCCGCCCTTGGTTTCAATCAGTTCACCCGTGTGCGGGTTGTGATACACCTTGACCACGCGTGCACGGCGGGTTTTTGGTGCGGCAGCTACCTGGATGCCCGATTTGCCTGGGTTTGGATCAAGGATGGAAATGATGTCGCGCAGGCTCTTGCCGTAGGTTTTCATCAGCCCTTGAAGTTTTTCTTCAAATTCGATTTCTTTCTTCAAACCAGCGTCGTTCTTCAGGGATTCCAGCTGGGCGAGCTGTTCTTGAAGGGCTTTTTCTGCTGCACGAAATTCGGCGAGTCTGGACAAAATCTTTACTCCAATAGTGTATTTGGCTGATACCAACTGCAAACAAAGCTATAAGCCAAGAGCCTCAGCGTGACTCGGTAAAAAGTGGCTCTCCTGCCGATTCAGCGCAGGCAGGAAAAATTGTAGTAGTTAATGAGTCACGAGTAAATCATGTCTTTTGTATAAATAACAATATTTCATCATCCTGCTAGATGGATATTCAATTTCACTGCAAAGACTTAATGAAGGCGTCAAAAGGCACCGGGCGGCCAAACAGATAGCCTTGCAAGAAGTCCACGCCTTGCGCCGCCAGATAGTCGCATTGCTCTTGGGTTTCCACACCTTCTGCCACGATGCCCAAGTCAAGCTTGCCCGATAACTCAATGATGCTGTCGAGTATATGCCGCGATAGTGCGTCGACGCCGATCATTGCGACAAAGCTTTGATCGATTTTCAAGTAGTCAACATTGAAGTTGCGCAAATAACCCAGGCTGGAGTGGCCGGTGCCGAAGTCATCAATGGCGATCAGCACGCCCAGTTCGTGCAGGGCCTGGAACAGTTGGCGAGTCACGTCGGTGGGTTCGATCAGTTCGCGCTCGGTCAACTCCAGCGTCAACAGGACTTGGCCCGGCTTAAAGGCCGCAAGGAATTCCCGGCAGTCCTGCACCAACTCCAGGTCCTGGCAATGCCTGGCGGTGATATTGACCCCCACATGGAAATTGTCGCCCAGGCGAGCGGCGTGGGGCGCCAGTTGTGTGGCGACCTGGCGCATCAAGGCGCGGGTCATAGGCACGATCAGCCCGGAGTGCTCGGCCAGGGGGATAAACAGGTCCGGGCGCACCAGGCCTTCCTTTGGATGCTGCCAGCGCATCAATACTTCACAGCCGGCCCATTGCCGGGTGTCGCCGCGAACCACCGGTTGGTAATACGCTACGAATTCATTGGCGCCCAGCGCCCGCTGCAGCTCATGGGTGGGCGCTGAGGAGCGTTTTTGCAGCCAGTGCGCGAGCACGCCTGCCAGCACGCCAAAGAACACCAGGAGGCTGAACAAGGCCGGGTAGCGCGCTTCCATGTAACGCCACACTTCACCTTCGGGCATCCCGGCCTCCACGCTGTAGGCGTAACGCTGGGAGCCGAGCTGGTGGTGGGCCACGGCAAATACCGGTGGCGAGGTGGTGTGGACTTTGCCGTTGCTGCTCAGCCAATTGGGCCCGACCTGTAGTACCAGGTCGGCATAGCGGCTGATCAGGCGCAGGGCATTTGTCAGGTGATAGCCGTCAATCGAGGCAAACGCGGCCTTGTCACCGTCCACCAGCCGGTACACCAGCAGTGCGGTATCAGGCGTGACCGGGTTGCCATTCATCAGCCACAAGCGGCCATTGACGTAGTCGTCAGGGTTGACCGGTGACACATAGGCGTCGCCAAACAACGAGCTGCAATAAATGGTTTTTTGCCAGGACAGCGTGGTGGCGCGTACGAATGGGCGACGGGTGACTTGCTCGCGAAGCGCCAGTTTCACCGTGTTGTCACAGTCCTTGCCCGCCAGTGGCAGCAGGTCCTGGGCGGCGAGGGCGGTGTTGTCGAGCATCAGGTCGAACTGGCGCACGGCCTCGACGGCCGTCTGCTCGGTACTTTGCTCCAGAGTTCGTTGGGCCTGCATGTACAGGATGACCACCCCCAGCAGTATCGGCAGCAGGCCACACAGGGCTGTGATCAAGTAACGGGCGGTGCGTTTGCGCGGGCCTTTGATGGTGAGTGGCATTTATGCAGCCTGTAGCGAAGTGGGGGGGAGACGCCTGGCAACGGCTACAGGCAATACGTCGAATGTCAGGAGGATAGTTGGCCTATGGAAATAAGCATGTTTCACGTGCGGACCTAGCCACTTGGCCAGTTGTGGGTGTTTTTTAACCTTGCCAAACTTTGCAACACATTTTGACGAGGAAAGGTTGTTTGGTCCATTGCGTTATTGCTTGGATCAGTGTTGGCCCTGATAAACAACCTGCCATTCAAGATCCAACCCCTTTTGCGTCATTAAGCCCGAATCCGGCGAGCGGGCTTGTGCCTGCGCGTCGTGTGCCGAGGCATCTACTTAACACTTAGGAAAACTTGCGTAATGAAAAACAACCTCCTGGCGATAGTCATGTTGCTTGCCAGTGGCTTCCTCGTACCTGTGGCCTCTGCCGCCGATGGCACCATTACCCTGACGGGCGAAATTACCGGCACCACCTGCACGATCAGTGGCGGAACCGGCGGTGTTGCTGGCTCCGGGGCAAACTTTCCGGTAGTCCTGGACAAGGTACAAGCCAGTGCCCTGTCGACGGCGGGCGCGACTGCCAGTTCCAAGCCGTTTTTTATCTACGTGGGGGGTGGCGCCAGTTGCCCAGATGCGACCAAGGTTGCCGTGTTGTATGAAAGCACCAGCCCGGCCATCAACCCGGCCACGGGCAACTTGCGCAATACCGCCCCAAAAACCGCCGCCGCCAAAGTAGAAGTGCAGATTCTCGACGGCGCAACCCTGCAGCCGATGGATTTGCGTACCGGCCATGTCTCGACCACCGCC